>JADJVI010000042.1 GCA_016710645.1 Actinomycetales bacterium | reverse complement strand
GCTGGTCAACGCCGGCATCGGCCTGCTCGTCACGCCGTTCATCCCGGCGATCATCAACAAGGTCGGCAAGAAGAACCTCTTCCAGTACTGCGGCCTGTTCACCGTCATCGGCGGCGTGGCGCTGTTCTTCTCCCCGGCCGGTGCGGTCGCCCTCGCGATGGTCATGCTCGCTATCAAGGGCGTCGGCGCCTCGCTCATCAACACGACGATGTTCGCTCTCGAGGCCGACACGGTGGAGTACGGCGAGTGGAAGTCGGGCAAGCGCTCCGAAGGTGCGACTTACTCGATCTTCTCCTTCACCCGCAAGATCACCCAGTCCCTCGGTGGCGCGGCCGGCGCCTGGCTGCTCGGTTGGGCCGGCTACGTCGGGGGCGCTGCGACCCAGTCCGAGTCGGCGCTCACGGCCATCCGCGCCTCCATCGGCCTGGTCCCCGCGGTCATGGCGATCATCGCGATGATCGTCTTCTGGAAGTACCCGCTCAACGACGCTCGCTTCCGCGAGATCCGCAACGAGGTCGAGGCCCGCAAGGCCAAGCTCGAAACGGTCGTCGTCGGTGAGGGTCACGTCGTCACCAAGTGATCCCGACCTGCGCGGTCGGTGCGTGACACGGCATACCGACGGGCCCGTCCTCTCACCCGAGAGGACGGGCCCTTCGCCTTACTCAGATCCAGCGGCGGACGCGCGCTCGGTAGGCGTCGTATTCGGCGCCGAACTGCTGGCAGAGATATGCCTCTTCGGGGCGGATCACCAGCGGGTGGAAGGCCGCGAAGACGGCGGGCAGGATCGCGATCGGCCACCAGGTGTCGAAGAGCAAGGCCGCGCCCACGCACCAGAGAAAGAACGCCAGGTATGCCGGGTTGCGGCTCCACGCGAACGGCCCGCTGGTGACGAGTGCGGCTCCTGCACGCCAGGCCACCTTGGTGGTGCCGTAGCGGTTCATTTCGCGGGTGGCCCAATACATGCCGGCGAGGCTCACGAAGATCAGGGGGACGCCGAGGCGTTTGAGACTCTCGTTGGCCATCGGCCAGGGGTGCAGGTAGTTCGCCCCGATGGCCAGCGCGAACGGCACGAGGATGACCAGCGACGGCGGTGGCCGCCAGCCGCTGGGCTCGGGGTGCGCTGCTGGCGCGGGCTGGCGTTTGGGTCCGACCTCCGTCTGGCGCTTGGCTTCAAGAGGCGCCTGGGGCTGACGCTTGGGTCCCGTCGCGCGGTTGCGCGGGGGTCTTGACGAGCGCGGGCGGTTCGGCGGCGTGGCCTTCGGCACGAACCTCACCCTACGGCTCCACGTCGAACCCGAACCCCCTCGCGAGAGGGCGCAAACTCACGTTTCAACGCCTCGCTGACCCCCTGAAACGTCACTTTGAGCCCTCTCGCGACGCACGCGCGGCGTGAAGTGTCGGTGAGGGAGTCGCGACCGCGCCAGCGGCCCCTATGACCTGGCGATATGAGCCAACCTGCTGCTTCGCGAGGACTGAACCCACAGATTGGCTCATCTCGCTGATGGCGGGGTCCGGCTGAACCCACAGATTTGCTCACCTCGCTGACGAGGGGGTCGGTGGGGGAGGCTCCGAGAGCCGCCAGCGTCGCGAGATGACGCAAAGTGCCGTTTGGACGGTGTCGCGGGCCCGGGAAAGGCGAGTTTGTGTCATCTCGCGGCGCGGGGGTCGGCGCGAAGTGTCGGTGAGGGAGTCGCGACCGCGTCGGCGGCGTGGCCTTCGGCACGACCCTCACCCTACGGCTCCACGTCGAACCCGCACCCCCTTCGCGACATGAGCCAATCTGCTGCTTCGCCAGGGCTGAACCCACGAAGTGGCTCATCTCGTGGAGGTGGGGGTCCGCGACAGGGTGAGCTAGGGGTGGCGATGTTCCGGCCCGCGGAACGTCGGTGGCCCGCCCCCACCCCCGCGGGCGACGGTGGGATCACGTCCGTGGCGCGGTTGCGGGAGAGAGCCCGCGCCTCGGACGTGTCCAATCAGCTCCCGGCTCATCAGCTCCAGCCACCACCCGGTGACCAGCCGGACCCACGGCACCGCACCCGACCAGCCGCCCGCGCGAGGCGCGCCACGCACCTAGCGCACCGGCATACAGGCACGAACCACAGCAGGAGGTATGCCGTGACCCCCTTCATGATCCGGGTCGCCGAGATCGTCGGCGCGGAGACCGACGATCTCGACGAGCCGGCGATCCCCGCCCTCAGCCCCGCTCGCCGGCGCGCCGCCAACCTGGGCGCCGACCGGCATATGGCGCTGCGGGCGCTGTCCGAGCAGCTCATCTGCGAGGCCAATGCCGTGCTCGCCGACGAGGACGACCACCTCAGCCTCACCGACGAGTACGGCGGTGACGAGCTGGCCTTCGGGATCTTCTTCCGGGGGCGGCAAGCCCGAGTCTCGACGCGGTTTGTCGGGCACACGGCATACGGGCAATTGGTCGTCGACGGGCTCCCGGCGAGCGAGCCGATGGAACTCACCGACGCCGACTCGCTGCCCGACCTCATCGTCATGCTCCTGCTCGAGTCGGGCCTGACCCGCCACCCGCACTGACGACGGCACCCACGTTCCCCACCGTGGAACGCCGCTAGGACCGCCCCACCACGACCCGCACAGTTCTCCGGCAGGACCATCCCGAGGAGGAACCCTTGCAGTACGAACTCCGCACCCAGGTCATCGAACCGATCCGCAAGACCTTCACCCACCTGGTCGAGCGCTACGGTGACCGCCCCGCCTCGCGCTATGAGGAGGGGACGATCGGCCTGCAGGCCACCGAGCACTTCCATTACCGCCCGCTGTGGGCGCCGGACAAGGAGCTCTACGACCCGGCATACAGCCGCTTCGTCCTGACCGACCCCTACTCCTTCACCGACCCGCGGCAGCTCTACTACGCGCCCTATGTCACCGCGCGCTCGCAACTGCACGAGGCGTTCGGCAAGACGCTTGATTACCTCGAGTCGCACAACCTGCTCGCGCGGCTGCCCGAGGCCTGGCAGCAGCTGCTCACCGGGTTGGTGCTACCGCTGCGGCACTACGAGTCCGGCGGCCAGATGATCTCCAGCAACGCCTGCCGGTTCGCCTATGGCACGACGATCGCGCAATGCGCGGGGTATGCCGCGTTCGACCGGGTCGGCAACGCCCAGATCCTCAGCCGGATCGGGCTCGCGCTCGGCGGCGGCACGACCGACGCGCTCACCGAGGCCAAGGCCGCGTGGATGGACGCCCCCGCCCTGCAGGGGCTGCGCCGCTATGTCGAAGAGGCCATGGTCGCGGGCGACTGGGGCGTCGAGATGGTCGCGCTCGACCTGGCCGACCAGCTCCTGTATGCCGTGCTCTACCGGCACCTCGACGAGGTCGCCCTGCTCGGTGGGGCTGGGTCTTACAGCCTGCTCGCGCAGCACCTGGCCGGGTGGTTCGCCGACCAGCGCCGTTGGGTGGACGCGCTCTACAAGGCGTGGGCCGCAGACCCGGAGACGGGCGCGGCCAATGTCGAGCACCTCGGCGCGGTCGCCGCTGAGTGGCTGCCCAAGGCGCAGGCCGCGGTCGGCCAGCTCGCCGCCGCGATCGACGAGCTCGTGCCCGACGCGGGCGCGGTCGGCGCTGTCGACGCGGCCGCTGCCTCCGTCACCGCATCCCTCGCTGCGCTCGGCGTCTCCGCCGCAGCCAGCGCACACTCGAAGGAGGAGTCGGCATGAACGACCCCGCAACCCGCATGGTCTCGGTCGACCTGCAGGAGAACGAAGAGAACCGGGCGGTCATCGAGGCGATCGAGGCCGACAACCCGAACGTGCGCGTCCGGCACATGCCGGGCGTCGTCAAGATCGAGGCCCCCGGCCGCTTGGTCATCAAGCGCGAGTCGGTCGAGGAGCGCCTCGGCCGCGACTGGGAGACCCACGAATTCCAGATGGCCATCATCACGTTGGCCGGCAATATCACCGAATGGGACGACGACGAGATCGTCCTGGCCTGGAACGCTCGGCGCTGAAAGGGATTGACACAACCATGACGGCAACCCCGACCCGCCCAGCCCGCAAGCTCTCGATGAAGGCGCGCTATTCCGCGCTGACCCGGGACCTGGACTGGGAGCCGAGCTACGTCAGCTCGGAGGAGATGTTCCCCTACACGAGTTTCGAGGGGATCAAGATCCACGACTGGAGCAAGTGGGAGGACCCCTTCCGGCTCACCGTGGATGCCTACTACAAGTACCAGGCGGAAAAGGACAAGCGCCTGTATGCCGTCCTCGACGGTTTCGCGCAGAGCCAGGGCCACCTGTCGCTCTCGCAGGCGTCCTACCTCAACGCGATGAAGATCTTCCTCGGTGGCGTGACCCCGCTGGAATACCAGGCGCACCGCAACTTCGCGTTCTTGTCGCGCCACTTCAATGGCCCGGGCCCGCGCTTTGCCGCGCTCTGCCAGAGCCAGGACGAGATCCGGCACGCGCAGACCGAGATTCACACCCTGTCGAACTACAACAAGTACTACTCGGGGATGCACTCGTTCCTCAAGCAGCATGACCGGGTGTGGTACATGTCGGTGCCGAAGTCCTACTTCGACGACGCGCTGTCGGCCGGGCCGTTCGAGTTCCTCATCGCCATCGGTTTCTCGTTCGAATACCTGCTGACCAACCTGCTCTTCGTGCCGTTCATGTCGGGGGCGTCGTTCAACGGTGACCTGCCGACGATGACCTTCGGGTTCTCGGCGCAGTCCGACGAGTCGCGGCACATGACCCTGGGCCTGGAGGCGATCAAGTTCCTCCTGGAGCAGGACGAGGACAACGTGCCGATCGTGCAGGAATGGGTCGACAAGTGGTTCTGGCGGGGTTACCGCGTGGCCGCGATCGTTGCCCAGATGCTCGACTACATGCTGCCCAAGCCGGTCATGTCGTGGAAGGAGGCGTTCGAGCTCTACTTCGAGAAGCAGATGCTCGAAGGGCTCTTCCCCGACCTGGAGTACTACGGCATCAAGCCCCCGCGGCACGTGCAGCAGGCCATCGACGAGAAGGAAGCGCTCAGCCACTTCGTCTACTGGGTGTTCTACAACTTCTCCTTCGCGGCCAACTTCACGACGAGCATCCCGAGCAAGGAGCACCAGGCCTGGCTCGCGGAGAACTACCCCGACACCTTCGTGGACTACTTCCAGAAGCCGCGCTGGGACAAGGCCCAGCGGATCGTCGACAACGGTGGCCGGTTCTTCTTCATGGGCCTGCCCCAGCTCTGCCAGGTGTGCCAGATCCCGATGACCTTCCCGGAGCCGGGCGATCTCAACACCATCTGCCAGCGCACCAGCGACTACAACGGCGAGCACTTCAACATGTGCTCCGACGGCTGCAAGTGGATCTTCGACCGCGAGCCGGAGAAGTATGTGCAGGCCTGGCTGCCGGTGCACCAGATCTACCAGGGCAACTGCGGTGGTCCGACCGTGCCCGACGTGCTCGCGTGGTACGGCATGCAAGAGGGCGACGGCGGCGAGATCGCCGGCTCCCGCGACGAGGTCAACTGGGCGGCCTGGCACGGCACCCCGGCAGCAAAGGAGGCCTGACATGGCACTGAAGACCATCGGCACTTATGAGTTCCCGAGCCGCTCTCGCCAAGAGCTCTACGGCGAGGACATGCTGGTGCACGTGTGGTGGAAGGACAACCCGATGTTCTGCGCGGCGGCAACCTTCCGGGCGCCGCAGGCGATGAGCTGGGCCGACTTCCGTGCGGCGATCGTCGACCCGTGGGCCTCGTCCGACCCGGACTACGACGCGTCGCACGCTTTCTCGTGGGGCCTGGACGGGCAGCCGTTCACCCCCGAGCCCGGCACGTCGCTCGCGGACCTGGGGATCGGCCACAAGCACACCCTGTCCTTCTGGGGCTGAGTCATCCCGGTGGCGCCCGAGCGATCGGGCGCCACCGGCATACCTGAGGAGCTGTATGCCGGTCGTCACCGTCCTGCCCGAGGGCGAACGCGTCCTTGCCAAACCGGGGGAGACGATCCTCGAGTGCCTGTATGCCGCGGGCTACTCCTATCGGATCGGGTGCCGGCGCGGGGGCTGCGGGATCTGCAAGGTCGACCTGCGCTCGGGCGAGGTGAGCTACAACCGGGTGGTCGCCGACACCGTGCTGACTGCCGAGGAGCTCGCTGGCGGCACCTGCCTGACCTGCCGGGCCGTGCCCGAGGGCGACGTCGAGATCGAGCTGCGCGACGAATCGCTGCGGCTCACCAATGCCATGCTGCGCCGGCTGCGGCTGGCGAGCTACTACTGAACGACCCGATTCACCGAAAGAGGCTGGGCGTGACCGAGACCTACCGCGTGACCGTCGAACCGCTCGGCCGGGAGGTCGAGTGCCGGTCCGACCAGACCATTCTCGACGCGTGCCTGCGCAACGGGATCTGGCTGCCGCACTCCTGCACCCACGGCACCTGCGCGACCTGCAAGGTCGAGGTGCTCGACGGCGACGTCGACCATGGTGCGTCGACGAGCTTCGCGTTGATGGACTTCGAGCGCGACGAGGGCAAGACCCTGCCGTGCTGCGCGATCCCGCGCTCGGACATCGTCATCGAGGCCGACATCGACGTTGACGAGAGCCTGGAGGTCTTCCCGGTCGCCGACTACACCGGCACGGTCGTCTCGATCGAGGATGTGGCGACCGACACCAAGCGGGTGGTCATCGAGACCGACCGCGACGTGCGCTTCAACGCGGGTCAGTACATGCGGATCGTCGTGCCACCGCGCGCCGGAGAAACCCGCCGGTATGCCGTGGACCGCACCTACTCGATGGCCAACCCCCCTACGGAGACACGTCGATTGGAGTTCCAGATCCGCCGGGTGGCGGGTGGGGCGGCGACCGATGGGTGGATCTTCGCCGGTGCGGGCGACGGCTCGTCCTCGGAGTCGGGCGAGCGGGCGCCCTCGCGGTCGGGGACCAGGTTGCCCTCTCGGGACCCTATGGCCGCTTCGTGTTGCGCGCCGGCTCGGACAAGCCGGTCGTCATGATCGCCGGTGGCACTGGCCTCGCGCCGATGGCCGCCATGATCAAACACGCCCTGCTCAACGGCGAATACGAGGGGCCCATCACGCTCTACCAGGGCGCGCGCACCCGCGAGTGGCTCTATGACGTCGAGCTGTTCCGGGCTCTGCAAGACGAGTTCCCCGACCAGTTCACCTACCGGCCCTGCCTGTCCGAGGTGCCCGCCGACGAGGCCGAGGCGGAGGGCTTCGCCAGCGGCAATGTCACCGACGTGCTGGAGGCCGACCACCCCTCGCTGCGGGGCTATCAAGGTTATGTCTGCGGCCCGCCGGTCATGGTCGAAGCTGCGCTGAAGACCCTGATGGGTCGGCGGCTCTTCCCCCGCGACATCTTCCGCGAAGACTTCTTCAACGAGGCCGACAAGGCCGGCGGTGGCGTGCGCTCACCGCTCATCAAACGCTGACTGCGAGACTGACCGCGCGGCCGAGGTGAGCGGCCCGGCACACCCGACCACACGGCATACAAAGGAGTTGTTCCGGTGGGATATGTGACCAACCGAGCCACCCTCACGACTGAGGGCGCGTTGGCGGCGCTGCACGCGGCCTATGGGAAGT
This sequence comes from Actinomycetales bacterium, assembly GCA_016710645.1. Lineage (GTDB taxonomy): Bacteria > Actinomycetota > Actinomycetes > Actinomycetales > Dermatophilaceae > Phosphoribacter. The sequence continues at coordinate 35,133 of JADJVI010000042.1, read as the reverse complement.
CGCAGGAGATCGGCGTGCCGGTCAACATCTCGGTGTGCGACGCGGCGGGGCATGAGCTGGCGTTCCTGCGGCCGGACGGCGCGGCGTTGCTGTCGATGGGGATCGCGCGCGACAAGGCGTATTCGGTGTGTGCGTTCAACGGGATGCCGACGGACGCGTGGTACGGGGCGATCAAGGACGAGCCCGCGCTGCTGGCCGGGCTGGTGCACCGCGACCGGCTGGTCATCTTCGGTGGTGGTGTGCCGATCCTCGTCGACGGTGCGCTGGTCGGCGCGGTGGGCTGCTCGGGCGGCAGCGCCGAGCAGGACGCCGAGGTCGCCTCGGCGGGAGCGGCAGCAGTCACCGGCTGACCTCATGGCTCAGGGCCAGGAGCCCCCCTATCCGGGTGACCCGCTCCTGACCCTGTTCAGCGCCATCCACTGGTGCCACTGACGAATGTGCCGCGGTGCTCGGAGGTCGGCAAGTCCCCGGGTCCGGGGACCTATGCGGGGGTTCAGCTTCGATGCGGCCGGTGTCACAGTGAGATTCATGGGAGGGCGCGCACGGCCGGAGCGCGTCGCTGGCTCATGTGCCCCGGCACATGGCCGCATCGGCGACGAGGAGACTCGATGAGCACGCGCGAAATGACGAGAGCTGCCGATTCAGCGACCTCAGGTGACGCGGAAAGGGGAGATTGCGTCATCTCGCGCGGGCGCTTGGGAGTGCACGGTGACCTCACGGCATACCAGGGACTTTCTGCCGCGCAATTCGGGACATCGGCTGCCAGAGTGGGCGACATGGCAACGTCGACCCTGCAGCTGGCAGTCGTCGACGACCATCCCGCGATCCTGCGTGGCGTGCTGGCGGGTTTGCAGGAGTTCCTGCCGCAACTCACTTCCCCGTTGAGCGCAGCCACCGTTTCCGACCTGTTCGCCGCCCTCGGTGGCACAGGATTCCTCGATGTCGTCGTCCTCGACGTGCAATTGGCCGACGACAGCGATCCGGCCAGCAATGTGGCCCGCCTAGTCGACGCCGGTCTGCCGGTGCTGCTCTATACCCAAGAGGGCCGACGCAGCGTCATCTCCCGGTGCTTCAAAGCCGGCGCGAGCGGAATCGTCTCCAAGAGTGAGGAATTGGCGACGCTCGCCGCGGCGATCCTGCAGATCTCGCAGGGCCAGGCATTCCTCAACGCGGAGTGGGCCGCAGCGCTAGAGGACGCCGAGGACTGGCCGGTGCCCGACCTCGCCCCGCGGGAGGCCGAGGCTCTGCGCCTATATGCCACCGGGCTGCCGATGAAATCGGTCGCTCGGCGGATGCAGGTGGCCGAGGACACCGCCAAGGAGTATCTCGACCGGGCCCGCCAGAAGTACGCGAAAGCCGGCCGACCGGCATACAGCAAGGTCGATCTCTATATCCGCGCCGTCGAAGACGGCTATCTCCCCGCCCCCCAGGACGCGACCCAGCCGCCCCTGCCGTGATCCTCACTCGAAGCTCGCTCTATCGCGGGCTGCACTGGGGCGCCTGCGCGATCCTCGTCATGCTCTGGCTGGGTGCCGCCGGGCAGCAGGCGTTCAGCCCCACTGCCTATCCCGGGGTGACCCTCCCCGTGGTGATGGCCACGGGCGCCGCGATCATTCTCTGGTGCCTGGTCGACGCGATCCGCACGGCCGAGCAACCCTGGGCGCTACGGGTGGCGGTGGTCTTTACCTTCGGGTGCGGAGTCGTGCAGTGGTGGGGCGCCTACCCCCCGTCCGCGCCAACCGTGCTACCCCCGCTGCTCATCCTGGCCAGCGCGAGCTACGGAGTGGCGGGCTTCGCCCTGGGGCCGATCGGTGGAGTAGTCGTCTCGGTCCTCGCCGCGGGGACCATCTTCCTAGCCCGTCGCGACCTGCTCGGAACGACCGAGTCCGCTCTCACGGCGCTGCCGCACCTCACCACGGGCTGCCTCGCGGCGCTGGCGATCGCGATCATGGCGCGGACCGCGACCAAGGTCGAGACGGCCCTCGGCCAGGTGTGGGAGGAGCGCGAGACGCAAGCTCGCGCCCGGTCGTTGTCGGCGGCGTCGGTGCGGTGGGACAGCCTCATCCACGACAAGGTGCTCGGGGCGCTGCGCCTGGCCGCCCGGGCCCGCACGCCCGCCGACCGCGCGGGGGCCGCCGAGCTGGCCGCGGATGCCATCAGCTCGTTCCGTGTGGTCGGATCCCCGGCCTCGCTCGGGGACCTGTCCGATGCCCCCGCGATGCTGGCCCTCGTCACCGACGATCGGCTGGCTGAGGACGGTCAACCATGGGGTGGCGATCTGGGGTGGGCCGCGCCCGCCTGGTTCGAAGGTCAGCTACGCCGCCACGCGCTCCGTCTCGGTCTGCACCTGCATTGGGAGGTCCAGGCCGACGGCTCGACCGCGATCCTGCCCAGCAGTCAAGCCCGCGCAGTGATGGACGCGGCCGTCGAGGCGCTTTCCAACGTGGCCCGGCATTCCGGCGTCGACTCGGCGACGGCCTCGGGAGCTTTCGAGGCCGGCCGGATCACGTTGCGCATCACCGATTCGGGGCGGGGCTTCGACCCCGGGCAGGTCGGTGCGGGCCGCGCCGGGGTCAGCCGGGGGATCGTCGCGCGGGTCGCCATCGTCGGAGGCACCGCGTCGGTGCGATCCCGCCCGGGCCACGGCACCACCGTCACCATCGATGTCCACGCCCCCTCACCGCGCGGACCCTTTGCGACCACCCAAACCTGGAACCCGCTGGACTTCGTCGCCATCTTCGCCATCGCGGCGGTCGCGCTCATCGACTACGCGGCCCTGGCGCTCGTCCACGCCGACGGCGCGCGGTCCTTGCCGGTCCTCGGCGCCTGCCTCATGTTCGCCTACCTGCTCGGCACGGTCGCGACCTTCACTCCGCGCCGGTTCGCACCCGCCGCGTATGCCGCCGGGCTGGGGTGCGGGGTCCTCGCCTTCGTCAGTACGGTCAACCTCGTCGACCCGGGCCAGATCGGCTGGCACTACTGGTTCGTGGGGATCACCAATCCGACCATTGCCGTCTTGATGTTCCGCTTCCCGAGTCGCTGGGCCCTCGCCACCGTGGCCTCGGTCGTCACCGGCATTGCTCTTGGCCAAGCCGTGTCCGGAGGGGTCCACGTCGGCGTCCTCGTCGACACCTCCCCCCAGTTGATCGCCTTCGCGATGGCGTCGTGGGGGATCCGCACGGCACTGGACGGCGCCACGGCATACCTCAACACCGCCGCCGCGGGACTCGGTCGGCTCCGGGTGGCGACCGCGGCTTTGGAGGAAGCCGACCGGGTGGCGGCCGAGCGCACTCGTTCCCTGGGCAGCCGGGTCGAAGCCATGCTGCGGCGCATCGCCGCCGCCGAGGAACTCGACGCGTCCGATGCGGCCCGGTGCCTCGTGTTGGAAGCCGCGACCCGCGACCGGCTCGTCGCCGGACCGCTCGTCTCACCTGCCGTCGCGGCAGCAGTGCAGGTATGCCGGGCCCGCGGCACGACCGTCGTGCTCACCGCCGAGTCGCCCTCCGCGGGGCTGGCCAGCGAGGCGGCGGCTCCAGCGGTCGGTCCGGCGGGTGCTCCGGTGGTCGAACCAGTAGCTGCTCCAGCGGCCGCTCCAGTGGCCGAACCAGCGGCCGCTCCAGTGGCCGAAGAGGTGCTGGAGTCCTTCCGGCGGGTGCTCGTCGCCGCCTTGCAGGTGGCCGGTCCCCAGGCCCGGGTCCTGGCTCGGTGGCGGCCGGGTCGGGACCGACGGTTGGGGTCGATCAGTATCGTCGGTCCCAGCACCGTCGATCGGTCAGAGGTACGCGAGGTCTTGCAGGGGGCTGTCGATGGTCACTTGCTCGATGTCGACCTCTCCCTGGACGAGGAATCGGTGCTCGTGGACGTGCGCCTGCGGACGGGAGTCGCCGCGGGAATGAGCGCGCTCGCCACGACGTTGGGCCATATAGCTGAAGATTCAACCAACTAGGGCGGACCTCGTCGGTCGGCCCACCAAGGAGTCATCGTGCCGGCCGTGTCCGTCGCCGATCTGTCCGTCCTGCCGACCTTGCCCGTGCTCGACCCCGCCGCCGGCCTGCGTTCGAGGCCGGTGCGCCAGCGGACGACGGCGCCCGGAGGTTTTGAGGGCGAGGGCTTCCCGGTCAAGCGGGCCTTCGCCGGGGTCGACCTGGCCTTGCTCGACCCGTTCATCATGATGGACGAGATGGGCGAGGTCGACTATGCGCCGGGTGAGCCCAAGGGCACCCCGTGGCACCCGCACCGTGGCTTCGAGACGGTCACCTACATCATCGACGGCACCTTCGTGCACCAGGACTCCTACGGCGGTGGCGGCACGATCACCAATGGCGCCACCCAATGGATGACGGCCGGCTCGGGGATCCTGCACATCGAGGCCCCGCCGGAGGCGCTGGTCGCCAGCGGCGGGCTCTTCCACGGCCTACAGCTGTGGGTCAACCTCCCGCGGACCGACAAGCTCGCGACCCCGCGCTATCAGGACCTCACCCCCGACCAGGTCGTCCTGCTCTCCTCGCCGGACGGCGGCGCGCTGGTGCGGATCATCGCCGGAGAGGTCGCCGGCCACCGCGGCCCCGGCGCCACGCACACCCCCATGTCGATGGTCCACGCGACGCTCGCCCCGGGTGCCCGGATGGATCTGCCGTGGCGCTCTGACTTCAACGCCCTCGTCTACGTCATGTCCGGGCGTGGCACCGTGGGTGGCGCCGGCGCCGTGAGCGGCGCTGGCGGCACTGACGCCACCGCGATCCAGGGTGGCCAGCTCGCCGTGCTGGGAGCCGGTGACCTCGTGACGGTGACCGCCGACGCGAACTCGGCCGGACGGCATACCGAGCCGGTGGAAGTCATCGTGCTGGGAGGCGCGCCGATCCGCGAGCCGATCGCCTGGGCCGGGCCGTTCGTCATGAACACCCGCGCCGAGGTCGTGCAGGCCTTCGAGGACTACCAGGCCGGGCGCCTGGGCCGCCCGAACTGACCGGTTGGCGACCCTCGCCGCCCACCCGCGCGCACGGCATACCTGACTCGGGCCACCCCGGGAAGGTGAGCGGTGGGTGACCGGAGCGTGAAGTTCCCGGTTGCCCCGTGTGATCTGTGTCGGGCGGGCCCGCCCGGACCTTCTTCCCTGGCACGGGGGACGCGCGAACCCATAGGTTTCTACTGGTGCCCGGAATCCCCGGGTTCGCCGCCCTGTCGCGGTATCACTCCACGAACCTCGGGAGTCGCACGTGCTCATCGGTATCCCACGGGAGTCGCGCGCAGGTGAAACGCGCGCCGCCGCCACCCCCAAGACCGTCGACCAACTGCTCAAACTCGGGTATGCCGTGACCGTCGAGTCCGGCGCCGGGGCCAAGGCCAGCTTCGACGACGACGCGTATGCCGCCGCCGGAGCCACCATCGGGGATGCGGCGAGCGTCTGGGGCGCCGACATCGTCGCCAAGATCAACGCCCCCAGCGACGCCGAGATCGCCATGCTGCGCCCAGGCGCGATCATCGTCAGCCTCATGGCGCCGGGGCTCAACCCCGACCTGGTGTCGGCGCTCGCCTCGCGCGGGGTGACCGCGATGGCCATGGATGCCGTGCCGCGCATCTCGCGGGCGCAGGCCCTGGACGTGCTCTCGTCGATGGCTAATATCGCCGGCTATCGCGCGGTGCTCGAAGCGGCGCACAACTTCGGGTCGTTCTTCACCGGGCAGGTGACCGCCGCCGGCAAGGTGCCCCCCGCCAAGGTCTTCATCTCCGGCGCGGGAGTGGCCGGCCTGGCCGCCATCGGCACCGCCAACAGCCTCGGCGCGATCGTCCGGGCCACTGACGTCCGGCCCGAGGTCGCCGAGCAGGTCGAGTCGATGGGCGCCGAGTTCGTCAAGCCCGATGTCGCCGAGGGCGAGGTGAGCAGCGACGGCTACGCCAAGGAGATGGGGGCGGATTACGCCGCGGCCGCCGCCCGGATGTATGCCGAGCAGTGCAAGGACGTCGACATCGTCGTAACGACCGCGCTCATCCCCGGACGCCCGGCGCCGCGGCTCATCACCGCCGACATGGTCGCCTCGATGAAATCGGGTTCGGTCATCGTCGACATGGCCGCCGCGGCCGGTGGCAACGTCGAAGGCTCGGTCGCCGACCAGATGGTCGTCACCGACAACGGCGTCAAGATCATCGGCTACACCGACCTGCCAGGGCGGCTCCCGACCCAGGCCAGCCAGCTCTACGGCACCAACATCGTCAACCTGATGAAGCTGGTCACCCCCGGCAAGGACGGTCAGGCCGTTCTCGATTGGGATGACGTCATCGTCCGCGGCATGACGGTCGCCAAGGCCGGCGAGGTCACCTGGCCGCCGCCGCCGGTGCAGGTGTCGGCCGCTCCCGCTGCTGGTGGGGCGGGGGCCCCGGCGTCGGTCGTCAAGGCGCCCAAGCCACCGCCGGACCCCAAGAAGCGGCTGATGTGGATGGTCGGCGCGGCCCTGCTGTTCCTGCTGCTGTCCAACGCCTCGCCGAGCCCGTTCCTCGGGCACTTCATGGTCTTCATGCTCTCGGTCGTCATCGGCTACTACGTCATCGGCAATGTGCACCACGCACTGCACACCCCTCTCATGTCGGTGACCAACGCGATCAGCGGCATCATCGTCGTCGGGGCCTTGCTGCAGATCGGCCATGACAACAAGCTGCTCATCACCGGCATCGCGTTCTTCGGTGCGCTGGTGGCCAGCATCAACGTCTTCGGTGGCTTCACGGTCACCGGGCGAATGCTGCAGATGTTCAAGCGAGAGGACGCCGTCCGATGAACGAGACCCTCATCCAGGGCGCCTACATCGTCGCCGGGCTGCTGTTCATCCTTGCCCTCGCCGGGTTGTCCAAGCACGAGACCGCGGTCATGGGCAACAAGTACGGCATCGTCGGCATGTCGATTGCCCTGGCCGCGACGCTGTGGCTCGCGACCAAGTCGGCGGGCTTCGACGCGTTGCTCATCATTGCCATCGCGATGGCGATCGGTGCGGCGATCGGCATCGCCCTGGCCCGCAAGGTCGAGATGACTGGCATGCCCGAGCTCATCGCGATGCTGCACAGCTTCGTCGGCATCGCGGCGGTGCTCGTGGGCTGGAACTCCTCCTACGAGACCGCGGCCTACCCGGCCATCCACGACGTCGAGGTCTTCGTCGGGGTCTTCATCGGTGCGGTGACCTTCACCGGCTCGATCGTGGCCTACCTCAAGCTGTCGGCCAAGATGAAGTCGGCGCCGCTCGTGCTCCCGGCGCGCCACGCCATCAACTTCGGGATCATCGTCGTGTTCTTCGCCATGACGATCGTCTACGTCTTCGTGCCACACGACCAGGTCTTCCTGCGCCAGTTGTTGCTGGGCATCATGACCGTGCTCGCGCTCTTCCTCGGCTGGCACCTAGTGGCTTCGATCGGCGGCGGTGACATGCCGGTCGTCGTGTCGATGCTCAACAGCTACTCGGGATGGGCGGCGGCCGCGGCCGGCTTCCTGCTCAACAACGACCTGCTCATCATCACCGGCGCCCTCGTCGGGTCCTCCGGTGCCTACCTGTCCTACATCATGTGCAAGGCGATGAACCGGTCGTTCATCTCGGTCATCGCCGGAGGCTTCGGCTCCGATGGGGCCGTGGTCGGGGAAGCCAAGGACTACGGCGAGCACCGCGAGACCTCGGCCATCGAGGTCGCTGAGGCGCTCAAGAACGCCCACGACGTCATTATCACCCCTGGCTACGGCATGGCCACGGCGCAGGCGCAGTATGCCGTCGCCGACCTCACCTCCAAGCTGCGGGCCCGCGGGGTCAACGTGCGCTTCGGCATCCACCCGGTCGCCGGTCGCCTCCCCGGCCACATGAACGTCCTGCTGGCCGAGGCCAAGGTGCCCTACGACATCGTCCTGGAGATGGACGAGATCAACGAGGACTTCCCGTCCACCGACGTGGTCCTGGTCATCGGCGCCAACGACACGGTCAACCCCGCCGCCCAGGACGACCCCACCTCCCCGATCGCTGGTATGCCGGTGCTCGAGGTGTGGAAGGCCGCCGAGGTCGTCGTCTTCAAGCGCTCGATGAACACCGGGTATGCCGGCGTGCAGAACCCGCTGTTCTTCAAGGACAACTCAGCGATGCTCTTCGGCGACGCCAAGGAACGAGTCGAAGACATCGTCAAGGCCCTCTGACCCTCTGGCCGTATCACGCAGTTGGCCCCTTCGCGGATCCGCGAAGGGGCCAACTGCGTCACCTGGCGCCGTGTCCCCGGGCCCTGCTTCGCGGATCGCGATCAGTTGACTTGGGTACCTCTATAGCGCGACCCAAGTGACAGGATCGCGATCCGTAAAGCACTGGCTGGTGCAGGACGGCATACCTAGCGGTGGTCGGGGTCCATCCAGATGCTCTGGGTGCGGGCCGGGTCCTCACGAAGGTCGGGACTCTTGTAGAGCGTCTCGGGTTTTGCGGGGGCGCCGGGCGGGGCCTCGTCCGAGTCCAGCGGCCGGTGCCGCGGGATATAGCGCGGGGTGTCGGTGCGCCGGGTGACCGGAATGGCCCGCGAGTATGCCGGGTGCTCGCCGTCGGCTGACGGCCCGGCATGCGGGTCGAGGGACGGCGCGTGGATCGGTCCGGACGGTGCCGACCCATCGTCGGCGTAGTCGATGATCGGACCCTCGTCGAACGCCTCGTTCGGGTCTGCTTTGCGCTTGCCGCGACGCGAGACCCGGGGCAGGCGCCACTTGTGAGGGGGGCGCGCCGAGCTGTGCTTCTCGCCGAAGACGACCTCGCACAGTCGGTGATAGTTCTCCAGCGGGTCTGGGAGCCATTTGAGGTCGCGGAGCGCCTGTTCTTGGCCGGCACTCTCGATGGTGACCTCGCCGTAGCCGGCGATTTCGCCGAACCAGGAGCGGTGGTAATGCATGTCGGTGATCTTGCTGATCCGCATCATCGGCACATCGGTCGAGATGATCCCGCGGAACCGCAGGATGCGTTTGTCGGTGACGACGAGCACGTCATGACGCCGCACCAGCCAGCGCCAGCCGAAGTAGAGCCACGCGATGACCACGACGATGCCAAGATCGCGGGGGAGGGTCGAGTTGACCCTCGGGGTGGCGGTGAGCAGCAGCCACCCGGCGAACACCGTGATGGCCAGCGAGCTGAGGAACGGGCGCGCGAGGACGATCCAGTGGTCGCGCGCCGCGAGGCGGATCTTCTCTCCGTCGGCGAGGTGCAGGCGGAGTTCGGCGTTCTGGCTCGCGCGGAGCAAGTCCCTCTCAGCGGTGCCCACTCGGGTCACCTGACGTCCACGGCGCTCATCGGCCGCCCCGTCTCAGCTCCGGCGCAGGATCGCGTCGAAGACGCCGATGATCCCGCGGAACGCCTCGGCCAGCAGGTTGAACAGGGTGCGCACGATGCTCGCGGCCTGGTCAGGTGACTTGACGACCGCGTAGATGAAGTAGGCGAGCAGGAACCACCGGAAGACGTGCCAGAACTTCTTCACGGGTGGTCAACTCCTGATGGGGGGCGCGCTGACGGCAGGGGAGATCAGAGTTCAGTGTGACGGATGGTGCGCGAGTGACCAAGCCGGCACGCCGCGCGATGGTGACCACACGGCATACCCGTGTCTCCATGACGTGTCTCGACAACGCGAGTCTCGGCGGCATACGCGCGTCTCTGCCCACGTCTCGGCAACGCGAGTTTTGGTGTGGCAGATGCTGCGCTATAGCGCCAAGTTCGCCACACCAAAACTCGCGTTGCCGCTAGACGACGCCGTAGAGGCGGTCGCCGGCATCGCCGAGGCCCGGCACGATGTAGCCGTGCTCGTTGAGCCGCTCGTCGACCGCGCCCGTGACGAGCTGCAGCGGCACCTGGAGGTCCTTGAGCGCGTCGGTGACATGCAGGATGCCCTCGGGGGCGGCCAGCAGGGTGATCGCCGTGATGTCGTCGGCGCCGCGGTCGGCGAGGTAACGGATCGCGTCGACCAGGGTGCCGCCAGTGGCGAGCATCGGGTCGAGGATGTAGCACTGCCGCCCGGACAGGTCTTCGGGCAGCCGGTTGGCGTAGGTGATCGCCTCCAGCGTCTCCTCGTTGCGCATCATCCCGAGGAAGCCCACCTCGGCCGAGGGCAGCAGCCGCATCATCCCTTCGAGCATCCCGAGCCCGGCGCGCAGAATCGGCACGACCAGCGGCTTGGGGTTGGCCAGCTTGATGCCGGTCGTCGGCGCCACCGGCGTCTCGATGGCGAACGGCTCGACGCGCACGTCACGCGTGGCCTCATAAGCCAGCAGAGTCACCAGTTCCTCGGCCAGCCGACGGAAGGTCGGCGAGTCGGTGCGCTTGTCGCGCAGGTAGGTGAGTTTGTGAGAGATGAGCTGGTGGTCGGCGATGTGCACGCGCATGGGCGAAACTTACCGCGTGACCGAGTTCGCCACGCCGTCTGGGGGAGTGCCGGGCGGGAGCGTGCCGCACGGCATACCAGTGCTTGAAGAGCACGACCCGAGGTATGCCGGGTGGCTGGCTGCCGCTCTCGATCTCGCCCGCGCGGCGGGTGCGGCCGGGGAGGTGCCGGTGGGCGCTTTGGTGGTCGACGCGGCTGGCGAGGTGATCGGTCGGGGCGCCAATGCGCGCGAGGCCACGTCCGACCCCAGCGCGCACGCGGAGGTGCTCGCGCTGCGGGAGGCGGCACGGCATACCGGGTCGTGGCGGTTGCCGGACTGCACGCTCGTGGTGACCTTGGAGCCGTGCGTCATGTGCGCGGGAGCGCTGGTGGCCGCGCGGGTGCGGACCGTGGTGTTCGGGGCGTGGGACCCGAAGGCGGGGGCCTGCGGGTCGGTGTGGGACCTCGTGCGCGACCGGCGGGCCAACCACTGGGTGGAGGTCGTCGGCGGGCTGGACGAGGCGGGGTGCGGCGGGGTGCTGCGGGAGTTCTTCCGGGCGCGTCGGTAGCCTCCTGCCATGGTCGTGGCAGGGGAATCGGGCCGGGGATGGTCGCGAAGGCGGCGCTGGGTGGTCGGGATCGCGGGGGCGCTGGCCCTTGTGCTGCTGCTCGGAGCGGTGCTGGTGGTGCGCTGGGTGACCTTTTCGCCCGATCCGTCGGGGAAAGACGTGGCGCTGTCCGAGACCTCGACAGTGCAGACCTTCGCCTTGGCGGGCAAGACCGTCAGCCTGTCGGTGCCCGACTCGGCGGGGACGCCCCAGGCTCAGACCTTGCCGTATTCCGCGACCTGCGTGCGCGACCGGGTGATCTGGCAGGCGATCCCGCAAGGGTCGCGCGACGCCCGGCCGCTGCTCGTCGTGGCGACGACCGGCGTGGCAGCGGGCGGCGGGCCGGCTCCGGGATGTCCCAAGGAGGGTGCGGTCAACGGGCGCTTCCCTGGGTGGGGCTCGACCGCCGAGGCCCCAGCTGACGCTCGGGCGGTGGCTGCCGCTGCGCCGATCCAGAAGGCGGTGCGGTTCCCGGTGGCCTACACGCAGTGCACCAACGAGTGCTACCGCCGGACTTACACGGTGACGGTCGTCGATTTCGTGGATCCTGCGGCGGGGTCGCTCTGGATTCAGTCGTGGGGCATCCCCGACGAGCGGCTGGACGCGATGCTGGCTTCGCTGCGGGTGAGCTGACGGCTTGCGCGGCCAGAGAGCCACTGGCGATTGTGCGCGCGGGCCGGGGAGCGGGTACCCTCGTCCGCGGTGGCGTGTCCGAGCGGCCTAAGGAGCACGCCTCGAAAGCGTGTGTGGGCGGAAGTCCACCCAGGGTTCGAATCCCTGCGCCACCGCCAGTGACCAGCGGCGATGTTCTCCGGTTCCGACCGAGAGCATCGCCGCTGTCTTGTATACCGTGCCGCTCGCCTCCCAGGCTCGTCACTCTGACTCTTGACATCGATAAACGATATGCATATCGTTCCTCATGGTATCGAAAGTCGATATGGAAGCAGGGGAGTCTCATGGGTGAGCAACGCACCGGCAGCAAGGACCGCTTGGCCTTCACGAAGAGCGATCGCATCGGATTGACCGCGCTGCTCTTCCTGGTCAACGGGTCCGCCATCGTCGGATGGGTGGTCGGGCCTATCCTCAGCTGGCTGAAGGGTGATCCGCTCTGGACGCCGTTCATCAGCAAGGTCACCGTGCCGGCGCTCGACGCCGCGGGCGTCCCCTACTCGGCCGCGACCTACGACATCCGGGTGGCCAGCCCGACCGCGGGTCAGCGGATCTTCGGCCTGGTCGCCGGCCTGCTGTGGGCCGCCGTGCTGATCGCAGGCAGCCTCATCGTCGCCCGCCTCATGCGCAGCATCGCCGAGGGCAACGCGTTCGATCGGGCCAACGTCGGCCGATTGCGCTGGCTGGCCGCCTTGCTGATCGGCGCCGTGCCGGTGGCTTACGTCGTGGACCTCTTCGCTCGCGGAGCTCTGGTGACGGGCGCCGAGCTGGGTGGCCTGCCGCCTACGGCCAGCATCTCGATCCCGTGGTTGCCGATCGTCGCCGGGATGGTCGTCGCCCTCATCGCGCAGGCTTTCGTCGCGGGCGCGGCGCTGCGCGACGACGTGGACGGGTTGGTCTAGATGCCGGTCGACGAACCACATCGGGTGGTATGCCGTCTCGACCTCCTCCTCGAGCAACGCGGGATGACGCTGGCCGCCCTCGCCGACGCGGTCGGGGTGACCGTCGTCAACCTCTCGGTGCTCAAGAACAATCGCGCCAAGGCGATCCGGTTCAGCACCCTCACGGCGATCTGCGATGTGCTCGGCTGCACCGTCGGCGACCTGCTCGAGGTGGATCCCGCCTGATCAGCGCCGGGCCGGCTGATCATTACCGGGCCGCGCGATCGGCGCAGAGCCAACTGACGCGTTTGGTTGCTTCCCATCGCTGGAAGCAGCCAAACGCGTCAGTTGGGGGTGACTCCGCGTGACTTGAGGGGGCCAGCTGTCACTTGTGGCCCCCTACACGGGCGACAGTGACCCGGCGAAGGTCCAGCTCTGCCCTGAGGTCGTCCACGCCCCCTACACAGGGCGACAACTGACCTCAAGGGTCGACAAGTCGTGGCGGCTCTCTTCACCCGAGGCGGACATCCTCAGGCGGGCAACCTCAGGCGGCGACCACCGGGTGCAGGCGGGTGATCGTCCAGGTGCGCTGGCGGCGGGCGGCATACATCGACAGCAGCAGTGCACCGATGAGGGTGAGCACCAGAACGGTGATGTCGTGCGAGACCCCCACCGACGACCCCGCGATGGCCTTGCGCATGGCATCGACGGCATAGGTGAGGGGTAGCACGTCGTGGAGCCACTGGAACAGCACCGGCGCGGTCTGCACGCTGTAGGTGCCGCCTGCCGAGGTCATCTGCAACCCCGCGAGCACCACCGCGATGAACCGTCCGGCCGTCCCGAACATCGCCACCAGGGCCTGGTTCATCGCCGTGAAGGTCAGCGCAGCGAGCACCGCAACCCCGACCAGGCGCGGCAACGAGGCCGCCTGCACCCCGACGACGTACTGCATCACCAGCGCGAGCGCGACGCCCTGCACAGCCGCCAGCAGGGCCGCCGGCAGATAGCCGGCCAGCGCGACCAGCGGTGAGGGCGCGGACGAGGCCAGCGCACGAGAGGACAGCGGCCGCAGCAGCAGGTAGAGCGCCAGTGCGCCGACCCACAGCGCGATGGCCATGAAGTAGGGCGCCAGGCCACTGCCGTTGTTCTTCACCGCATTTATCCGGGTGGTGTCGGCGGTCACGGGGGTCGCCGCGGCGGCCGCCAGAGCAGCCCGCTCGGCCTCGGTATAGGTCGGGATCTTCGACACGCCGGCCTGCAGGCCATCGCGCAAATCCGTGGCTCCCGAACCCAATTGGGTCGAACCAGTGGCCAGCTTGTCGACGCCGTCGCGCAGCGATGCCGTGCCCTCGGCAGACAAGGACGCGCCGTCGGCGAGCTTCCGCGCGCCGTCGGCCAGTTGCGAGGCCCCCGATGCCAAGGCTGGCAGCTTGCCGGCCAGTGTCGAGGTGCCGGTCGCGAGATCGTGGATGCCGCCACTGAGCGCGGGCATCGAGTCGGCCAGCGTCGTCACTCCCGACGACAACTGAGCCGCTCCGGGCGCCAATTGCGCTGCTCCCGAAGCGATTCCCTGCGCTCCCGAGGCCAATTGCCCCGCCGCACCGGCCAACTGCGACGCCCCGCCGGCGGCCGCGGCAGCGCCGTCGGCCCAGGTCACCGCGCCAGCCGACCAGTTCACCGCACCTTGCGCCCACGTGGTCAGGCCGGACTTGACGCCCGCCAACCCGCCGGACACTGACGTCGTCCCGGCCTTGACCCCGTCCGCCCCAGTCCGCAGGCCGGCACTCTGCGAAGCCAATCCGGCCAGTTGCTGACAGAAGGCCGGCGCCGCGCCACTTCCGGCGCACGCCTGGCTCAGTCCGTCAACACCCGTCGTGTATGCCGTGACCCCGGCATCCAAGGCAGCGGCACCTTGCGCGGCCTGCGACGCCCCAGCCGCCAGCGGAGCGATCCCGCCCGCGAGTTGGCCCGCGCTCGCCGACAACTGCTCGGCCCCCGTCTTCAAGGACTGTGCCCCAGACACCAATTGCGGTGCCCCCGAGGCAAACTGGGCAACCCCTGCCTGGAACTGCGTCACGCCAGCACCGAACGGCGCCGCCGCACCACTCAATTGGCCCGCGCCAGCAGCCAACGCCGCCGCACCGTCGGCCAATTGCCGTGTCCCCGCGGGCAATCCAGCAGCCTTCGCGTCCAGGGTCGACATCCCCGAAGCCAACTGCGCAGCCCCCGAAGCGGCCTGCCCGGCGCCCGTCGCCAACGCCGCCGCGCCATCGCGCAGCGCATCGGCACCATCGGCCAACTGAGCCGACCCGCTGGCCAGCTTTCCGGCCCCCGCGGCAGCCTGCGAGGCCCCGTTGGCGAGATCCCCAGCGCCCGAGGCCACCTTCCCTGCCCCGTCAGCAGCGGACCCGAGCTGGTCGTGCAAGGTGGTGTAACCGGCATACATCGCCCCGAGGTAGCTCTCGGTGATGGTGCGCGACACCTCGGTGCTCGTGCCCGACGCGATCGCTCGCCCGAGCGTGCCGTCGAGGTAGTTCACCGCGTCATTGGTCCGCAGCTGCAACTGCGCCGAGCGGGCGTCGGCTACCGGCCCGTTGACCGACGTCGCCGCGGCGGAGAAGTCCGCGGGGATGGTGAGCACCGCGGCATACCGGCCCTCGTCGAGCCCCGCGCTGGCCTCGGCCGCGTCGGTGAGCACCCACGAGTAGTTCGACGGCGATGTCGAGCCGGTGAGCTTGCCGACGACCTGCCGGCCCATCGGCACGAGCTGTTGCTTGCCGTCGGGCAGGGTCAGCGTGACCGGCTGGTCGAGGTTGACGACCGCCGCGGTGCGCTGGTCGAGCTTGGTCTGCGGGCTCTCGTTGGCCCAGGTGTAGAGCCCGCCATAGATGAGCGGCACGAGCACCACGGCGAAGAGCGCGAGCAGCGCCCGGGGGCTGCCGGTGAAGCGCCGCAGCTCGACGGCCGGGAGCATAGGACGGCGGGACATCAGCGCACCTCGTGTTCGACGAGCGACCCGGAGTCGGGTTCGGGGTCGAGGATGGGGTCCTCAGTGAAGGGGGTCGCGCCGCGGCCGGAGCGGCGCAGCACCTCGGGTTCGGCCGAGCGAGCGGGCAGGGACAACTGCACGACCGGTATGCCGTTCAGCAGCTGCCGGGGTAAGGCCAGATCGCGGCAACTGGCCAGCACGGTGAGCGTCGGCCCGTGAGAGTCGGCGCGGACGTCGGACTCACGCCAGGCCCCGACGAGGGCCTGCAGCACACCCCAGGCCGCCACCCGGTCCTCGTCCCCGTGCAGGCTGTCGACATCGTCGACCACGACGACCTCAGGGTTCTCGGCGAGGGCGAGGGCCAGGCCGAGGACCCACCGCTCCAGCGGCTGCAGCTCGCGCACCCGCCGACCAAAGTCCAGCGACGACGCCCAGTGCGCAGCGGGGGCGGCGGACACGGCATACCCGAGTAGTTCGTCCAACCGGGCCTCGAACCGCGAGGTCGGCTGGGCGCTGACCCAGGGGTGCAACGACGTGGGCGCGAGGCGCTCGGCGACGTGGTCACCGATGGTGAGCAGCGGGTCGAGGTCGTTGACGCCGGGAATCTCCGCCAGGGCTGTGACCCGGCGCACCTGACCGAGTTGGTCGGGCAGCAGGCGCCCAGCCACCTCCAGCGATCCGGAGGTGGCGAGCATGCGGCCGGCGAGGGTGAGCAGCAGCGAGGTCTTGCCCGATCCGGGTGGTCCGGCCACGACGACGAGTGAGCCGACCGGCACCTCGAGGTCGACGTCGGCGTAGACCGCGCCGGCGCTGTCGCGCAGCGCCAACCCGTGGGCAGCGATGGCAAGCGCCGGCATCCCACCGTGTTCAAGGTGGGCCCGAGCCCGGGCCGCGCGTGCCTGGTCGGCGGCGATCCGACGGTGCAGACCCTCGCCCTCGACGTCGAGGACGGGCAGCCGGCGGTCCAGCCAGCGCGGCAGCCACCAGGCCTTCTCGCCCATGATCTGCATGAGGGCGGGGATGAGGGTCATCCGCACGACGAAGGCATCGACGAACACGCCGACGGCGAGGCCGAGGGCGATCGGCTTGATGTAGACCGCGCCCTTGGGCACGAAGGCGGCAAAGACCGCGACCATGATGATCGCGGCGGCGACGACGACCCGCGACGAGTCGAGGAAGCCCGACCGCACCGCGGCCCGCGCGTCGCCCTCGTGCACATAGCGCGCGCGCATCGAGGAGACCAGGAAGACCTGGTAGTCCATGGCCAGCCCGAAGAGCACCCCCATGAGGATGATCGGCATGAACGCGATGACCGGCCCGGGTTCGTGCAGGCCGAAAGGCGCGAGCAGCCAGCCCCAGCGGAAGACCGCCGCCACGGCGCCGAATGCCGCGCTCACCGACAGCACATAGCCCAGCGCTGCGGTGATCGGCACGAGCACCGACCGGAAGACCAGCATGAGCAGCACGAGCGAGAGCCCGACGACGAGAATGCCGAACGGCAACAGCGCCCCGCCGAGCCGCTCTGAGATGTCGACCTGAGCCGCGGTGTGCCCGGTGACTGCCAGGGTCACCCCAGGGTGGCGTCGCTCGATCTCGGGCCCGAGTGCGCGCACCCGCGCGAGCGTGTCGCGGGTCTCCTGCGCGTCGGGGGCGGTGGTCGGCACGGCGATGACGACGCCGGTGTCGGCGCCGCGGTTGGGGGTGGCGACGCTGATCGAGGCAATCCCCGGGGTGGTGGCGACGAGTTGCTTGACGTCGGCAACGACGCCCAGCGGATCGGTCGTCGTGACGATGTCGAGGGTGATGACCAGCGGTGCGTTGGCGCCCGGCCCAAAGGCCTTCGCAATGGTGTCGAAGGCCTGCCGCTGGGTGGTCTGCGGCCCGGACGTGCCGTTGTTGGGCAACGCGAGGGCGAGGTCGCGCGCGGGCACGGCCATCGTGGCCAGGCCCGCGATGACGAGGACCGCGGTCAGCCAGGGCAGGCGGGTCACCAACCGCACCCAGGTGGCAGCAAAGCTGGTATGCCGTTTGGCATGGTGCGCGTCGGCGGTGTGCTTCGGTGTCAGCCGGGTCCCGGCGAACCCGAGGATGGCCGGTAGCAGGGTGAGGGCCACCAGGACGGCGACGGCGACTGCCACGGCCGCGGCGACGCCCATGACCGACAGGAAGGGCACATCGGCGACCCCGAGCGCGGCCAGGGCGATGGCGACGGTGGCGCCGGCGAAGACGACAGCCGACCCCGCCGTGCCGGTCGCCTGGGCGGCGGCTTCCTCGTGGGTCTGGCCCTCGGCGATGAGGTCGCGATGGCGGGACAGGACGAAAAGGGCGTAGTCGATGCCGACGGCCAAGCCGATCATCAGCGCGAGGAACGGCGCCGTCGAGGTGATCGCAGTGAACCGGGTGGCGATGAGGATGAGGGTCATCGAGGCCCCGACGCCGACGACTGCCGTGAGCAGGGGGATGCCGGCCGCCAGCGCCGACCCGAAGGTCACGACGAGGACGATGAGGGCGATGACGACGCCGAGCCCTTCGGCGATGCTGATCTCCGGGGCAGACGGCATGAACATCGCCCCACCGATGGAGGTGGGCAAGCCAGCGCGGGTCGCCTCGTCGGCGGTCGTTACGAGGGGGTGTCGCATCGCCTCGGTGACCTTCGCCGCATCGGTGTCCAGTTGCACCGAGATGATCGCGGTGCTCTCGTCCGGTGACACGGCGCCGACGATGTTCTCGTTGAACGGGCTCGCGGCCGTGCGGACGTGCGGGTGGGCGGCATACCGGGCGGTGAGGTCTTCAATGCGAGCCTTGACGCTGGCGTCGGTGACCTTCGAGCCCGCGGGTGCGCTGACGACGACCTGACCGCTGGCGCCGGCAAACTCCGGGAACCGCGCGGTGAGCGCGTCCATGGCCTGCTGCGATTGGGTGCCCGGGATGGTGAAGACGTCGTTGATCGGCTGGTGCAGGGCGCCGGCGAGCACCCCGAAGGCGACCAACAGCCCGGCCCAGAGGGCGACGACGAGCTTGCGCCGAGCGACCGCCCACGTGCCGAGGGCGTAGAGAGCGGATGACATGGAGCTCCAGAAGCGCGTGGGGTGAATGCCGCATAACGGGATACACGGACGTATCCGATACGTGAGTGTATCCAACCTCAATCCGTCCTGGATACACTGATGTATCAGGGTTAAGGAGGAGTGATGAAGGACGCGGCAGTAGCGGCCTCAACCCTCAAGCGCAGCCGGTCGGCCACCCGCGAGCGCCTGCTGGATGCCGCGGGTGCGGTCTTCGCCGAGCGCGGGTTCGCGGCCTCGACCATCGAGGACATCTGCGACCGGGCCGGTTTCACCCGCGGGGCGTTCTACTCCAACTTCGAGACCAAGGACGAGTTGCTCGTCCAGTTGCTCGACCGCGAGGAGGTCAAGCTCCTCAAGCGCTTCAACGCCGCCGTCTCGCAGGCCCTGCAGGCCACCGAACCGCTGGCCGTCGTCGTCGAGCGGATCTACGACCTGCAGCCTTTCGGCGCCAACAACTATGCGCTGCGGGCCGAGTTGGTCTTCCTCGCGCTCAAGGACCCCAAGCTCGCGGCGGCATACCAGGCGGCGCGGGAGGCGTTGCGGGCGAAGTTCGGGCCGTTCCTCATCGCGGCGCTCGCGTCCCGAGGCCTGCGGCTCACAGTCGACCCGATCGATGCCCTCGACACGCTGGAGGCGGTCTTCGAGGCAAGCGTCCGCAGCAGCCTCATCGCCGGCGGCTCAGCCAACGACCGCGGCTCGCTTGCGGCCCGGATGCTGCCGATCATCATCCTCGCGGTGAGCGAAACCGCCTGAGCCGGTAGGTCGGAACGCCGGTATGCCGGGTGCGTTGCCACCGCGCGCGAGGAGCGGCACGGCATACGGGGCCAGGAAACCCAGTCGGTATGCCGGCTGCGTCGCCTCAGCAGGTGGCTGAGGCCGATGCGGTGGGGGTCGGCACTGCAGTGAACGCGTCACCGAGCACGAGATCCACGGATGCGTCGGCGCGGGTGTCCTTGACCGCGACCGAGCCCGGGATGAGCGCCATGACCACCTTGGACGCAGCCTCACCGGCGGGCCCGAAACGCACCTCGGCCGGGGCGGTGACCGTCTTCTTGAGCGGGTCGTTGGCGACCGTGCCGACGACGAAGCCGCGGTCCTTGACCGCCTTGGCCGTCGAGCCCGCCAGACCATTGCGCTTGGTCGCGTTGTAGACGTTGACGGTGATCTGGCTCGGCTGGATCGTGCCAGGGGTCGGGGTGCACGACGACGAGGTCGTGGCGGTGGCCTTGGTGGGCGGGGTGTTCCAGTAGGAGGCCGCAAAGTAGAAGACGCCGAACAGCAGCGCGACGATGACCGCCACGGTAATAGCGGCGCGGCGGTTGCGCCGCGAACGGGCAACCGATTCCGACTCGACGGTGAAGCTCACCGGGGGCCTCCCGAAGACAGGGTCACGATGCTGGTCATGCGCAGAGGGCTGAGCCTAGTCAAGCACGAGCACGCGGGCATGCAGGGTGCCACGCTGCTGCAGCGCCGCTCGGAGGGCTCGGTGAAGGCCCTGCTCAAGGTAGAGCTTGCCCTGCCACTGGACGACGTGCGCGAACAGGTCGCCGTAGAAGGTCGAGTCCTCGGCGAGCAGTTGAGCCAGGTCGAGGGTGCGCTTGGTGGTGATGAGATCGGCCAGGCGCACCTGGCGGGGTGGCACATCGGCCCAGTCGCGGGTGGTGACCAGGCCATGGTCGGGATACGGACGGTGTTCGCCGATGCCCTTGAAGATCACGCGGTCAGTGTAGGCAGCACACCGGACCCACGTCTGCCGCACCGCGCCCGCGGACTGCAACTAGAGTGCGTTTCGTGACCGACACGACCCCCGCTTCGGCAGCTTCTTCGGCAGCGACCCCGCAGGACGCGCCCGCAGCCGCGTCCGCCCTGCCCGAACAGATCGCCCAGATCAAGGCCGGCTACGAGTTCGCCGGTGGCGCACTGGAATTCGGTGCCGCCGTCAAGGACGGCACGGCATACAAGGACGCGAAGGTCAAGATCCCGCTGGCCGTGCTCAACCGCCACGGGCTGGTCGCCGGCGCCACCGGCACCGGCAAGACCAAGACCCTGCAGCTGATGGCCGAACAGCTCTCCCAGGGTGGGGTGCCGGTCTTCCTCGCCGACATCAAGGGTGACCTCTCGGGCATGGCCTCGCCTGGCACGCCCAGCGACCGCATCACCGCGCGCACTGCCGACATCGGCGAGGAGTGGGTGCCCACGGCATACCCGACGGAGTTCTACTCCCTGGGCGGGCAGGGCAAGGGCATCCCGATCCGGGCGTCGGTGTCGCAGTTCGGACCCACCCTGCTGGCGAAAGTGTTGGGGCTCAACGAGACCCAGGAATCCAGCCTTGGGCTGGTCTTCCACTATGCCGACAAGAAGGGCCTCTGGCTCGACGATCTCAAGGACCTGCGCGCGGTCGTGCAGCACCTCACCTCTGACGAGGGTAAGGCCGACCTCAAGGAGCTGGGCGGGCTGTCGTCGGCGACCGCGGGGGTCATCCTGCGTGAGCTCATCACCTTCGCCGACCAGGGCGCTGACGTCTTCTTCGGTCTGCCGGAGTTCGACACTGCCCACCTGCTGCGCACCGCACCCGACGGGCGTGGGTTGGTCTCGATGCTCGAGCTGCCGGCCGTCCAGGACCGGCCGCAGCTCTTCTCGACCTTCCTCATGTGGCTACTGGCCGACCTCTTCCACGACCTGCCCGAGGTGGGCGACCTCGACAAGCCCAAGCTGGTGTTCTTCTTCGACGAGGCGCACCTGCTCTTTGCCAATGCGTCCAAGGACTTCCTTCAGGCGATCACCCAGACGGTGCGGCTGATCCGCTCCAAGGGTGTCGGCGTCTTCTTCGTCACCCAGTCGCCCAAGGATGTGCCCGCCGACGTGCTCGCCCAGCTCGGCAACCGGGTGCAGCACGCGCTGCGCGCCTTCACGCCTGACGATGCCAAGGCGCTCAAGGCGGCGGTCTCGACTTACCCCAAGAGCGGTTACGACCTGCAGGAGCTGCTCACCCAGCTCGGCACCGGCGAGGCCATCATCACCGTGCTCTCCGAGCGTGGCGCCCCGACGCCGGTCGCGTGGACCCGGATGCGAGCCCCGCAGTCGCTCATGGGCCCCTCGGCCGACGCGCTGGTCGACCAGGTCGTCGCCGCCTCGTCTCTGGCCAGCGAGTATGCCGTGGCGATGGACCGCGAGTCGGCCTACGAGAAGCTCACCGCCGCTGCGGCCGCGAAGGCGCAGGCTGACGCCCAGGCCGCTGAGCCGGCGCCCGAGGCCCCTGCCCCGCGGCAGGCTCCGGCGCGTCAGGCGCGGGCGCCCAAGGAGGAGCCCACGGTCGTCGAGCAGGTCGTGCAGTCCTCGGTCTTCAAGTCGATGATGCGCTCAGCGGGCACGGTCATCGGCCGGGAGATCACCCGGTCGATCTTCGGCACGTCACGCCGGCGCTGAGTCCTCGGGCCTGCGGAACGCCGAACGGCCGACCACGCCGGCCGCGATGACGGCTGCTCCCACGAGCACGGACCCGATCGGCAGCGTGATGGCCAGCAGGACACACCCGGCCAGTCCGGCGAGCTGCAGTGGGCGGGGCCAGCGGCGATGGGTGTCGTCCTGGGTCCACGCGCTGAGGTTGGCGATCGCGTAATAGGTGAGCACCCCGAAGGACGAGAACCCGATGGCGTGCCGCAGGTCGGTCACTGCGACGAGCAGCACGACCGCGGCGGCCAGGGCGAGTTGGGCGACGGCGGGGACGTGGTGTTGCTCGTCCACCGTGGCGAGTTGGGGCGGCAGGTCGCCCTCCCGCGCCATGGCGAACGCCGTGCGACCCACGCCCGACATCAGCCCGAGCAGGGCGCCGAGGCTGGCGACGGTCGCGCCGACCCGCAAGATGAGGCCCACCCAAGACACGTCGGCGGCCTGTGCGGCGGCCAGCAGCGGCAACGGTGAGGCGGCGATCCCGTCCGCGCCGATCGTCGCGAGCAGGAGCAGCGCCAGCACGGCATACAGGGCGATGACCATCCCGAGAGCCCGGGTGATCGCGCGGGGGATCGTCATGGCCGGGTCGCGCACCTCCTCGCCGAGGGTGGCGATCCGTGCGTAGCCGGCGAAGGCGAAGAAGAGCAACCCCGCGGACTGCACGATCCCGTATGCCGTGGGGTCACCTGCCGCGGTCGCCACGCCGGCCGCTGCGGTCTCCGCCGTGGCGTCCGTCATGAGCGGCGATTGCCAATCGCGGGTGAAGGCGAGGATGACCAGGGCCGTGATCGCGAGGGCCGCGAGGGTGACCATCAGTAGCACCCGGGCGAGTTGGGCGGTCTTGGTGATGCCGCGCACGACGACCCAGGTGAGCGCCGCGACCAGCGCGATGGCGACGAAGCGCACGCCGCGAGCGGGGCCACCGAGGGCATAGGTGGCGGCGGTGAGTGCCATGGCCGCGCAGGAGGCGGTCTTGCCGACGACGAACGACCACCCGGCGACGAACCCCCACAGCGGACCGAGGCGCTCGCGGCCGTAGACGTAGGTGCCTCCACTGGAGGGGTACTGGGCGGCGAGCTGGGCAGAGCTCATGGCATTGGCCCACGCGACGGCGGCGGCGATGGCCAGGCCAATGAGCAGGCCTGGGCCGGCGGCCGCTGCGGCGGGGGTTAAGGCCGCGAAGACCCCTGCGCCGATCATCGACCCGAGGCCGATGACGATGGCGTCGGGAAGGCCAAGCCGGCGTTGCAGGCCGGGACGCTCGCGATCGCCGGGGGCTGGCATCCTCAGTGCTGTGCGGAGGGGGAGCGCGACAGGAGTTTGTCCAGGCCCACGAAGCCGGCCGCGATGGCCAGGCCGAGGGCGAGGACGCCGGTGAGGTTGACCAAGGCGGTGCTCAGGCCGAGGCTCACCACGTCGATGAAGCCATAGGGGTAGGTGTGGGTCATGGCGCCGCGGGCGAGCATCCAGAGCACCCAGGCCAACGGGATGATGATCGCGCGACCCACCGTGCTCCACGACACCTGTCGACGCGGCCCGACGGATGCGAAGACGAACACCGTGAGCACCGGAGTCACCTGGTGCAGAAGCGAATTGGCGAGGTTGTCCCAGCCCTCCTGGGTGGCTTGCGAGGAGAGCACGAGGTTGAAGACCAGCCCGGTGACGGTGACCATGATGAGGCCACTGAGCCAGAGGTCGGCCAGCCAGCGCGGCAGCGGTGCCGGCCAGTCTGGGTGACCCGCGGCGTCGCCGGCGGGTGCTCCGCGGCGAGT
This sequence comes from Actinomycetales bacterium, assembly GCA_016710645.1. GTDB lineage: Bacteria > Actinomycetota > Actinomycetes > Actinomycetales > Dermatophilaceae > Phosphoribacter. The sequence continues at coordinate 11,352 of JADJVI010000042.1, read as the reverse complement.
GCGCAGCCACAAGGCGGTGAGGGCGATGCCCGCGACGACGCTCGACCAGATGGTGAAGAAGGAGACCCAGTCGTAGAAGCCCTCGTTCACCGGCGCCAGGGCACCTTTGTTGTAGCCGTAGTGGCTCGGTTCGAGGATCGGTTTGCGATAGGCCCCGCTGAGATTGATGGCCAGTGAGACGGCCAGCCCCAGCCACGCGGAGGCGGCATTCACGGCATACCAAGTGGCGCGAGCCCCGCGCAGTCTCTGCATAGCCCCGAACCTAACGGCAGACTGGCTGCTATGGAGCGCAACTCAGGCACCGTGGCGCGGTATCTGTCGCGGTTGGGCCGCTCGGACCTCGCCGGAGCACCCGCTGACGCGGCGACGCTGGTGGCGTTGCACCGGGCGCACGTCGAGCGGATTCCCTACGACACCATGCGCCTGGTGCTCGGACGGCCGGACCCTTGTGACGTGGCCGGGGCGGTCGGAGCCTTCCTGGCCGGTCGGGGCGGGTATTGCTTTCACCTCAACACCGCATTGGCTTGGCTTCTAGAGCAATTCGGGTATGCCGTGCGCTTCCACCGCGCGGGGGTGCAGGGGCCGCGTGATCCCGGGCCGGTGGGGGCCAATGGCAATCATCTCGCACTGACGGTGACCGTCGATGGGGTGGCCTGGTTGGTCGACGTGGGGCTGGGCAGCGCCCTGCATGAGCCGATTCCGTTGGTGGCGGGGCGGATTCAGCAGGGCCCCTTTGTCTATGGGTTGCGTCCCTCTGATGTCGAGGTGGGTGGGTGGCGGTTCGACCATGACCCGGCCGCTGATTCGTTCGTCGGCTTCGACCTTGCGGGGCAGGCGTGTTCGTGGGTGGAGGCGACTGCACGGCATACCGAGTTGTCGACCTCGCCCGACTCGCCCTTCGTGCGTGCGCTGGCGGTGCAGCGCCGCGACGCCTCCGGAGTGGACCTGCTGCGCTGGACCTGGCTGGTCCGGATCGACGAATCCGGTTGGCACGAGCGGGTATTGACCTCGGCGGATGAGCTGGCCGAGGTCTGCCGATCGGTCTTCGGGCTTTCCCTCGATGGCATCAAGGAGCCCGAGTGGGAGGCCCTGTATGCCGGCCAAGCAGCAGGATGGGAGCGCGCCCGCGCGCGAAGGTCAGCGCGGTAACGTCAACGGTGGCTCATCGTTTCGAGAGTGAGTCCAGCATGAGCTCACGCACCGAGAGCGGGCTCAGCTGGCTTGACGAGTGAATGAGGACGAGTTCGCCGTCGTGTATCCACAAGCCGGGAAACGGTGTAGTCCTTTGCCTTAACACCCCGCAGGGGTGGAACACCCTCCGGACTTCGCTCACGTATCCCCCCATTCGCCCTTTGAACTCATCCATCGCCTTGGCATGGATGATCTTGAGAGGCTGGTGATCGGTAGCGGTGACGTGACCGTCTGCATACACGAATCGCGTGTAACCGAACTTGCCACTGCCCAGCCGGATCGGGACCGTCTCCACGAGGTGCCCGAGGTGGGTAACCGCCACCTGGATCTCCTGCAATGCGGGGAGCGCGATCGCGGCGCCAGTTATCTGGACCACGTCGTCGCTTGCCAGCAAGAATCCCCCTGCACCCGCTTGCCAGACTCCCAGCGGAAAGGCCGGCCCGGCCCACAAAGCGTTCCATGCTTCGCCGAGCAGCCGGGTGAACATCGCGGCGCACTCGGCTTGGGCCTGGGGAGAGTCATCCTGTCGTGCTGCCTCACGCCGTCGGGCGTCTTCTGCAGCTTCAGCCAACTCCTTGGCGCGTTCAGCCGCCATCGCTCGCTCCCTTTCGGCGCGAGCAATCAAGTCCTTTTCGAAGGGGTTCACTCGCACAGGTTACGGGCGTTCTCGACAGGCGGCCGAGTACCCGCCGACCCTCCGGACGCTGATCGTGGTCGATCGGCTGTCGCACGGCATACGGGCGGGTCTTGAGGGAGGTTTGACGCTCCCTTAGCGCGCCCAGGTCGCGGGCGAGATGGGCCTGGCTTAACGTTCAACTATGCCGTTCTTCGCTTCTGACTCGGGTTTGTTCGACACGATCTCCGGGTTGCCGGTGCACCCGCTGGTCGTCCATGTCGCCGTCATCGTGCTGCCGCTCTCGGCGCTCGCGTTCGTCGCCATCGTCTTGGTGCGCCGACTGCGACGCAGCTACGGCTGGCTCACGCTCTTGGGCCTGTTCGCGGGCACGGCTGCTGCCGTCGCGGCCAAGGAGTCCGGCGAAGCGCTGGCCAAGCGCGTCGGGACCCCGGCGACGCATGCGTCCTACGGCGACCTGCTCCCCCTGATCGGAGCTGTCCTGGCGATCGTCGCCCTGGTGTGGATGGTCATGCAGCGCCAGTCCGCTCGCCGCGCTGCAGGCGCTGGCGCATCGGGTGAGCCGGCGCGGGACTCGGGTGCCGTCAAGGTGCTCGGGGCGGCCGGCATCGTGGCGGCCGGGGCCACCTTGGTGATGACCGTGCTGGTCGGCCACAGCGGTGCTGAGGCCGTGTGGGGCAACCGCATCGCCTCGACCACCCCGGCCGCGGCATCATCCACGCCGAGCGCGACGAGCGCTGCGCCGAGCACGACTACTGCCACCCCGTCCACATCGGCCGCAACCACCGCGGCCGCCGCGCCGACGTCAACGGCCCCGGCGACGACCGCTGGCGGCTACACGCTGGCGCAGGTGCAGCAACACGCCACGGCGTCCTCGTGCTGGACCGTGGTCTCGGGCGGCGTCTACGACGTGACCAGCTGGATCGCGCAGCACCCGGGTGGCAGCGGCCCGATCCTCGGACTGTGTGGCAAGGACGGCACGGCTGCCTTCGCCGCTCAGCACGGCACCGTCGGCCGCGCGGTCAACGAGCTCAAGCAGTTCAAGATCGGCTCTGTGGCCTGACAGCCCGGCACTCTCTGTCACTTGGCGATGAGGTGTGCTCCTGACTGCGGGTCCTCACCGGAGAGTCGGATCAAGCCCAGCCCACCCTCGGGATCACGGTGTTCGACGTAGACCACTGCGACCTCGCCGGTCTGAGCGTGTGAAGACCCCCAGGCCAGGACGTGGTTGACGTCTGGTGCGCCCGTCAGGCGGTATTCCCGGCATACCGACATGTGGGGTGCGGGAGGAACCAGCCAGAAGTAGACCCGATAGGCGGGGTCAGTGACCTCCCAGCGGGCGGCTCGCGGATCGAAAAGTATGGGAATCACGCACACCAGCTCGTTAGCGGCTCACCATGGAAAGTGCAAACGACGAATAGCCTAGAGCGAGGACCGCCAGCCTGCCTTAAGCCGATCCAGACTCAGGTCAGGATCAGCATGAAGAAGACGGTGACAGACCGCGCAAAGCACGATTAGATCGGCCATTCGGGTACGAACCACTCCGTCACCGCGCTTGCATAGTGGAACAACGTGGTGGACATCTAGGCCTCGGTCGCCTCTTGCACCGAAGAGTTCACGCAGGTCGAGGCCGCACGCTTGGCATCGACCGTCCGAACGATCCAGCATCTTCTGTCTGTTTAGCCTGGATCGATTGCGACAATTCCTGATCTGGCGTTGGCCCTCCTCGACAGACAGATCAGACTGAGCTCTCAGCTCAGACACAAGCGATTCCTGCACGCGCTCCTTGTCCCTACCGCTGACTGCGGACCATGCTCGTCCTGATTCGTGGTCGCTGACGACCGCATTCCAAGAGAGTGCGGGCAGGATCGAAACATCGGTGGCCCAATTCCAGAGGGCCGTTCCCTCGGCTGTTACATTCTCCACGAGACAGAGGCTGATGATCATTCTGGCCTTGCCAGAGCCGATGGTAGAGAGCAAGAGATCTCCGGGCTCGGGCAGTGAGGCACATCGCCAGCCGCTCTCCGATTGGCCGTCCCGATACTCACGGAGTTCAACGTGTGTTCCGTCACAGCGGATCAGGGAGGCGTCCCGGCGTGACAGCGCAATGACCCGTTCGACCTCGGTTGCCTGTTGGTCAGGAGTTCGCGCGACTCGCGCCGCCCTGATGGTCACGTGGGTTCCGTCCCTTGCGTTTTGGCGACGTCAATGGTTGCGCTGATGACGTGGCTGAATCAAGTGCAGTTAGGGTCATTGGCTGCCAACGCTATCTGCCTTGTAGGTTATCCAAGGGCTCAGTGAATCTGAAGGGCCCTGATCGCGTTTCCGCAGGTGAGGGCCCAGATTTCCAACAGTCGGGGTGACAGTGTCGGAGTTCTTGACATAGTTGGCATCTGTCCGGAGACATGGTTGGCACCTAGCCTCGGTCCTTCATGGGTGCGGGGGTGACACGCTCCCTGGATGTACCAAAGTGCCTGTCCTGTAACGGAATACTTGTGATTGCGACGTCACAAGGAACGGTACGGGAAGGCACTTGGTAGGTGAAGAGTACAGCGTGGGCTGCGGGCCTGTCGGTCTCTGGTGATGGTGTCGGCGTGGTCGCCCACGCTGGGGGTTTGGCGGTGCGGCTGCTGGCGGATCGGGTCGGCCTGACCGGCGAGTTCTCCAGCGCCCTGACGCGTCGTGGTTTCGTGCCGGGGCATGACCGCGGACAGGTGCTGGTGGATGTGGCCACGATGCTCGCCGGTGGTGGGGAGGCGATCGCCGACATTGACACTCTGCGCCATCAAGACGCCGTGTTGGGGTCGGTTGCCTCACCGCCTACGGTGTGGCGCTCCTTGGACGAGCTCACCCCGGCCAGGTTGCGCCGGGTCCAGAGGGCGCGGGCCCGCACGAGAGCACGGGTGTGGGACCTGGCCGGTGGGCCGCCGGCGGCGCAGGTCGCCGACCGCATCCTGAGAAGGACCTGGTCGTCCTTGATGTGGATGCCACGATCGTGGTGGCCCACTCCGAGAAGGAGAACGCGGCGGCCACGTTCAAGCACACCTTCGGGTTCCACCCGCTCGGCGTATGGTGCGACAACACCTCTGAGCTGCTCACCATGGCGCTGCGTCCGGGCAACGCCGGCGCGAACACCGCCGCCGACCACATCGAGGTCCTGACCGCTGCGCTGGCCCAAGTCCCGCGGGCACCGCAAGCTGCTGGTCCGTGTCGATGGGGCGGGCGCCTCGCACGCACTGCTGAACTGGCTGACCGCTCAGGACGCCAACCGTGGCCGATCCATGCTGTATTCGGTTGGGTTCGCGGTCACCGAGCACGTCCGCACCGCGATCACCGCGATCCCGAAGAAGGGCGTGTGGTCCCCGGCAATCGACGCCCACGGCGACCCGCGCGTGGAGGCTGACGTCGCCGAGATCACCGGCCTGCTCCCGGCCCATGTCCGGACGTTGTGGCCGGACGGGATGCCGGGTGATCGCGCGCCGCGAACGGCCCCACCCCGGCGCCCAGCTGTCCCTGTTCGAAGAAGCGACGGATGGCGCTACCAAGCGTTCGCCACCAACACCACCACCCGGTGCCTTGCAGTTCCTCGAAGCCCGCCACCGCGCACGCCCGCGTCGAAGACCGGATCCGGCACGCCAAGGACACCGGGCGCGGACGGCTGCCCGCCAGGTAGTACGCGGTCAACCAAGCCTGGCTGAGAGCCGTCGCGTGCGCGGCCGACCTCATCGCTTGGCTGCGCCTGCGCGCCCTCCGCAGCGGCTGGCCGACTGCGAACCCAAAGCACTGCGCTACCGGCTGCTGCGTCCCAGCCCGGATCACCCGCGGCGCACGACGGCGGAGGCTGCGGTTCCCCAAGACCTGGCCCTGGGTCCACGACATCGTCGCTGTCTTCGCCCGCATCATCGCCATCCCACGAGCCGCCTGACCGTCCCTGCACCCCTCGACCCGGAGCCACCAGGAGACCCGCACCGCAGCGCCACGCGGCACCCGGTCCTGCCCACACCCCGGTTCGCCGTCCCCGCCCTCACCCAACCGCCTCAGGGCAGCGACCTCGCTGACTCATGAAAGACGGAGGCTAGCGTGGAGGTGCGGCATGTCGCTCGCGGAGCTCGTCATCACATCAGTCACGGTCGAGAGGCGCTCCAAGAGCGAGGTCGCCCGGGACTACAGGATCAGCCGTTACTGGGTACAGACCCTCGTGAAACGCTACGAAGCCGAGGGCGAGGCGGCGTTCGAGCCGCGGTCACGAAGGCCACACCCAACCCGCGTGCGATCAGCCTCGACCTGGAAGACCAGATCATCCGGCTGCGCCAAGAGTTGTCCAAGCGGGGTTTGGATGCCGGCGCTGAAACCATCCGCTCCCACCTTCAGACCTCTGGCGTGAACAGGCTCCCGGCGACCTCGACCATCTGGCGGGTCCTGACCCGGCGCGGGTTGGATCACCCCACAGCCCCGCAAACGACCCAAAGGCGCGGGGGAAACGTTTCGCGGCGGACCTTCCCAACGAACGATGGCAAGCAGACCTCACCCACTGGCAGCTAGCCGACGGCACCAGCGTGGAGATCCACCACATCCTCGATGACCACTCCCGCCTCGCGATCACCAGCAAAGCCAGGACCACCACGACCGGCCCCGACGTTTCTGACCGACTTCCGAGCCGCATTCCGCCGCCACGGCATCCCCGCTCAGTCCTGACCGACAACGGCGCTGTCTACACCGGCACACCACGCCGCGGTGGCCGCGTCGCTCTCGGATCGAACTCGACCTCCTCGGCGTCCGACTCCACCACTCCCGGCCCTACCATCCACAGACCCAAGGCAAAGTAGAACGCTTCCATCAGACCGTGAAGAAGTGGCTCCGTGCCCAACCCCCGCACCCGACCTGGCAGCCCTGCAACGCCAACTCAACCGGTTCCTGCGCTACTACAACACCGTCCGCCCCATCGAGCCCTCAGCCGCCGAACCCCACCCAGGCCTACACCGCCCGAACCAAAGCCACCCGGCCAAACCCGCCATCAACGTCCACTACCGAGTCCGACGCGACCGCGTCGACACCGGCAGGTGATCACCATCCGCTACGATAGCCAACTACGCCACATCGGCCTCGGCCGCGAACACGCCGGCACCCGAGTCCTGGCCCTCATCGCCGACCGCGACATCCGCGTCGTGAACGCCGACACCGGCGAACTCCTGCGCGAACTCACCCTCGACACCACCAAGGACTACCAACCCCTCGGACGCAAACCCGGCCCCCAAACCAAGACCTGAAATGCAACGATGTCCCGCGACACCTGTCAACGGTGTCGCGGGACATCACAACAGTCGGGGTGACAGGATTTGAACTGTTCACGCGCCTATTTGGCTGCAGTGCTTTGACCTGCACCGTAGGCATCTGACCTGCGGTGATCTAGAATCTAGCGCGTGAGAGGACAGGGCACAAGCGGACACGAAGTGTTCCTAGTTATGCCCCAGTTATGTCTTCATCTGTCCGCTGGTGTCACGCGATGACGCGAGCGAAGCGGGACTTCGGGACGATCCGGAAGCGGGCCAACGGTCGCTGGCAGGCCTACTACATGGGGCCCGACCAGGCCTTCCATCGAGCTCCGTCGACCTTTGATGCCAAGGTCGACGCAGAGGCGTGGCTCGCTTCAGAACGCCGACTCATGCAGAACGACGAGTGGTCGCCGAGCAAGTCGCGGCGGGCGAGGGTCGTGCGGTCGACCGAGATGTTCGGGCCGTATGCCGGGCGTGGCTCGAGCAGGGGAGCTCAAGCCGCGGACCAGGGCGCTGTATCGGCGACTCCTCGATCGGTTCATCCTGCCCGCCTTCGGGGAGGTGTCGCTTCGGATATCACCCGCAAGTGGTGAGGACGTGGCACAGCGGCTTGGATTCGAGCCGACCGACCCAGCGGGCGCACACCTACAGCCTGTTGCGCTCGATTCTGTCGACAGCGGTCACCGACGAGATCCTCGCCTCGAACCCCTGTCGAGTGCGCGGCGCTGGTTCGGCCAAGCGCGTCCGGTCGATCACCGAAGAACATCGCGGGGTCCGGGACATCGCGGTGCCTCCACACCTGTTGCCGATCCTCGAGCAGCATCTCAGGAGCATGTCGCGCTCGGTCGCGAAGCGCTGCTCTTCCCGTCCGTCAAAGATCCCGATGTGCAGGTGCACAAGGACACGCTGCGACGACACTGGTTGGAAGGCCCGGTTGGCCGCTGGCCGCCCCGACCTGCGCGTGCGCGACCTGAGGCACACCGGAGCCGTTCTCGCGGCACAGTCGGGCGCGACTCTTGCCGAACTCATGGCGAGGATCGGGCACTCCACTCCGCAGATGGCGTTGCGCTACCAACACGTTGCACGGGGGAGGGACGCCGAGATCGCGGCCCGGATGTCCAAGGCTGCCAAGAAGTGGGCGAAGCAGCGTGAAGGTCGTGGGCGCTAGGCTCACAGCCCTTCGGGCGCTACGCGTGGCGTGCCACTGTGAGCCCTAGCGCCCCTGATGACAAACCCCGGCGATGTGGCTTCCGCCGGGGATCGTTCCGGGGTCTTCGCCACCGATCGTAAAGGGGCAAGCGGCCGCGGGCGGCGCGCGCGGGGTGTACGGTTACCCCATACCGCCCGGCCCCTCAGGGGCCGGGTTTTTCGTGTTACCAGCCGACAGGTCTGCTGAGCCGACCGACGATGGTAGGCATCTGATGTCTCGTGAAGTCTGCGGCCGTGAGTTGGTACCACCGAGTGGCCGCCGACCCGGTCGTGGAGTCAGCGTTCAGAGCCCCCGCGGATAGCCCATGGTCGGGTTGATCAGTCCGAGCGGCACGTGCTGTCGGACAACGTCAGCAGGCATCTTCAGGTCACTGTCATTGCTCACGACGACGGCAGCGTCCACGGCGCCGCCCAGGACGTCACGAGCATGTGGCTTGCGACGTTGACGTCGCTGCCCTTCTCTTCACGCCGCGCGACGGGGCCATGAAGGTCGCATGGGCAACGTCGGACCCTTGGGCGTCTCGAACCATGAGGGGCCAGTTCGCCTCCGTGAGGACGGGTCAGCCGCGGCGGTCGGCTGTGGCCAGCGGGGCCGTGGCTGTCCGTGCCACGTAGTTCCCCGTACTCGATCGTCCACGGCACCGTGTTGGACCAACGCTCTCAGATAAATTGTCCTGGTCGCGTTGGCTGCTGACGTTGTCGACCGCGGATCCTCGCTGTGCAGAACACCACGACTGCCGACCACTGCCGACCATGGCGACTGCGCGGCGATGACGGCCTCCAGCATTGCGCTGGGTCGAGCCACCGCCATCCGGCGACACCGCGGCCGCAGATGCCTCGGCCGCCGTAATAGAAGGTTGTAGCCATCGATGTAGATCCCCACGCGCATGAGTGAGACTATCCCAACTCGCAGTGACATGGCTGGCCGGACGCGACATCACACACCGTGCCGTAAGCGCATCATCCAGCCGTGGGTATGCGGATCATCAACCAGTCGACGTCATCCGGGTCAGGGACGGATGACGCGCGGTCGCCGTTCCGGTAAGGCGACGAGGTCTCCGGCGGCGATGCGACGGCGCAGGGTCCTCGTGCTGGAGTCCCGGTGCGCTCGGCGGCACGGGCGGGGTTTCGAACTGACGACGGGTCTTGGTGTCATGGCAAGTCCTCCTTCGTCATCCGAAAGCGACGGTCCCAGCTTGGCGGATCACTGACCGTCGCAAGCATTCGGGACTCTCGTACCCTGACGACGTGAAGCTCATCTGCTGGAACATGGCCGCTGCTTACGGCTATAACCGTGAACGCCACGAACGGGCGTGGCGGTGGCTCAACGAGCAGGATACCAGACGTCGCGCTTGTTCAGGAGGTCGTCCCCACGAGGAGCACCTGTCGAGCTGGGGTTCCGTCATCTTCAAGGGCAAGTACAAGAAGCACGGGTGTGCCGTTCTCGTGCGCGAGGGTGGGTATCGAGCCTGGACTCCCAGTGCCGACCAGCCCTGGCTCAACGGATTGGCGGCGCTGTCGCGGTCGCCGAGCCGGTGGACTCAACACTCCTTGGTTGGTCAGCATTCACTCGGACGCAATGGGCATCTACGAGATCGGGAGAAGTACCACCCCTTGGTATGACGCGATGCCGTCAACTGACGGCATCCTCGCTGCAACGAGACCGAGATCTGGGAGGTCGAGGCTGCCGCGCACAGTTGCGACCCATTCTGTCGGGGTCGCCTTTCCTGTGCGGAGGGGACCTCAATAGCGCACTGCTGTTCGACTCTCCTCGCTCTCAGGAGAACGCTCGGCTCTTCTCCAATCTCGCCGACCAGGGCTACGTCGACACGAGGCCTCGCCACTGGGCAGATGAGGTGCAGACCTTCTTCCGCGAGGACGACGTCCCTTCCAGCTCGACCACGTGTTTGCAGACGCCAAGACGGAATCGCTGGTTACCTCGTGGCGGGTCCTGCGAGGCCCGTCGAGTCCACGACGCCAGTGATCACGCCCCAATCGAGATCGTGATGGGCCACGGCAGGACATCAGATCGGGTGATCGGCTCTCGTCGCGGAGCATCCACCCGCTGGAGTGGGACCCTCGCGCGGATGTCCTCCGGCAGACGCTCGTAGTTCCGCTGCAGAGCATCAATGACGTCCGTCGAGTCCCAAACTTTCACGGAACCTCTGGTGCTTCACCGCGTCCCTCGCCGGCTTGCTCAGGCCTGTCAGGTGGCCAGAGGCCGTAGTCGGCTCCATGCGTGCTCACGAGGCCGTTGAGCTGAGCAACGACCTCCGGAGCCGATCTGCCCGGTCTTGACCTGCACGATCACCTTCGGCGATTCAAGCCCGAGCAATCCTCGACCCGCGGTGATGTCGATCCCACCATCGGCCCCGGGCGGAGCCTCATCCACTTCCAAGCCCTCGGCCCGGAGCAACTCGGCCACCAGGTGGGCGAAACCATGACCAGAACTCCTCCCGATCCAGTGGTGATCTGGTCAGCCGCGACCTCGGCCACGTTCGGCTTGGACTCCGGGTCGTCGACGACGTCCTCGGGGTGCTGAGTCGGAGTCGAAGGTGCAGTCCCTGCTCCCAGCGCACCCGGGTCCTCGCCGTGAACCAGCAGGTGCTCGGGCCGGGCGACAGCGTTGTTGCGACTGGGGAAGGAAGTTGAGATGGCACTCCCCAGCGTGTAGGGCAGGTGTCACGCCTTGTTTACGCTCGGGGACGCGGTTCTGCCGGTCGACCGCGACGACATGGCGACGGTTGGGATCCTCCTGATCCGAAAGGTACTGGTAGCCGCCGGTCACTCGATGACGCGATCTCGAGTCGTCTTCATGGGGAGGACAGGAAGTCGCCGAGCTGAATCTGGGTGTCTGGTGCCTATCTGGCCCGTGTAGCCGGCAAAACCTTGCCCGGCGAGTCCACGTTCCGAACAATCTCGGCGGGCTGACCTCTTCGATCTCTGCCCGGAGTCTGTGGCGGTGAAAAGACCGGGACTCATCCACCCGCCGCCAGGTGCTATCTCCCAGGCCCAGTCGACAGCGCTCCGTACCGACCTGCCCTG
>JADJVI010000041.1 GCA_016710645.1 Actinomycetales bacterium | reverse complement strand
TGGCGTCCGTCTCTACGACCAAGGCGCGGTCAAGTCCGTGACTCCGACCAGCGGCGGCCTGACCATCGAGCTGCAACGATCGGTGGGCTCCCACAACAGCCAGTGGACCTGGCCATCGACATCGACGTACCGCTACTTCATCCCGACCGCGGCCATCCCGAAGACGACCCACCCGTTCACCATCCAGGTCGATGACTGGGTGATGCTCTACAGCAACGGTGCCGAGATCGTCGAAGTCTTCTACCCCGAGATCTCGAACCCCGAGAACTGAGGATCCTCGCGCTCCCCTCAGCTCCCAGCTAGATTCGGTATGCCGTGCAGCCCACCCGGCCGCACGGCATACCGTCGTCTGGAAGGACCTTCCGTGCGCGCCTTGACCAAACTCGCCCCCGGGCCGGGACTGGACCTCGTCGATCGGCCCGAACCGCAATGTGGGCCGCTCGATGTCAAGGTGCGGGTGTTGCGCGCAGGGCTCTGCGGCACCGATCTGCACCTGCAGCAGTGGGACGACTGGGCGGCCGCGACCGTCAAGGCGCCGATGGTCATCGGTCACGAGTTCTACGGCGAGATCGTCCAGGTCGGTGAGGACGTGCCGACCGGGACTGCGGTGCGGGTGGGTGCGCGGGTCTCGGGCGAGGGGCACATCGTGTGCGGGCACTGCCGCAACTGCCGGGCCGGGCGGCGCCACGTGTGCATCAACACCATCGGGATCGGGGTCAACCGAGACGGGGCCTTCGCTGACTACGTCGTGCTGCCGGCGACCAATGTCTGGGTGCAGCCCGACACCATCGACCCCGACTTGGGGGCGATCTTCGACCCGCTCGGCAACGCCACCCACACCGCGCTGCAGTGGCCGATGGTGGGGGAGGACGTGCTCATCACCGGCGCCGGACCGATCGGGGTCATCGCGGCGGCGATCGCCCGGCATGCCGGGGCCAAGAACGTCTGCGTCACCGACATCAGCGACTATCGCCTCGACCTCGCGAAAGGCGTCGGCGCAGACCTGGTCGTCAACGTCGGCCGTACCCGGATCAAGGACGCACAGCGCGAGCTGGGGATGCGCGAGGGGTTCGACATCGGGCTGGAGATGTCGGGGGCGCCGTCGGCGGTGGCCGAGCTGCTGGCCAACCTCAACCACGGCGGCAAGGTCGCCATGCTCGGTCTGCCCAAGGATCCCTACCCGATCGATTGGGGCCGGGTCATCACCCACATGATCACCATCAAGGGCATTTATGGGCGCGAGATGTTCGAGACGTGGTACCTCATGTCATCGATGCTCGCGACCTCGCAGACCTTCAAGGACGCCGTGTCCTCGGTCATCACCCACCGTTTCCCGGCCGAGCGCTGGGCCGACGCCTTCGCCGCCGCCCGATCGGGCGAGTGCGGCAAGGTCGTCATGGACTGGAGCTAGGAGTTTCGCCATGTACGGATCGGTCAAGCAGCAACTGCGGGAGACCCTCGATGAAATCCGCGAGGCCGGGCTCTACAAGCACGAACGGGAGCTCGCCACCCCGCAGTCGGCGCATGTGAGCACGACCGCGGGTGCGGCGCTGAACTTCTGCGCCAACAACTACCTCGGCCTGGCCGACCACCCCGACGTCGTCGCGGCGGCCCAAAAGGCTCTGGACACGTGGGGTTTCGGGATGGCGTCGGTGCGCTTCATCTGCGGCACCCAGACCCAGCACACCGAGCTGGAACGGCGGCTCTCCGACTTCCTCGGCACCGAGGCGACGATCCTCTACTCGTCCTGCTTCGATGCCAATGGTGGCGTTTTCGAGGTGCTGTTCGGTGAGCAGGACGCGATCATCTCCGACGAGCTCAACCACGCCTCGATCATCGACGGCGTCCGGCTGGCCAAGGCGGCCCGCTATCGCTACCGCAATGCCGACCTCGCCGACCTGAGGGCCCAGCTGGTCGCGGCTCGGGATGCGGGGGCACGTCGGGTCTGCATCGTCACCGACGGCGTCTTCTCGATGGACGGCTCCTACGCGCCGTTGGTCGGCATCTGCGACCTGGCCGACGAGTTCTCGGCGATGGTGTTAGTCGACGACTCCCACGCCGTCGGATTCGTCGGCGACGGTGGACGCGGCACGCCGGAGTTGTTCGGAGTGGCGGACCGGGTCGACATCCTCACCGGCACCCTCGGCAAGGCCCTCGGCGGCGCCTCGGGTGGCTATGTCAGCTCCCACCAGGAGGTCGTCGACCTGCTACGCCAGCGCTCGCGCCCCTACCTCTTCTCCAACTCGGTCGCGCCTGCCGTCGTCGCCGGCTCGCTCGCCGCGCTCGACCTCATCGCCGCCTCCGGCGACGCCCGGGGGCAATTGCGGGCCAACACTCGGCTGTTCCGGTCGCTCATGCGCGAAGCAGGGTTTGATCTGCTCGGCGACGACGCCAACCCGCACCCGATCACCCCGGTGATGTTCCCCGGTGCCGACGGCGCCCGGCTGGCCACCCAGATCGCCGACCACATGCTCGGCACTGGCGTTTACGTCATCGCCTTCTCGTATCCCGTTGTGCCGCAAGGGAAAGCGCGCATCCGGGTGCAGCTTTCGGCAGCCCACTCAGAGGCCGACGTCCACGCTTGCGTCGACGCTTTCGTCGCAGCCCGGGCAGCCGTCGACTCGTCCGCCTATGACCCCGCGCAGGCTTGAAGTAAACTCTTGCGGTGTACAACTGTGAAGTTGTATCGTAGGCGGTGTGGGAAGTCGACGTCACGCTCATCGAAGAGTGGCTCTATGCGCTGGACGACGATGACTACGACTTGGTGATCGCTGCACTGGACGTGTTGCAGGACGACGGCCCGACGCTCGGGCGGCCGCTGGTGGACACGCTGACCGGGTCAAGAACATGAAGGAGTTGCGCCCTGGCTCGCGAGGCCGATCCGAGATCCGGATGCTCTTCGCTTTCGATCCGAAACGAAGGGCGATCCTTCTCGTCGCCGGCGACAAAGCCGGCAACTGGCGACGGTGGTACACCACAAACATCCGGATTGCCGACGACCTATTCGACGACCACCTCAAGGACCTGAGACGAAGAAGGAATCCATGACGACCCTGAAGGAGATCAAGCTCCGTCGCCCACCGCGTGCCGAAAAGGTCCAGGCGCATAAGGACCGCATGGTTGCCGAGTCCCGCGCGTGGCGCCTTCGCGAACTGCGGGAGCAGTTCGACCTCACTCAGGTCGAACTCGCCCAGCAGCTCGCCGTCAGCCAGAACCGAGTTTCCACGATTGAGCGTGGCGACATCGACAAGGCTCAGGTCGACACCCTTCGCCGCTATGTCGAAGCCCTCGGCGGGACCCTCACCCTTGAGGTCCGCGTCGGAGACGACACCTTCAAGATCGCCTGACCGGCCCCGACGACGGTCGCCGCGACCTCTTGACTAGGACGCGGTATGCCGTTCGGTCACGATCGCAGCGGCCTGGCCGGGGGTGTCGACCAGATGCAGGGCCTGCACCATTCGACCCGACGGGGTGGAGCGCGCCAGCGTCTGCAACGCGGGCCAGACCGGCAGGGTGCGGGTCCAGTGGGTGCGTCCAACAAGGATGAGCGGCGGCAGGCTATCCGAGCCACCTCTCGTGGGCATCCGCTCGTAGAAGACCCGGGTGGCGGCCTGGAAGATCTCCTGCACCGTGCCCGCCGATCCTGGAAGGACGACCACCCCGTGGGTGCAGCGGGCCAGGAGGCCGTCCTCGCGCAGCGCGTTGGAGAAGTACTTCGCGATGGCCTGGCCGAAGACGTTGGGGGGCTCGTGGCCGTAGAACCAGGTCGGGATACCCACCGACCGGAGCGGGTCGTCTGTGCCACGAACTCCGAGCATGGCGCGAGCCGAAAACGCCGTCTGGGCCCACGCCTGCACGTCGCGTTGATAACTCGGCCGTGACCCGAGCGCGTTCATCGCCTTCTGCAGCGAAGGGAACGACCCGGCATACGCACCGAGGTTGGCGGCCTCCATCGCGCCGGGGCCGCCGCCGGTGGCGACCACGAGACCAGCCTCGGCGAGCTCGAAACCCAGACGGGCCGCGGCGGCATACACATTGCTGCCGCGTTGCACGGCGTGCCCGCCCATCACCCCAACGACCGGAAGGCCGTCGAGCCGGTCGTCGAGTGCGTCGGTGATCGACTCGTCGTGGATGGCCCGCAGCATGGTCGCGTAGGCGTCGTGCTCGGAGCGCCGGTCGGTGGTCCACGCGTAGGTGCGTCCGTCCAGGGTCCCGGCATACCCGTCGGGGCCGTCGAGGCCGGCATACAGCTCGTCGGCGGTGTAGGTCTGCGAGCGGTAGACGTTGAGCGGAGCCTGCGGGTCGGAGGGGAAGACGATCGCGCCGTGCCGCACGAGGTGCAGGGTCAGGGCGGGGGAGAGGGCGCCGCCGAGCACGACCAGGTCGGTGAGGTCGGTGCGGGCCAGGAGCTGGTCCTCGACCTCGTGCAAGTCCAGGTCTTGCAGCCGCACGCCGCCCAAGCCTTTCGCGGCATGGTGGCGGCCGGTGCTCGCCTGCGCGGCGGTCTCGCCCGCGAGCAAGGCTCGCAGCACCTCAAGGCGGTCGATCTCCACGCCAGGATGGTCTCACCGTGAGGCGCCTCACGGCGAGCGTTCGGCGTGACGGCTCGGCGCGACCGTTCGGCGCAACCCATCGTCGCCCCAGCGCAGACCCGGCCCGGTGTGAGGAACCTCCGGTGGCGGGGCACGGCATACCCGGGGCATTGTTCCGCCATGAGCACTGGCGCATATCGGAAGAGTTACGACGCGAGCATCGCCGACCCGCAGGGGTTCTGGGGCGAGGCGGCCAAGGACATCGACTGGATCACCCCGCCCACGCAGGTGCTGGACGACTCCAACCCGCCCTTTTACCGCTGGTTCCCGGGCGCCACTCTCAACACCTGCTACAACGCCCTCGACCGGCACATTGCCGAGCGCGGCGACCAGGTGGCGATCCACTACGACTCGCCGGTCACCGGCGCCAAGGCCTCTTACACGTATGCCGAGGTGCTGAGTGAAGTGCGTCGCCTGGCCGGTGCGCTGGCGGGCGCCGGGGTGGTCAAGGGTGACCGCGTCGTCGTCTACATGCCGATGGTCCCCGAGGCGGTCTTCGCCATGCTGGCCTGCGCGCGGATCGGCGCCGTCCACTCGGTCGTCTTCGGTGGCTTCGCGCCGGCCGAGCTCGCGGCCCGCATCGACGACGCCAAGCCCAAGGTCATCCTGTCGGCCTCCTGCGGCATCGAGCCCAGCCGCGTCGTGCCCTACAAGCCCTTCCTCGACGAAGGCATCGAGCGCTCCGAGCACAAGCCCGAGCTCGTCGTCATGCTGCAGCGTGAGCAGTGCGAGGCCGCGATGGGACCGCGCGATGTCGACTGGCGCGAGTTCGTCTCCTCACCGGCCGCCGAGGCCGGCGCCGACTGCGTCGAGGTGGCAGCGACCGACCCGCTCTACATCCTCTACACCTCCGGCACCACCGGAAAGCCCAAGGGCATCTACCGCGACAACGGCGGTCACGCGGTCGCATTGCGGTGGTCGATGCGCAATATCTACGGCGTCGAGCCAGGCGAGACGATGTTCACCGCCAGCGACGTGGGCTGGGTCGTCGGCCACTCCTACATCGTCTACGCCCCGCTGCTCACCGGCGCGACGACGATCGTCTACGAAGGCAAGCCGGTCGGCACCCCCGATGCGGGCGCCTTCTGGCGGATCGTGTCGGAATACGGCGCGGTGACGATGTTCACGGCCCCGACGGCCATTCGCGCGATCAAGCGGGAGGACCCGGAAGGCTCGAAGGTCGAGGGCTACGACCTGTCGCACTTCAAGACCCTCTACCTCGCCGGGGAGCGTTTGGACCCCGACACCTACCACTGGGCCCACGAAAAGCTCGGCGTCCCCGTCGTCGACAACTGGTGGCAGACCGAGACCGGCTGGCCGATCGCCGCCAACTGCCGCAGCCTGGAGGCCCTGCCGATCAAGCCCGGTTCGCCGTCGGTGTGCGTGCCCGGCTACCAGGTCGAGATCCTCGATGCGATGGGCGAGAAGCTGCCCGCCGGCCAGGAGGGCGCAATCTGCATCAAGCTGCCGCTGCCCCCCGGCACCTTCCCGACGCTCTACAACGACGACGAGCGGTTCGTGTCGTCCTACATGGCGGCCTACCCTGGCTATTACCTCACCGGTGACGGCGGCTACATCGACGAGGACGGCTACGTCTACGTCATGGGCCGCACCGACGATGTGCTCAACGTCGCCGGCCACCGCCTCTCCACCGGCTCGATCGAGGCCGCGCTCGCGGGTCACGAAGCGGTCGCCGAGTGTGCCGTCATCGGCGTTCATGACGACCTCAAGGGCCAGCTCCCGCGGGCGTTGGTTGTGCTCAAGGCGGGCATAGACGCGGCCAGCCAGGGCGAGCGGATCAAGAAGGAGCTCGTCGCCCGGGTGCGGTCGGAGGTCGGTGCGGTCGCCGCGCTGCGGCAGGTCGACATCGTCACTGCGTTGCCCAAGACCCGTTCCGGCAAGATCCTGCGCAAGACCATGCGCGAGATCGCCGACGGCCACACGCCCGTGGTGCCGGCGACGATCGAGGACGTCAACGTCCTCACCATGCTCACTCCGATCCTCCACCCGGAGGACTGACCGGCCGTAACCACCCTGGGAGGGGCCACGAGGGGGTATGCCGTGCGGACGGCATACCCCCTCGGTTTGCCTGTGTTCCGAGGACTGTCGGAGGTGCCGGGGTTAGAGCTGGCGGAGGCCCAACGTGGTGAGCACCAGCTCGCCGACCGCGTCGGTGGCGTCGAGGTCGACCTGAGCCTCGATGACCCAGTCGTGGTCGTCGGCAGGGTCGGCGAGGGTCTGGCGGACTCGCCAGAAGCGGCCCGGCTCGCCGTCAGAGGACTCGGTGACCTCGCGTTCGATGGCAAGCATGGCCGGCCCTCGCGCGTCGGCGTCGGTGCCGATCTCGTCGTGCTCGGCGAAGTAGTCCTCCAACGCGGCGTCCCACTGGCGCCTTGTCATGACGACCGGGGTGGGCGGCTCGGTGAGCGCGGCTCCGGCCTGCTCCAGGGCGGCCAGGCCGGTCACGTCGTCGCGGGCGGCGAGTTCCACGCGCCGCCACATCGCCCGGCGCACCATGGTCTGCAGCGCCTGGGTGTTGGCCGACAGCGGGCGCGGCGGGCGGGGTGGCGCGCTCGGCTCGCTCGACGGAGTCGCGCCGGGGGTGACCAGCGCCTCCCATTCGTCGACGAGCGAGGAGTCGGTCTGGCGGATCGTCTCGCCGAGCCACTCGATGACCTCGTCGAGCTCGGGCGTGCGGTAGCCGGCCGGCACGGTCTGGCGCAGCGTGCGATAGGCGTCGGAGAGATAGCGCAGCGCCACGCCCTCGGACCGGCTCAGGCCATAGCGGCTCACCAGGTCGGTGAAGCTCATTGCCTGCTCCCACATCTCACGGACGATCGACTTGGGGGCCAGGGCGTCCTCACCGAGCCAGGGATGGCTGTGCCGGTATGCCGTGTACGTCGCCTCCAGCAGCTCGGCCAGCGGGCGCGGCCAGGTGACCTCCTCGAGGAGTTCCATCCGTTCCTCGTAGTCGATCCCGTCGGCCTTCATGTCGGCGACGGCCTCACCGCGAGCGGCCCACTGCTGGGCCAGCAGCACCGGCTTGGGGTTGTCCAGCACCGCTTCGACAACCGAGACGACATCGAGGGCGTAGGTCGGGGCGTCGGGGTCGAGCACGTCGAGGGCCGCGAGGGCGAACTGCGCCAGTGGCTGGTTGAGAGCGAAGTCTTCGGGCAGCTCGACGGTGAGCGTCAGCGTGCGCCCGGTCTCGTCGGGCTCCGAAAGGCGTTGCAGCACACCGGCATCCAACAAGCTGCGACCGAGCCGAATGGCCCGGCGAGCCAGGCGGGCCTGCGCCGCGGGGTCCTCGTGGTTGTCGCGGGTGAGCCGTGACAAGGCCCGCACGGGGTCACCCGGCCGGGCCACGACGTTGATGATCATCGCGTCATCGACCTTCATCCGGGACACCAACGCCTCGGGGGCCGCGGAGACGAGCCGGTCGAAGGTCGCTTCGCTCCAGACGATCTGTCCCGCAGCGGGTTTCACCCGTTGCACCCGCTTGACCTTGATCGGGTCGTCGCCGGCCTTGGCCAGCCGGCGGGCGTTCTCGATGACATGGTCGGGGGCCTGGACGACGACCTCGCCGAGGGTGTCGAACCCCGCCCGCCCGGCACGGCCGGCGATCTGGTGGAACTCGCGGGCCTTGAGCAGCCGCTCGCGCTGCCCGTCGAACTTGGTCAACTGGGTCAGCAGCACGGTGCGGATCGGCACATTGATGCCGACCCCGAGGGTGTCAGTGCCGCAGACCACCTTGACCAGGCCGGCTTGGGCAAGCTGCTCTACCAGCCGTCGATAGCGCGGCAGCATGCCCGCGTGGTGGACCCCGATCCCGCGGCGCAACAGCCCCCCGAGGACCCGTCCGAAACCTGCGGCAAACCGCACGCCGGCCAATCGCTCTGCGACAGCAACCCTTTCGGCGGCGTTGAGGAGCGGGAGGTTCTTGAGCGACGCGGCCTGCTCGGCTGCCGACGCCTGAGAGGGATGCACGACATACACCGGCGCACGGCGGGTGCTGACGATCTCCTCCAGCGTCTCGGCCAGTGGGGTGACCGACCAGGTGAAGGTGAGCGGCACCGGTCGGGCGACGCCGGTGACCTCGCTCACCGAACGGCCGGTGCGCCGCCGCAGGTCAGCGTCGATGCGCGACATGTCGCCGAGGGTCGCGGACATGAGGACGAACTGCGCCCGGGTCAACTCCAGCAGCGGCACTTGCCAGGCCCAGCCGCGCTGCGGGTCGGCGTAGTAGTGGAACTCGTCCATGACGACGGTGCCGTCCAGACCCGCGCCAACGGCACCCTCGCGTAATGCCATGTTGGCGAGCACCTCGGCGGTGCAGCAGATGATCGGCGCCTG
>JADJVI010000040.1 GCA_016710645.1 Actinomycetales bacterium | reverse complement strand
CAGAGCACCGTAAGCCAGGACTTCCACACCGCCTTGTCCTTGGCCGATTCCTTGACCAACATGGCGATCACTTGAGGTAATGCCTCGCGCACCAACCCGGTGAGGTGAGTGCCTCTGAGAAGCGGCCCGCCCCGACGCATCGCGCTGGATGGCGATATCGGCATTGTCATCACCGCGCTGGCCCGAGCCGTGCGTCCAGTCCGACTCCAGTGTGATGCTCACCTCGCGTGAAATCATCGGCCGTCTCCTTCCGAGCCACAGGAACCTTCTGCGAGGAGCCGCACCAACGACACCGGGCTGACATCGAGCAGCGCCTTGATATCGAAGAGCTGACTGACCCGGCGGGACGAGGGCCTGTCCTCCCACACAACCCGCCCCGCCCCATCCCCCCAGCGCTGCGCGCTCCGTGGGTATTGGTGAGCCAGCCTGGACCAGCGCGCGGCGGCTGCCTCGCTCAGTTCAGGATCGGTGGGAGGAGAGCCGGGTCGACGCACTTCGTCCCGCAGCGCGGCCAACTGGCCCGACGGCATACCCCGGTCTTTGTCGCCATCGCCGACCACTGCCCGTGCCGCGGCGACCAGTCCGCACCACGAGCCAGCTCCGACTCCCTCGACTCTGAGGGGACGCAGGCTCGGAACCGGGTCACGGCCGCGTATGCCGTCAAGATCAATGTGAACTGAGTCGTAGACCACCTCAAAGTCGACCATCGACTCGGCGCGGGATGCCTGTTTCGATCGGTCGCATAGCGCCGTGGCGAGTGCCGCGGCGAGGTGGTAGGGAAAGTGCGGCTTGACCAGGGCCACTCGATGGCAGCGCGGAACCCGCTCTGATCGTCAGTCAGAGACCGCAACGGACTGTCATCCGCACCCGTCGCCGCCCGGAAGCGCCTTGGCGTATTCGACGGCGAAGGTCAGGGCGTAGTGACCGTGGACAACGACGGTGAGGTCGTCACCCCCAGCATGATCGGGAAGAGCGGGAGGACGTTGACCCGCTTCTTCGGGCTTGCGGCATCGGCCTGAATCAAGACGGCCTTTGCACCCGCCACGTATGCGCTCCGATCGCCTGGCTGATCTGACGCGTGCGCTCGCGCAATCCTTGCGGATTGACGGGGTGAAGGGCCCTCTGCGTTGCTCTCCATATAGTGCCGACGTCAGGTGGTTGACGTCGGCATGGACCACGCCGACCCACTCCAGTTCGGTGACCCCTGTCGAATCGTCGTCGGCAGCCTCTTCAAGCTCCTTCAAATGCGGCAACAAGCGGGTTGCGTTCTCCTCGCTGACCCCTCCGTTCGAGGACCTTCAGGAGGTGGCTGCGGAAATCTTGCGCCTTGACTCTCTTACGACGGCTGCTCTCGCTCAGAGATAATCTTCTTGTCCGCGCCCACTCGCCCGTCGTGCCCAGTTCGGGGACCGCGGGCGGTTGCTGACTCGACACACATCGAGGAAGGGAATCGTCGGCGACGCGGCATCCATGGAGACCCGAAGGCTCCGCGCCTCTCCCACGGCAACGGCGGCGCGCCTCATGTCCCCGACCGTTACTACCGCCCCGGGGACCGAAACCCAGGCACCGCAGATGTCCAGTTCCGGTGCCTCGTCCAGGGCGGCGCGTGACACCGCAGTGACGATCCTCTTGGCAGCCTGCGCCGATTCCACCGTCGCAAGAAGTTTCCCGCTGACCGTGACCAGCACATCGACAGACTCGCCGTCGCATGCCGACGCGAACCATCTCGGGAGCTGTGTCACCAGCCAGGAAGCGCCGATGTGCTCACGTTGGACGTTGGTGCCGAAGATGTAGGACACGATGTCCATCGCCTCGATCTGGAGCAGCACCGTGCCCGCGGGCGCGTTGGTGGTCATGTGGGGGAACCTCCATGGTCAGACGAGGAATCCACGGCGTAGGTTTGACCGCCAGCCGTGATGTTCGCGTGGGCTCGGCGGAACGCGAACTTGTTGATGGGGTCGGCGTCACTGTGAATCTCCTGGAGCTCGGCGGCGAGTTCTTGGAGACGGGCCAGGGCGTCGTCGGCAGCAACAGTGGGCAACTCGACACGCATGAAGCGGCGCGCATCGCCCTGAATCGCCAGGTAACGGTTGGCAACAGCCTGCATGTGAGCCGCCCGCCGTTCCGGACCCAGGGCTGCGTAGGTGGCCGTCAGAAGCGCTGCAGCCACCGCGGTGACACCCGCCACCAGCTGGCCGTCCCCCGACGCGAACGTGAAGATCGCCGCCAGAGCCGACGCACAGCTCGCGAGTATTCCCAGCGTCGTGTTGACCTTGCGCCATGTCTTGGCCTGTTCGAACTGCCCTTGACAGCTGTATCGCGCGCTCTCCTCAAGGCGAGCGCACTCATCGCGGATTCGATCTCGGAGTTGGAGTTGAACCGCGGAGTCTGGCCCGTCCCCTATGGCCGCGGGCGGTTGATCTGCCACTGTCGCACCTTCCACATCTACCGGATGAACAGCGAGACTAGACAGACGATCCGAGAACGGCGCGGCGGCTCACCGCAGACCAATTCATCTGGGCGCCTTTCCTCCCCCTGACGGACAGACCGACCCAAAAGGGGCTGGAATCCGTCGGTAGCGCGCTGCTCACAAGCCAGGACGGGGTCCGGGCCTCCCCCTGGAGAAGACCCGGACCCCGGCTGGGGAGTGCCATCCAGTCAGGTCTGACGGACAGAGCCACGAGGGAATCCGCGTCGTGGAGACATCAGATTTCCGGCCCAGCCGCCGAGGCTCACCAGTGCCCGTGCCAAACCCGAGATCGCAGTTGGACGCCGGACCCGGCGCCACAGAACCGCCGCAGCCAACCGTTCAGCTCGCGAGGCGGTAACCGGACTCGAAGGCGTCCGCCCCCGAAACCCACGAGACACCGTCGGAGGTGAGGACCATGTCGCCCTCATGCGCGACCGTCTCACCTTCGGGGCTCACGATGACCTCGCCGGGAATGGCCCGACGAGCTCGAACGGTCCCGCATCGCTCATAGAGCTCCTCGCCGATCCGGCGGTAGGTCGCGGCGAAACTGTCCGGCTTCACCGATCGACCGCCTCCGGCCGCATCCTCGACCCACCAGTCGCCGGTCTCACCGCGCAGCGGTTGTCCCTTCCACGCCCAGTCCCGGGGCGCAGTCAGGCGGGTCGCCTTGACCACGCCGACCCGCTCGTATTCATGGAAGGCCGGCGTCGCGGCATACCCGAGCAGTGGCAGCAGGTCGAGGGCGCGGCGCACGTAGACGCCATTCCAATACTGTCGATCCGGGCCCAGCTCCACCCAGGACTGCAGGTCCGGGGCCCACAGCCTCTTGTCGTAATCGACCCGCCAATCCTTCGGCGGGTTCTCGGCCTTCGGCCGTCCCGGCCGGTGGCTCCAGCCATGGGAGCAGTAATACGCACACCACGACTCGTGCTCGGCCTGAGCCAGGGCCGCCACTTCGGCGTCGGTCCACGGCAACACCTCGGTCGCCGGCGGCCCAGCCCAGGTGCGGTCGACCGCGGGAATGGTCACCGAGGAGAAGAGCAGGCCAAGTTGGCGGACATTGCTCTCCTGGAAGAACACCGGCAGCCGATCCCACGGCTCGTGCACCGCGCGGGGCACCTCGGGCGTCGGATCGATCGCGCGGTAGTAGTCGTGCGCCAACTCAGCCAAGCGACTCCAGTTGTCGCGCGGCGGGTTGCCGCCAACATCGTTGAGCGACAAGCCGATTCGATAAAGGTTGCCGATTGCCGGCGTAGCCGGCACCCCGGTCGCGTCCTCCTCCCAGGACACGACCGTGCACAACGGGTATGCCGCCGCGAGGCGGGCTCCCATCTCCGGGTCACCCTCGCCCGGCTTCCGGGCCAGCACGACCGCGGCAGTCGGATACCTGGTCAACACGTCCTTGAGATCGGCGAAGGAGACCCCACCAGCGCACGCCGCCGAGGTCGTCTCCACTACGGGGACGAACCCCGCACCACCAAAGCGCCGCTGGAAGATCTCGGCGTCCAGCGCCAGCTCAGCCGCCTCCGGACCGACGAGGACGACAGCACACTCGTGAGATTCGGGCACGACTCCGTCGGCTCTCGGCAGTCGGGCCACCCGTCCCTGATGGGCCACCTCCGCCAGCACCGACAGGGCCAGCCGCGAGCGCCCCACGACCACCAGCGGTGACCCACCGGCATACCCCGACAGCGCGACCACGCGACGCGCGGTCTGCTCGAAACCCGACAGCGCGTCGGTGAGCCAGGCGCGCACTTCGGTGGCGCGCTCGCGGCGCCACGCCTCGGCCGTCCACGGGTCATCGATCCGCACCATGAGCCGACAGATGAAGCCCGGCTCCAGCGTCGCGCCGGTGAGTGTCGCTTCGATGTCGCGGGCGGCGTCGATGGCGTCCTGCATCCGCGGATGCAGGACGAAGATCTGCGAGGCCATGATGACCCTCGACCCGCGCAGGTGGCGGTGCAGGCAGGCCTGCGCGAGGCGCGTTTCGCCGATCGGCCCGGGCAGGATGACGGCGCCAAACGCTTCCGCCTCGGCCAACGCCAGCTCGTCGGTGCCGTCGTCGAGCACCACGAGCAGCGCGTCGGGTGACATGGTGCGGGCGACGGCGCGCAGCACGGTGAGCGTGTCCGAGGACAGCCCGACGATGACAATGCGACGCCGATCGACCAGCAGTCGAAGCCGGCCCAGGCGTTGGCTGGACAAGCGCATGGCGATCTCGACGGCCGTGAAGAGCGTCGCGCTCAGGGCAGCCAGGCGGGCGAGTTCCAGGGCCAGAGGCGGCCCCGACACCGCCCCGCCCGACCCCCAGAAGACCTGGACATTGCCGGCGAAGAGCGCGAGCGTCCAAAACAGCGGCGCGAAGAGCGGCGCCTCCTGTCCCGCTTGCGGCAGATAAGAAACCAGCCCCAGCACGAGCGCGATCGCAGCCAGGACCGTGGGCCACAAGAAGGCGGTGCGGCGTCCGGTCAGCGGCCCGCGCCCTCCTGGCAGACCAAGCCCGACGGGCAGGATCGCCAGCACGATGACGAGCGGGCCCCAGCGATTGTCGTGCATCCACGCCCGTATGCCGTCCGGCAGCGACTCCGGGGCGACGACGTCCAGGGCCAGGACCAGACACACCAGTAGGCCCACCCCGAGGCCGATCGCCGACAGGACGCGACGCCGGGTGGGCGGGCGGGGCACGGCATACCCCACCGTCGTCGAGCGCTGGGGGGTGAGCGCGCCACCGGCCTGGGCGATCCGCATCCGGCGCGCCCGGGACGCCACCCAGGTGCGGGGCCGGCGCACCCTAGCCACGGCTGGCCACGCCGTCCCGGTCACGCCGCCGAGCAGCCAGCCGGGCCCGCATCAACTCACCGCACACCAGGACCTCCTCGGTCCGCGCGTCGTAGCGATCCTTGAGCAGCCACCCGGCGTCCAACCGCTCGATCTCCTGGAAACCGTGATCGCCGATGGTCAGCAGCCCGCTCTGGGAATACATGATGATCGGCAGTTCCGGGAACCGCACATGCCGCCGGATCTTGCGCAGCACGCTCAAGCCCAGCGGCTCGTAGCACTGGGCCACCAGGGTCTGCGCGCGTTCTTCCAGCACTGCGAAATCGCGCAATTGCCCGTTGGCATAGGCAATGTCGGCCGCCGCTGTCGGCGTCGTGCGTGGGTAGTACATGTCGACGACGAACAGATCCGGGAACTCCCCGCTCATCTCCAGCTCGCGGAGGGTCGGCATGACCTCGGCTTCCGAGGACAGCGCACGAATGAGGTAATGCTCCGAATGCCGCGCCGTGAACGCCTCGATGAAGGCGGGATTGTCGTCGATGATCAACACTCGCGGGCGACCCGCTGGCAGGGGGCGACCACTGCGCATCGCCAGCCGGTCGAGCACCAGCCGATCGGTTTCCGGGCTGAACCGGTTCTTGATCAGCCAGCCGACGTCGAGCGACTCAAGCTGTTCGAGCAGATCCTCCCGCAGCAGCGCGAGACCCTGCTGGGTGTGCATGGCGATGGGCAGACGAGATGCCGGATAGAACTCCCGCACCGCCTCGACGATGTCGACGCCTGCCGGGTGCCAGGCGCGGTCGACGTCACCGCGCAGCACCACCTCCGCCGCGATCATCTCCCGCACGCAGGACTCCGCCTCGCGCAGCTCACCCTCCGGGCTACGGCCGCGAGGGGCATAGAGGTCCAAGAGCAGGATGTCGGGCAGCTCGTCGCCGGTGAGCACCGCTGTGAGCAGCGCTGATGCGTCATTGAAGGTCGTGATGGTGAAGGTGTCGCCATGCCGTTGCGTGAACCCCTCCGTCCATCGCTCCTCGTCGTCGAAGACCCAGACGGTCGCCTTGCCGGTGCGCGCTGAGGGTGCCGGAGCCGGGATCGGTCCCACGGCGTCGAGCACCTGCGTGAACCCCTCAGCTCCCACTGCAGCGCTGTTGCCACGCAGGTCGATCCACTTCCGCCCGCGCAACAGCAACGGCAACGGCGTGTCGTCGAGGACGGCGACGACGAAGCGATAGTCGGTTTCGGCCACCGTGCGTTCGAGGGCGGCTTGCCATTCGAGCGACACCCACCCCTTGCGAATGGCGTTGGCGGAATGCAGCAAGAGGAAGACGTCGGAGGCGACAATGCCCGCCTCGATCGACGAGGCCAAGCTGTCGCCGGCCGGGAGGTCGGTCTGATCCAGCCACACCGTGTGACCTCTCCCGCGGAGCGCAGCTGCAATCTCCGACGAGATCACCCCGTCTTCGCTGGAATGCGACACAAACACCGTCGCCACGCTTACTCCCGCCCTTCACCGTGCAGACCCGCGACCCCATCACCGAGGGATGGGGAATTGTCGCCCCACGCTAGCGCGTCAGGTCAGCAGCAGGCGCTCGATGCGGCGGGCGGCACCGAGGGCGCCGATCACCCCCAAGACGACGAGGTATGCCGTGTGCCCGGCGAGCGCCCAACTCACCTCTCCGAGCATGAGGCCGCGCTCCAGGGCAACGCCGTGATACAGCGGCGTCGCTTGCACCAGCCACTGGATGCCCTCGGGGTAGGTCGAGAGCGGGAAGAAGGTCGCCGAGAAGAGGAACATCGGCTGGATCGCCAGGGTGATGTAGTCGAAGTGCTGCCAGCTAGTCATATAGGTGGTGGCGAACATGCCGACTGCCGCGAACGCCAACCCGATGAGCACGGCTGCCGGCAGGGCAAGTAGCGCCCACCACGAGGTGACCACCCCGGCGAGCAGGGCGACCGCGAGGAAGGCCGCCGAGTAGAGCGCGCCTCGCAGCAGCGCCCACCCGATCTCGCCGACCGCGATATCGCGCGGGCCAAGCGGCGTGGCGAGCATCGAGTCGTAGAGCTTGGCGTAACGCAACTTGAAGAAGACGTTGAAGGTCGAGTCCATCACCGCGCCGTTCATCGCCGAGGACGCGAGCAGCGCGGGGGCGACGAACACGGCATACGGGACCTCGCTGCCCCCATCGGTGCGGACCGAGTGCACCAGGGCGCCGATGCCGACGCCGAGGGAGAACAGGTAGAAGACCGGCTCGGCGAAGCCGGTGACCAGGGCGACCCAGCCGTGCCGGAAGGCCATTGCGTTGCGGGCGATGACCCAGCGCGCCATGCCCGCGCCGGCGGGGAACGGGAGCGCGCGGGAGACGCGGGTCGCGCGGGAGGCGGGGGCGCCGAGGTCGAGGCCGCTCATGCGACCAACCTCCGGGTGAACAGCCGCAGCGCCAGCACCCAGCCGATGCCCACGAATGCCAGCAGCGCGGCCACATGCACCCATGCCGCCACCGGACTGGACACCACCCCGGTCGCCGCACCGCGGGCCAACTCGACGCCATGCCACAGCGGGGTCGCCCAGGCGATCGGCTGGAGCCACACCGGCAGCTGCGCGATGGGAAAGAAGGTGCCCGAGAAGAGCATGAGCGGCGACACGACCATCCGGAAGAGGATGTTGTAGCCGTCCTCGGTCTGTTGGCTCGCGGTATAGGCGAAGACCGGCACCGCGAAGGCCAGCCCGGTGAGCACCCCGATCGGGATGCACCACAGCGCGCCCCACCCTGCGAAACCTCCGAATTCCGCCGCGACGGCCACGAAAATCGTTGTTGCAGTGGCGAGATGGAAGACGACGGTGAGCAGATGGCCGGTGAGGATGTCGGCGACCCGCAGCGGAGTGGCGAGCATCGCGGCATACATCTTGTTCCACTTGAAGTAGCCCATGACCTGGTAGGTCGACTCGCCCATGGCCACCCACATCGACTGCGTCGCGACGATCGCGGGCACGACGAAATGCAGGTAGGACAGTCCGCCGACCCCGCCGGCCGTGGCATCGACCAGCGACCCGAGCCCGAGCCCCATCGCGAGCAGGAAGAACAGCGGCGAGGCGAACCGGCCGATGATCGAGCCGCGCCAGGTGCGGCGGTAGACGGTGAGGAAGTAGCCGACGACGGCTCGGATCCGCTCGGGCCAGGACAACGGCTCCCGTATGCCGTGCCCGCCGCGGCCCGCTCGGCCTCCCCCGCCCGGGGCGGTGGTCGTGGCCGTCGACTGGACAGTGGAGCTCGACATCAGTCGACCAGCGTCCGGCCGGTGAGGTGCAGGAAGACGTCTTCGAGGGTGGACCGGCGCACCAAGGTCGAGAGTGGGATGACGCCTCGGGCGTGCAGGTCGGCGCTCGTCGCGTCACCGTCGTCGGTGTAGACCAGCAGTCGGTCCGGCAGCAGTTCCACGCGGCTGGCCGCAGCGACCCCGGTCACCGCGTCGATGTGATCGGAGTGGTCGTCAGTGTCGAAGCGCAGCTCGACCACCTCGCGCGTGGAGTAGCGCGTGATGAGGTCGCGCGGGCTGCCCTCGGCGACGATCCGGCCGTGGTCCATGACGACCAGCCGGTCACAGAGTTGCTCGGCCTCATCCATGTAGTGCGTCGTGATGATGAGGGTCACGCCTTGACGTTTGAGCCGGAAGAGCCGGTCCCAGAGGATGTGCCGCGCCTGCGGGTCCAGGCCGGTGGTCGGCTCGTCGAGCAGGAGCAGTTCGGGGGTTGTTGATCAGGCTGCGGGCGATGGTGAGGCGGCGTTTCATCCCGCCGGAGAGCGGCTCGACCTTGTCGCCGCGTCGATCGGTCAGCTGGGCGAAATCCAGCAACTCGGTGGCCCGCTTGCGGGTTTGGGCCTTGGTCAGCCCGAAGTAGCGGCCATAGATCCAGAGGTTCTCTTGCACGGTGAGTTCCTCATCGAGCATGTCGGCCTGCGGGCAGCTCCCAAGGCGGGCTCGGATGGCCGGCCCGTCGACGGCCGGGTCTTGACCGAAGATCCGCAGCTCACCGCCGGTCGCCGGCGAGACGCAGCCGATCATCCGCATCGTCGAGGACTTGCCTGCGCCATTGGGGCCGAGGAATCCGAACGCCTCGCCCCGGCGCACCTCGACGTCAATGCCGTCGACCGCGACGAAGTCGCCGAAGGTCTTGGTCAACCCCCGCGCGCTGACCAACACGTCGCTGCTCGACGCCTCCGAAGTGCCCACCCGAGGATGCTAGCCAGGCCCACCGACACCGGTCGCCAGGTTTTTCGGGCCCTGGCCGAGGGGGAGCTGGCCGGTGCTAGAGGCCGACGAAACGGGCGAGGAAGGCCCGGGTGCGCTCGCGAGTGGGCGCCGTCAGCAATGACGCCGGCGGACCCTCCTCGTGGATCTGACCGCCGTGCAGGAAGCAGACCCGGTCGGCGACCTCCTTGGCGAAGGCCATCTCGTGGGTCGCGAGCACCATGGTCATCCCGTCGGCCTTGAGGCTGACCAGCAGGTCGAGCACCTCGCCGACGAGTTCCGGGTCGAGGGCCGAGGTCACCTCGTCCAGCAGCATGAGCTCGGGCGAGTTGACCAGGGCGCGGGCGATGGCGACCCGCTGTTGTTGCCCACCTGAGAGTTCGTCGGGCCGCACGCGGGCCTTGTCGGCCAGGCCCACCCGCTCGAGGATCTCCTGCGCCGCGGTCGCCGCCTCGGCGCGCGCGCGCCGCCGGTGCACCCGCACCGGCGCCAGCATGATGTTGTCCAGAACGCTCAGGTGCGGAAAGAGGTTGTAGGCCTGGAAGACCATCCCCATCCGGGCGCGCACCTGGTCGGGGTTGACCCGGGGGTCGGTGATGTCCTGACCGGCCAGCTCGATGACTCCGTCGTCGACGGTCTCGAGCAGGTTGACGCAACGAAGCAGAGTCGACTTGCCCGATCCCGACGCGCCGATGAGCACGACACACTCGCCAGGGGCCACGTCCATATCGAACCCGTCGAGAACGACGTTGTCCCCGAACGACTTTCGCAGACCCGAGATCGACAACAGGCTCACAGCAGCCCACCGCCCTGGAAGCCCTGCTTGCGGGCCACCCAGTCGGTGAAGCGGGCCATCGGGATGGTCAGACACACGAAGAGCACCCCGGCGACGACATACGGCGTGAAGTTGAAGTCACGCGCGGTCTCGATCTGCGCGGCGCGGATCGCGTCGACGACGCCGAGCACGGCGATGAGGCCGGAGTCCTTCTGCAGCGAGACGAAGTCGTTGAGCAGCGGGGGCAACACTCGCCGGATCGCCTGCGGCACGATGACGAAGCGCAACGACTGGGTGTGAGTCAGCCCCAGCGACCGGGCCGCCGCCCGCTGCGACGGGTGCACCGATTCGATGCCGGCCCGGAAGACCTCGGCCACGTATGCCGAGTAGCTCAGCACCAGCGCGGCGCAGCCCCAGAAGACCGCCTCCTGCGGCACCCCGTCGAGCCCGAGAGCCGGCACACCGAAGCCGAGCAACAGCAAGACCAACAGCAATGGCAACCCGCGGAACAGATCCGTGAAGGCAGCTCCGAAAAGCCGCAACGGGAAAAACACCGGCCCGCGCAGGGTGCGGATCACCGCGATGGTCAGCCCGAGCGCCGTGATGAGCACCGAGCACACCAGCAGCACCCGGATGTTGAGCCAGAGCCCGTTGAGCACGGCCGGGAAGGACGCCACCGCCTTGTCCCAGTCGAAGAAGGTCTCCTTGACCCGAGGCCAACCCGAGGAGCTCGTGACAACGAAACCGAGCACCCCGACCAGGATGATGGTGCTGATCGAGGCGATGGCGGCCGAGCGCACGGTCCGGGATCGGCGGTAGGCCCGTCGTTCCAGTTCGAGAGCCGACGGCACCCAGGCGCGACGAGCGTCCGTGTGCTCGCCAGCCGTCACGCCCGCTCGATCGCTGGGTGGGGTCGACATGCGCTGCCGGTATGCCGTGTGGTGACGCGCGCGCTGAGGCGGGCTGCCGAGGTCCGGGCTACTTCAGAGCCGGGGCGCCGGCGTTGGTGAGCCACTGAGTGGCCAGCTTGGCCAACGTGCCGTCGGCGCGCAGCGCGTCGACCGCCTTCGACACACACGGCGTCAGGGCCGACCCCTTGCTCAGCACCATGCCGAACTGCTCCTGCGTGCCGCCGGCAGCGGGCAGCTGGCCGACGATGACGCCGTTGTCGAGCTGCGCAGCCGTCATGTAGAAGGCCGTCGGCACGTCGGCGACGATGCCGTCGATCTGCTTGTTCTTCAGGGCCTGCACAGCCAGGTCGTTGGTGTCGTAGACCCCGGGGGTCTTGCTCGGCTTGATCTGGTCGGTGATCGCCTTGTAAGACGTCGTGCCCACCTGAGCGCCCAGCTTGGCGCCCGCCAGGTCGGCGACCGTCGTCTTGCCGTCGATCGGCGAGCCCTTGTAGCTGATGACGGCCTGCGCCACGTCGTAGTAGCCGGTCGAGAAGTCGACCGCCTTGCGCCGCTCCTCGGAGATCGAGACCTGGTTGATGTCGACGTCGAAGGCCTTCTTGCCCGGGGTGATCGCGTTGGTGAAGGGCACGGTCACCCACGTCACGTCGGTCGCCTCGAACCCCAGCTTCTTGGCCACCGCGAAGGCCACCGCCGATTCGTAGCCCTGGCCGTTGGCGGGCTTGCCGTCCTTGAACCACGGCTCGTATGCCGGGTCGTCGGTGCCGATCGTGAACTTGCCAGGCGTCACGAGGGTCAACGAACCCTTGGCACAGGTGTCGGCAGCCGATGTGGTCGCGGCCCCGCCGGCCTTGCTGGAGGTGGCAGCAGTACTGCCCGAGGACGAGCTTCCACACGCGGTGAGAGCGGCCAGCAACACGGCCGATCCGGCGACGGCGGCGATACGCGAGCGCAACATGAGTGACTTGCCCCTTCGGTCGATCAGGTGCCCCGAGCCCATCCCGAGCCTCGGTCCACCCGTCATCGTAGGGGTCCGCCCCGACACCGTGGCACTGGGACGACGCGCTGAGACGCCAACCCGCGACACGGCATACCCAGCGGGCGCACAGCGGGGGATTCGCTGGGTGCCAGCGGCACGGCATACCCTCGTATGCCGTGACCCCACCTGCGCTCGGCCCCGACTGGATGGACCCCGCCTGGCTTCTGGAGCGCTTCGGCGCGCAGATGTTCTGGGTGTCCGCAGCGATCGTCTTCATCGAGTGCGGGCTGCTCTTCCCAATCCTGCCGGGCGACTCGCTGCTGTTCTCGGTGGGGATGTTCATTAACCGCGCTGAGGCGGGCGAGGCCGGCATTCACATGTCGATCTGGCTGGCGTGCCTGCTGCTGTCGGCGGCGGCGTTCGCCGGCAATGTCGTCGGCTACGAGATCGGGCGAGCCGTTGGACCGGCGATCTTCCGGCGTAATGGGCGGTTCACGAAGAAGGAGTACTTCGACAAGACGCACGAGTTCTTCGAGCGGTATGGCAACAAGGCGCTGGTCATCGGTCGATTCGTGCCAATCGTGCGGACCTTCATCACCGTGGTCGCTGGTGCGGGGCAGATGGACCGCAAGCGGTTCTTCACCTGGTCGTTCGTCGGGGCCGTGCTGTGGGCGACGGGGGTGACTCTCCTCGGCTATTTCCTTGGCGGGATCCCGTTCCTGCAGAAGAACATCGAGGCCGCGCTCGTCGCGATCGTGCTGGTGTCGGTGCTGCCGATGCTCATCGAGTGGTGGCGCCACCGCCGCCAGGCACAGCTGACCCCGAGTGCGGCCGCCGCCGAAGCCCGCCAGATCGTCGACGAGGTCGAGCACAACGACTGACCATCACCCGAGGTCAAGGTCGGGTAGTTCCCTGAACTACCCGGTTTGGCTTCCCGAAACTCCCGGCCGGAGGTGATCCGGTCGGGAGTTCGTTGTTCCGGGGGTCGTGGGCGGCGGCAGGACCGGTGGCGGCGGTCAGTTCGTATGCCGTGGGGCCGATTTCGTTGCCGCCGGGCCGTTCCGGGCAGGCTGGCGCCGCCTTCTCGTTGATGGTGCGGCTCGGCGGGATCGTCAGTCGCTCAGGCGTCTGCGTCGGCCGCGGGTCCTGGAGGCCGTGTCGAGTGGTCGGTCGTCGATGGGCTCGCCGAGGTGGACCTGCCACGGTTCCGGTCGTCCGCTTGTGGTGTGCCAGGCGTGGGGGCTGACGAGGTTGTGACCGATGAGTGTGACGGCGAGGAGCAGTGCGGTCGCGACGAGGCCGGTCTGTCGGAAGAAGCCGCGGTTGACGCTTATCCGTTGGTAGCGGTTGGCGCCTATGAGGCCTTCGACGAGGGTGCGCCGGTTGAACGACAGCGCCCAGCGCGTGGACTGCCAGGGGTGGTGTTGCCGGTCGCGTTCGAGGAGGCTGTCCAGGATGGTCAGGGTCTTGCTGCAGCCGCAGTGCTCGCCGGGGGTGCAGGTCGTGGTCGGGATGGTGTGCGGCATCCGCATCGACTGGTGCTCTGCCAGGGCGTGCAGGCGGTTTCTCTCGAGCAAGAGCAACGTTGTCACAACACTACCGTTTCCGGTATCGTTGTGACATGGCTGCTGAGGTGACGTATCGACAGATTGTGCGAGAGATCGCGCTAGATCACCATGGCTATGTCACGACGAAGGAAGCGGCGAAGGCGGGGGTGCCAGCTGTCGAGCTGCCGAAGCTCGCTGCGCGCGGCGGACTGGAGAACGTCGCTTACGGTCTGTACCGGGTGCCGGATATGCCGGCGACGGCCAATGACCAGTTCGCCGAGGCGCTCCTGCGTGTCGGCGAGGGTGCCTACCTCCACGGAGAGACGGTGCTGGCCCTGCTTGGGTTTGCCGACGTGAACCTGCGACAGATCAAGGTGGCTGTCCGGCGCCGTGCTCGTTCCACGTTGCCGCCGTTCGTCAAGCTGACCCACGTCAGGGATGAGGTCCGCACGACGTTCTACGACGGGCTGGTGGCGCAGCCGGTTGCCGACGCCATCCTTGAGTGTCGCGGCCGCATCGAGACCGACCGCCTTCTGGACGCGGCAAAGCGCGCTCGGGGCGAAGGGCTGATGACCACGACCGAGTGGCAGCGGGTGAGGAAAGGCCTCCGGTCGTGAGCTACTCGAGTGCGCCGACGAGCGTGCGTTCCTTGGAGCAACGCATCCGCAACGTGGAAAGCAGCGACGGACTGGCGCTGCGTCGTCGTGTCGGGATGGCGCTTGTTGTCGTCGGTCAGATGTTGCCCGAGGGAGTGGTCAAGGGCGGCAGTGCGATGGCGCTGCGGTACGGACGAGGCACACGATTTACCCAGGATCTCGACGCCGCGCGAGTCCAGCCACTCGCCGAGTTCCGGAGCGACTTCGAGGATTCTCTCGCGGCGGGATGGGCGGGCTTCACCGGGAGACTCGTGGAGAAGGCTGCACCGCGCCCTCCGGCTGTGCCGAGGGCATACGTCATGCAACCCTTTGAGGTGAAGCTCGACTATCGAGGCAGGTCCTGGTGCACCGTGAAGTTCGAACTGGGCCACAACGAGATCGGTGACGCGGACGAACCCGAGTACCAGCTCGCTGCTGATCTCGCCGGACTCTTCACCGAGGTGGGCCTTCCTGCCCCGAAGGCGGTGCCGGTCATGCGTTCCGACCACCAGGTCGCGCAGAAGCTCCATGCCGTCACCGATGAGGGAAGTGAGCGGGCGCGCGACCTCGTCGATCTCCAACTCCTCGACAAGGGAGCCAACCTCGATCTTGCTCAAGTCGCGTCAACGTGCATGCGGCTTTTCGACTACCGGCAGCAGCAACCATGGCCGCCGACCATTCTGGCTGCTGACCAGTGGGAGACCCTCTACGCCGAGGCCGCCGAAGGTCTCGACGTCTTGCCGACCGTGGAGGAGGCAGTCGTGTGGGCCAACACGTTCGTCCGACGCATTGCGGCGTCCGGCAGGTAGCGCATTGGGTGTGCCTGGACGGCCGTCCATGGCGTGCCTGGGCCGCCCTAGGCGTCTGTCCCGACGCAGGTCAACGACTTTCGGGAACTACCCAAGGTCAGGGCGTGACCCCGACGATGCCGCGGGCGCCGCGTTCGGCGTCGACCATGACGTGGCTGACGAACGGATAGTGACCGGCCTCCGGGAAGACCAGTTCGACGAAGCCGCCCTGGGCCGGCGCGAGGGCCAAGGCCTGCGAGCCGCCCGAGCCCCCCGATCCGCCCGATCCGGCAGCACCGCCGCCGCCATCGCCGCCACCTGACCCGCCGGCACCAACGGCCGGTGGGCGCAACAGCCAGGCTCCCTCGGCATACACCGTGTCGAACTGTCCTCCGACGACGTGGAAGGACGTGGGCCGGTTGGGGCCGGCATCCAAGACCCAGATCCGCACCCGCTCGCCGACCCGGGCGGTCAGTGGGCGGACGGCATACTGGTTGGCGATCCCGTTGAAGACCACCGCATCCGGGCGTTCCAGCGCGACCCGCCGCGCGTCCACCTCGTCGGCCCTCCCGGCGGCGTGCGATGCCCCGAGATAGACCTCCGACTGCACAAGCACATACGAGCGGTCGACCGCGGACAGCCCCTCCGGCTCGATGACGACAGCCCCGTGCAGACCGGCGGCGATGTGGGCCGACATCGGCATCGTCGAACAGTGGTACATCCAGATGCCCGCGTGCGTCGCGGTGAACCGATAGACCAGCGACTCCCCCGGCGCGATGGTGCGCATCGGCAGGTCCGGCGCGAGCGACCCGGCGTGGAAGTCGATGGAGTGCCCGATCGTGCCGTCGTTGACGAGAGTCACGATGAAGACATCGCCCACCCGCCCGTGCAGCGTGGGCCCGGGCACCTGCCCGCCGAAGGTCCAGCGCTGCTGCCACACTCCCGGCGCGACCTGCAGTTCGAGCTCCTGCACCCGCAGGGTCACGTGGTGCTCGCGGTCGGCCGACAGCGGCGGCAGCACG
Source organism: Actinomycetales bacterium (assembly GCA_016710645.1). GTDB lineage: Bacteria > Actinomycetota > Actinomycetes > Actinomycetales > Dermatophilaceae > Phosphoribacter. The sequence continues at coordinate 4,094 of JADJVI010000040.1, read as the reverse complement.
GCGTCGACCGCCTGAAAACTCGGGTCAGCCGCCTGGCCCAGATCCACCCTCGGGTATGCCGTGTCGTCGCCTCCCAGCCCCGCCGCCCCGCCTGTCGGGGTCGCTGCCCCGTGGGATCCGGAGTGCGCCGAGTCAGTGGTGGCGCCGGTGACGACGACGTCGAAAACCATTCCCATGAGCCGGTGTCCGACGACCGAGCACCAGCCCTGGGTGCTCGATCCGACGACACCGAGGTCGAGGGTCGCCGAATCACCGGTGTGCAGCCGGGCGGTTCGAGCGCCCGAGGCGAAGACCAGGTCGTGGGTCTGACCGGGGTCGACATTGACCAGGTCGATGACCAGGCGGTCGCCGGCCGGCACGGTCACGGAGGCTGGCACGAACCGCATCCCCACCGCCTCCACGCGCACGGTCGTCGTACGGCCGGTGGGGGTGACGCCGGCCGCCAGGTCACCCGAACCGCCGAAGCCGCTGCCACCACCCGCACCTCCGCCCATAACCCCACCCAGCCCGGGGAGCGCCGTGACCCACCCTGGCGTGCCCAGCCCGGAGGGGGTCAGCCCCGCCGCCGCGGGATCGGCAAACACCCCGACGGTGATCGCGAGCAGCAGGGCGAGGAATCCCCCGACGACTTGGCCGTTGCGGGGCCGAGGATTCGTGCGCGAACCACCCGGCGGCATCGCCGCGGGCGCCACGGGCTGCGCTGCAGGCGTCCCGGTCGTCGGACCAGCCTGAGCCGACGGCATGGCCACCGCTGCCCCCGTCGGAGCCTGCAGCGCTCGCATGGCCTTGACGGCACCGAGCACCGCCAGGACGAGGACCGGGATGAAGGCCGCGAGGGTCGCCACGACGAGAGCGCTCACCACCACCCGCACCGCGGCCGGCACCGGCAGCAAGGCGACGACCAAGCCAGCGTTGACGACGATGACCCGAGCCGCGCCCCAGCGGTCCAGGGCCAGGCCCGCTGATCGCACGATCGCCGGCCCGCCTCCGAGCACGCTCGGCACGAGGTAGGTCAAGGCCCCCTGCACCATCTGAGCCCCGAACCCCGCCGCGAACCCCACGGTCGCCGGCGTGAAGCCATCGACGACAGACCGCCAATCAGATTGTCGGGCAACGGTTCCCGAGACCCAGAGCACCGCGAACAGCAGCCAGCACAGACCCGCCGACACCGACCAGGTGCCGAACTCCCGCGGCGGTGCCTGCCGGGCCGGACGCCACAGGGCGCGTCCCCACCAACCCAGCCCCACGGCATACAGGAGTAGAGAGCCGACCACGAGCGGGCGCAGGCCGACGAGCGCACCACCGACGACCACGGCCACCGCCGAGCACAGCACGGGAAGGGCTTGCCGGGCCAGGGCTTCCGCGCGGGCGTCGATGCGGGTGCGCAGCATCGTCGGCCAGAGCGTCAGCAAGGTGCCGGTCAGGGTGAGCCCCAGCCAGCCGAGCACCATTGCCGAGGTGTGCGCGACGAGCAGTCGCCCATGCCAGAAATCGTCGGGGCCACGGGACAGCAGGGCGCCGAGGGTGGCGCCGACGGGGATCCACGCCGCCGCGCAGAGGTAATAGCGCACGGTGATCCGGAACCGCCCCGGTAAGGCCGCGCGCAACCGTCGCCAGAGCGCCCACGCATGCCACCCGACAGCGCCGGTCACTGCCAACGCACCGGCCAGGACCGCCCACCAGCCCCACCACGGCACGCCGAGGATGACCAGTGCCGCGCCGGCGAGCAGCACGGTGAGCCGGGCGTTCTGTCGCGGGCGCGGGTCGAGTGCCGCGGAGGTCTTGAGCAACGCCTGGGTGAAGTGGGTCGACCAGACGAGCACCGCGTGTGTCACGGCGCCGAGCAGGACGGCATGCACGAGGATCCATCGCGCGTCCGGCAACGCCGGTGACAGGAGCGCGACGGCCGCGGCGACGACCAGCCAGAACGTTGTTGGATGGTCGCGCATCGGCCACTGTCCGCGGGCTCCCCGCTCGCGAGTCACCGTCTCATGCCGGCTCATGCGGTATGCCGTCCGCTCACCGCACCCGTCGCCTGCGCTGTGCGCCGGGTCGGGTTGCCCCGCCCACGAGCCACCGACCAGGCAATGACCGGCGGGAGGAGCAGCAGCGCGATGACCGTGCCGAAGGCCCCCACTTTCCACGCCGTCGTCAGCCCGGCAAGGTCGCCGACGACCACCCGCACCAGCACACTGGCGTGCAGCAGGCCGAGCACGCCCCACAGCACCGGATGGAAGGGCAACGGCCGCCGCAGCACCGCGGGAAGGATGACCGGCGCATGCGCGAGCACCATGGACATGACGAACCCCAGGGTCACGGCGTGGATGACGAGGTCGTATGCCGTCCCGCCGGCCAGCCAGGCCGCGCCACCCAAGGGGTCGCCCGGTTGGACTCCCGGTTGGGCTCCGGGTTGGGCTCCGGGTTGGGCTCCCGGATGGCCGGCCGCATGAGCGCTCGCGGCCCCGCCGACGAGATCACCCACACCGAGCCACACCAGGCCCGCGAGAAACAGCCACACGTAGCCCATGAGCATCGCTGCCGCCGCGAACCGGGGCAACCCCACCGACGAGATCGTGCGGCGAGCCACGTCGTGACGGGCGAGCCACATCACCAACCCGCAGAGCACCCCTCCGATGACCCGCCCGGCCCAGACCGGCGCGATGAGGCTCGCCACTGCTGCCGTGGCCAATCCGAGCGCGACGCTCAGCAGCACTCGGTCGGCGTTGGCGGGCAGCGCCAGGCGGGCGAGTTCGACCCGCTCGGAGGCAATGGTGAGCACGAGGAAGGCCAACAGCAACGGCACCAGGCGTTCCACGTCGACCCGCAGCCAGAGCAGCGCGGCCATCGAGGCGAGCCCCGCGGCCACGACCTGCACCACGGTCGGTACGTCGCGCTGGCGGCGCCACAGCACGGCATACCCGAGGGTGAGGGACGATGGTGCCGTCGAGCAGGAGCAGCTGACCCACCCACGGCGGCAGCGCTGGGACCGCGAGCGCCAGCCCGCCGACGCCGAGCAGCAGTGGCGCGGCATACGCCCAGAGCCGCCGCAGGGCGATAGCGCGTTCCAGCGCGATGAGCGTCCCGAGGAAGCCGAGGACCATGACCATGCCGTGGATCTCGGGGAGCCGGTCGGCCGTCACCGGAGCCGGCAGCTCGGCCAGCAGCAGGGCCGCGTCGAGCCCGGCCAGCAGGGCGAGCCCGGCCGGCACGAGAAGCAGCGCCCGCCGAGGGGTGGGCGACGGCGGGCGCTGCATCCGATCGCGCGGCGCCCGGTTGCCAGCGCCGCGGGCCTGCTCGGAGGCCGTCGCGGAGTGGGGTTCGGTCAGCGGGTCGTGCGGGGCCAACGGGGTCTCGGCGTCGGACCCGGCGGCGGTCAGCGGCGGCGGGTGAACTTCAGCCGCCACGCCTCCGGACCCTCCTGCAGGTAACTCACGTCAATGGCGTCACCCTCGCGCTGGGCGATCTGGGCGAGCAACGGCTTGGGGTCGTGCGGCGCGACGAGCACCATGGCGCCGCCCGGCTTGATCGCGCCGAGCGCACCGAAGATCGTGGCGTGCCGGATCGCGTGCGGGATGGCGCGGGCGTCGAGCTCGGGCAACTCCTCGTCGGCGCAGCCGCAGGCACAGGCGTGGGCGACCTCGGTGACGGGCAACTGGGTCATCTCGTTCATGAATCCTCGCTCGACTCGCTCTGGCGGGCTGGCCGGTCGGCCTGCTGGTTTATTACACTATGCCATGTGACAAACCAACGGGCCACCCTCGGGCCTCGCCCCCTCCCTCACCTCCCGGCGCTCGACGGCGTCCGGCTGCGGGTCCTCGCCGAACTCACCCGCCGCGCCCGCCCGGCCGATGTCGCGACCCTCACCGCGCGCCTCGGCGGCCATCCCAACACCATCCGTGGCCACCTCGACGTGCTCACCGAGGCCGGCCTGGCGTCGCGGGACTCCCTGCCGGCCTCCGGTCGCGGGCGCCCCGCCCTCGGGTATGCCGTGACACCGGCCGGCCGCACGGCATACCGGATGCGCCGGGCAGGTGGACCCATCGGCCCCGCCGAGGTGACCGAGGCGTTGGTGGCGTTCTTGGCCGAGCGCCCGG
>JADJVI010000039.1 GCA_016710645.1 Actinomycetales bacterium | reverse complement strand
GGTTTCTATTCGCTGCCGCGAGATGGGGACAGCGGAACGAGATCAAGGCCTGTGCCGGTAACCAGCCGGAGTTTCTATTCGCTGTCGCGAGATGGGGACAGCGGAACCTCCGAGCAGAAAGCTCGGGAGGTGTGTGGCGCAGCGGTTTCTATTCGCTGTCGCGAGATGGGGACAGCGGAACCCCCCCCGGGTGAGCCGGCGACGGAGTACGACGCCCGCCACGACGGTTTCTATTCGCTGTCGCGAGATGGGGACAGCGGAACAGTCGAATCGTGGTGGAACATCGGATTCTGGGAAGTTTCTATTCGCTGTCGCGAGATGGGGACAGCGGAACACTACCTGCAGCAGGCGCAAGATGCCGGCTGCAGGAGTTTATATTCGCTGTCGCGAGATGGGGACAGCGGAACTGTCGGTTCGTGCGGTTACACAGAAAAGCGCCCCAGAGTTTCTATTCGCTGTCGCGAGATGGGGACAGCGGAACTTGAGGTTCTCGAGGGGGTCCTGGCAGTCTGCCACGTTTCTATTCGCTGTCGCGAGATGGGGACAGCGGAACTCGCGGTGCAGGACGCCAAGATCAGCGCGCAGAAGTTTCTATTCGCTGTCGCGAGATGGGGACAGCGGAACCTTACCGCCAAGCCCAAGGCTGGCTACGAGCTGACCAGTTTCTATTCGCTGTCGCGAGATGGGGACAGCGGAACGCGAGAAGGTTGGCGAACTCAAGGGCCTGCTTAGCGTTTCTATTCGCTGTCGCGAGATGGGGACAGCGGAACACATTGACGAGGGATCGGGTGGCGATTTTGTCGCGTTTCTATTCGCTGTCGCGAGATGGGGACAGCGGAACTCAGTATATCGGTGCGACGGTGGTTAGTAGCAGTTTCTATTCGCTGTCGCGAGATGGGGACAGCGGAACACGAAAGGCAAACAAAATGTCATTCACTCCTAACGCAGGTTTCTATTCGCTGTCGCGAGATGGGGACAGCGGAACTGCCCGTCCTCGTCATCGGGGACGGGTACGAGGCCCGGTGTTTCTATTCGCTGTCGCGAGATGGGGACAGCGGAACCGCTGGGGCCGACCCTGCCCGGACTGTCCTCGCTGCGTTTCTATTCGCTGTCGCGAGATGGGGACAGCGGAACTACCGCGAGTAGCGGTAGGCCGGCCCGGACGGCTTGGTTTCTATTCGCTGTCGCGAGATGGGGACAGCGGAACACGACGCCGTGGCACACCGGCCTCGGCCTGGTGTTTCTATTCGCTGTCGCGAGATGGGGACAGCGGAACAGTTCTGACCAGAAGCCACGAAAGGAAACACCATGGACAGTTTCTATTCGCTGTCGCGAGATGGGACAGCGGAACTCGACCATGAGGGCAACGCTACCTTCACGGATGCCGAGGTTTCTATTCGCTGTCGCGAGATGGGGACAGCGGAACCCCTCTCGCCTCCTGGTGGGTCCACACCGTCACAGGTTTCTATTCGCTGTCGCGAGATGGGGACAGCGGAACACTGGCCGGCGAGACGGTCGAGGCCTGAACATGAGTTTCTATTCGCTGTCGCGAGATGGGGACAGCGGAACCAGACCATAGCTTGAACGGGCAGTCACCCCGGAGTGACGTTTCTATTCGCTGTCGCGAGATGGGGACAGCGGAACCCTGGGGTCCCAGCTTCAGCCCGCCCGTCCCGGTTTCTATTCGCTGTCGCGAGATGGGGACAGCGGAACCCGTCATCGCGCACACGCCATGCCAGCCCCTGGCAAAGTTTCTATTCGCTGTCGCGAGATGGGGACAGCGGAACCCGTCATCGCGCACACGCCATGCCAGCCCCTGGCAAAGTTTCTATTCGCTGTCGCGAGATGGGGACAGCGGAACCGGACCCGCTGGACCGTGAAGAGTGGGCGCGATTCAAGTTTCTATTCGCTGTCGCGAGATGGGGACAGCGGAACGCCTACCGGTCTGACCGGTGAGGTCAGGATGACCTCTGACATGTTTCTATTCGCTGTCGCGAGATGGGGACAGCGGAACAAACACTCGCAGCAGTTCCAGGACGCCAAACGCGACGAGGTTTCTATTCGCTGTCGCGAGATGGGGACAGCGGAACCTGTCCCGCGCGAAAGGGACCCGGCGGCCTCCGGGTTTCTATTCGCTGTCGCGAGATGGGGACAGCGGAACTTCTTCACCCGCATACTCCACCCACCTGGCAGACAGGTTTCTATTCGCTGTCGCGAGATGGGGACAGCGGAACTGTCATAATCGCGGTCGTGGCCATCGTGGCCGCGACCGTTTCTATTCGCTGTCGCGAGATGGGGACAGCGGAACGCCACAACCAAGGTCGAGTTGGTCAAACAGATGACCGAGTTTCTATTCGCTGTCGCGAGATGGGGACAGCGGAACAAGGGAAACGCTGAGGCGCGGGATAACACCCGTTTCTATTCGCTGTCGCGAGATGGGGAAAGCGGAACCAGGGCGGGCTGCGGCGACTAGGCGAGAGGCTGCGCGTTTCTATTCGCTGTCGCGAGATGGGGACAGCGGAACGTGCTGTCCCCGCCGATCGCATCCACCACGGATGGAGTGTTTCTATTCGCTGTCGCGAGATGGGGACAGCGGAACTCGGGCAGTGATCCTGACCGCCGAGCTCGCTGCGGTTTCTATTCGCTGTCGCGAGATGGGGACAGCGGAACGAGTTCTTCAACCCCGTCGTGCCCGACTGGACTCCGGTTTCTATTCGCTGTCGCGAGATGGGGACAGCGGAACACGGCGATCCCGAGCCGGGCGAGTGGCGGGTCCTGCCGGGTTTCTATTCGCTGTCGCGAGATGGGGACAGCGGAACACCGCGAGATGGCTTGGATGTGGCAGACGGCCGAGTTTCTATTCGCTGTCGCGAGATGGGGACAGCGGAACCACGAGAGATCGAGGCAGAGATGACCCCTGACCAGTCAGGTTTCTATTCGCTGTCGCGAGATGGGGACAGCGGAACAGGACAAGTGTGCCAACACCCCCGCCGGCACGTTTCTATTCGCTGTCGCGAGATGGGGACAGCGGAACACCGGCCCGGCCGCGATGAGCGCCCGGTGCACGAGTTTCTATTCGCTGTCGCGAGATGGGGACAGCGGAACGACTTGCGGATCGAGTCGGACACGGTCGCTGATCAGGCGTTTCTATTCGCTGTCGCGAGATGGGGACAGCGGAACGGCGGCCGCCATCGCCCTACTCGTCGGTTTCATCGCCGTGTTTCTATTCGCTGTCGCGAGATGGGGACAGCGGAACGGCCTCGGACTCGGCCTCGGTGCGGGCCTCGGGCTCGGGTTTCTATTCGCTGTCGCGAGATGGGGACAGCGGAACCGGGCTGATCACCGAAAGTGGGGACAAGCTAGGGTTTCTATTCGCTGTCGCGAGATGGGGACAGCGGAACCGAGGTGTTTGGCTATCTCCAGCAAGAATGGGACGTTTCTATTCGCTGTCGCGAGATGGGGACAGCGGAACAAGACAATGACAACGATGCTCGTCATCGACACCACCAAGTTTCTATTCGCTGTCGCGAGATGGGGACAGCGGAACCGACCGTGACAGTCTCGGCGCGTCGATGGTGTCCAGGTGGAGTTTCTATTCGCTGTCGCGAGATGGGGACAGCGGAACGTCCGTCCACCCGCCCGCCGCGTCACCGTTTCTATTCGCTGTCGCGAGTGGGGACAGCGGAACACACCACGAGGCACCCTGCCCGTTTCTATTCGCTGTCGCGAGATGGGGACAGCGGAACCCTACCCCCGCTGACGAGCTTCTGACCAGCGCAAACGCTGTCCGTTTTCACACCCGACCGAAATTCGGACGTACGTCCGTGACCTGAGAGCGCCCCGGAGGGACGTTTGTGCTGGTCAGAGGCTTGCACACCCGACAGGGTTACCGGCGAGTAGCCAACCACAGCCCGGTTTGCACGGATTTGCGGCATCCCTTAGACACGCTCCTCTCACAGCACGGCCCAGTAGAGCACGGGCTCGGCCGGCTCGGCTTGGCCGATACATCCGATCGCAGTCCAGCACTTGCCGCACTGGGAGAAGAGGTAGAGGGAATCCTCGTTGAGGTTGAGGATGCCCTCCGCTCGTCGACGCAGATCCTCAATCCCCGTCGCGTCGGCTCGCACGATGAAGACGCTCTTCTGGATGCGGTCACCGTAGCCCTGCAAGAGGGCTGCGAGTCGGGCCCGGCGTGGGTCGCTCGACACGTCATAGGCCGCCACCAGTGTCAGGGTCGCCATGACAGCCCCGTCCAGGGCGTGCCCGGCTCCATGATCGACGCCCGCAGCCGTTGCGCTTGCCGATAGAGGTGCCGCCGCCAACTCCCCGCGAAATCGGGCAACGCGCCACGTGTCGCCCGCAGCATTCGCCGCTCATAGCCCTCCAGCAGCACCCGTTGCCCTGCCTTGGTGAGGAAGATGCCAGGTCGGTTGGGCTCCGTCCGGGCATGTTCAGACCGCAGTCGACCCTGTCGAGTTGCTTCCAGGACGACCTGATCCACCACCAAGGGCCGGAACTCCTCCTGCAGGTCCAGCGCGAGACTCGGCCGCTTGTCCTGATCCGAGTGCAACAGACCGAACGCCGGATCGAGCCCCGCGGCATACAGGGCTGTGACGCACTCCCCGAGAAGGATCGTGTAGAGGAAGGACAGTGCGGAGTTCGCGAGGTCGGCGGGCGGCTGTCGGCTGCGCAGCACGAACTGCAGCTCCGCGGGCATGAGCACCCCCAATGCCGGGAAGTATGCCGCCGCGGCCGCGCCTTCCAGTCCCATCACCTCCTCGGTCGTGGCGCAGTCGTCGAGCATCCGGGCGTAGCCCTCCATAGCGCCGACCGCGGTGCCGATCAGATCGGCGACCTCGACGACAGCCGACCGACGCAGCAGGACGAGTTGGTGGCGGATCTTCGCCGCGACGATGGCGCGGGCCATGGGCAGCGCCTCCACCGACCCCGACAATTTGACTTGCGCCCGAAGCCGCGACACTCGTGCGCCACTGCCGGCAGCGACGAGACTGGCCTGATAGGCCCCGCGGCGGGAGGCAAAGACGACGTCGACATCGTTGCTCACCGCCCAGTCCCGCACCCCCGCGCTCACGCCCACCGAGCCGAAAGTGACGAGCCGCTGCACCTGCGAGACAGGGACGCTGAGCAACTCGACATCAGCTTCCGACTCGACCAGGAGCCGCCCCTTGGTGACGCGCAGGCGGCTGCCTTGCACACCGGCATACACGACCTTGCGGTCCGGCTCCTCCACTCCGCGCGCGACCACGGGCGGGTAGCGCGGGCCGAAGTCCTCCCCCAGGAAGGCGAAGCCGTCGTCGAAACTCATCACCGCGGTCTTGTCTGCACCCAGGGCCATTCCCCACTCCTTCAACACGGCGGACGCACAGCGCGCCGCCTCCCACGCCTGCTCGCGGGTGGCGACGAGCACCGCGAGGTCGTCGGCATACCGCACGACGCGGAAGCCGCGATCGGCGAGGGCTTCGTCGACATCGACGAGCACCAGGTTGCTCAGCAATGGTGATAGCGCGCAGCCTTGCGCCAACCCGGCACCCTGGGTCAGTCGGCCGTCCTCGAGCCGCACCTTCCGGGCGAGCAGGCGGCGCACGCACTCGACGATCAGCGGGTCATCGACGAGCGCCTCGAAGCGACGCCGGGCCACTTCGACCGGGGTTGTCGGGAAGCAGTCGTCGACGTCGGTGCGCAGCGCCCACCGCAGCCCCTCGTCGCGGGCGGCCGCCACGGCCTCCACCGCCTCGGCGACGCCGAGACCAGGGCGATACGCGTATGCCGCGTGGCCGAGATGCGGGTCGATCAGCGGAGTCACCACGGTGAGCAGCGCACGGGCGACGACGCGGTCGCGGACGGCGGGCACGTGCAGCTGGCGGAGGCCGCCGTCGGGCTTGCTGATGGCGACCTCGGTAAGGTCCGATGGGTGGTAGGACCCGTCGGTCAACTGTTGGGCGAGGGCGGCCAGGTTCCGGCCGAGGTGCTCCTGGAAGCGCGTCACGCCAGGAGCGGGAACGCCGTCGTCGAGGTCGTTGGCCAGGACATCGAGCCACGCCTGGCGGAGACTCGACTCCGCGAATGTCTCGCCACCCGGGGGAAGCGAGCATTGTCCGGGAGAGACGGTGCCAGCTTCAGCCTGCGTCGGCCTCACGATCGATTCCCAGATCTCGTGATCGAACCTTCCACTGTTGCGTCAGCGCGTCATTCATGCGGTGGTACATCTGGCTGCTGACGGAAGCCTCGGTATAACAGGACAGGGCGCACTGGTAGTCCACTGCGAGCGCCAACCCAGCGGCATGAACTTGAGCGTAGTCACCCTTCGCTTTCGCGGACGCAAAAAGTAGTTGAAACTTCTCGTCGAGCTCAAACAAAGTGGAAGTGAGTCGCAAGTGATGAATCATGCGAGTCATCAGCGCCGAAGACAAGAGCAACTGCAACACGGGGATGGCGTAGGCACTGTCCTTGATTCCCCAATATGCCGCCACCAGCCCTACCACGCCGAAGGCTGCCGTCCGTCCAACCACTCCACGCGTCTGAGCCCGTAAGATTCGCGACGATTCATGGACGTTCTGAAAGGTATTCGCCAAGAATTTATGAAGGCTGGGTTCCAAGTTTTCATTATCGTAGAATCCCGCTATTCGCCGATCAAGCAAGGGGCTGTCAAACGAGTCTTCCACCAATCCTAGGACGCGCTGTCGGTCAGCCGACGGCGCCAGAACGGTCGTACCTACAGCATTGGCGACGAAGTGAGTGACCAGAGCAAGAAAGACCAAAAGACCCATCAGTTGGCGCCACACCATTTCCATGTCTCCCTTTAGAGCGAGAACCAAAGAGAACACGAACCCGGCATAAAGCGAATAGTCAGCCACCTTGCGCGCAGTCGCCAGTTGGGCATACAAACCGTCGTAAGGTACGTTCTGACGATGCGGGAAGCCCCCAGATCCGAACAGGCGACCGATGACGTTTCTCCTTTTCACGCTGATTCCCTTCGGCCGTTAGAAGTCGACTCATGGACGCTGACTACCCCAAATCCCTTGCCACGCATCGAGCCGACACCGCAGTACGGAGCCAGTCCCAAGAGGCGATTCGCCCACTGCGCCGTTTCGGCGTCGTCCGCACGGAGCGTGAGAGTTCCCGTCACACCGGACGCACTGGTCGTCCGGGCGACTCCGTCGCGGTCGCGTCGGCGGAGGTGGAGCACCGAACTGTGCAGTTTGAGATCGCTCACCCACAACGCCCCCACCGACGTGGGCTGTGGAATAGCCCGAACCTCGTCGTCCTCGCACCACATCGTCCACGCGCGGCCCAGCCCTGCCATGATGGTCGGGACCGATGGCATGGGGGAGGATCTGTCACCGGACCGAAAGGTCGTCGGGGTAAGGAACTGAATGGTCCACTGCCGAGCGTCGCGAACCGCGGAAAGTTCTCGCCAGGACTGGGCCTCAATGAGTTGCGGCCTCCCGACGGCGCGTGCTTGATTACCCAGACGCACCGTGCCACCCTGACGCTGGACACCGAGATGAAGGCGATCAACGGCATAATCGTTCAGGGTTGTGATGATCACCCCGACGCGACCGCCGCGCTGAGTGAGTGGGGAAATGGTGTAGGGCTTGTCTCCCGCCGCGTGCTCGGCCGAATTTCCGTCAAACCACGCCGAAAAGGCCGCATGGACATGCTCCAGCCGCACCTTTTGCGGATCCACCCCGTGCACCGGAACGAACCATCTGCTCGGCATCCTTCGTGTTCCCTTCTCGCTAGTGAGGATTCCACGGCAGAGCGTCATCGCCAGCCCACAGCGGCGGAAGCGAGAGGCCGTGGCGGTTAGGAATGAGGTCGCCTTTGACGACGTCGTGCTGCACCGTCTCGTTCCAGAGGAACCACGGAATCACCGTTCCGACGTTTGGCCTGCCGAGAGCGTAGGGGTAGGAGACCACACGGTCCGGGTGTTCGGGGTGGCCGCTGGCTGAGCGCCTGAACGCGGCGATGGCGCGATTGAGAGGGTTGTAGTTCTCTGCCCTGACGAAATCGTCGAATTCCTTGGCGAGCGAGGACGCATCCTCCTGCGCGCCGCCCAACCCTAGGCACGACGTGATGTCGAAGTAGCCGTATCCGACCTCCTTGCCCGTCGATACGTGCACGCTCGTCACGTCCAATTGCACTGATCCGAGGCCCAGGGGGCGACCGTGACCGAGACGGTGGTAGCCACGCCCAGTTGGCGAGTCCGCGGTCGCCAGGTTGCGCGAGTCGAGAAGCCAGACCAGGGCAGCCAACTCCAGCCGCGTGAGGTTGACGAAATCGACCGAGAACGTGAAAGCGCTGCCTCGGTCGATGTAGGACTCGACTGTGGAATTTCGGTCGTTGGGAATGCCCCCAGGGTCGACGGCTGTGGCAGGGAAGGCGGCGCCGGAAGTCGCCGATCGATGGTGCGGATAGACCTTGCGAGGCAGGGAATCACCCGGAAGGTAGAACTCCTCCTTGCGCCCCAGTCGGCCTACTGTTTCGGATGACCAGGCCCCGGTTTGCGCCTGGATCGGGCGACCGTCGGCATCGAAAACGTAGAAGCGGGCGGCATTGGGTTTCGGTGACGCCAGTTCGCGCAGCACGATCCCGCCTCGTGGTCGTTCGAGTCTAACGCTCAATGAGGCAACCGCCCCGATGACAATCTGGCCGCGGTGAGCGTCTGCCTCCGCTCCAAGGCGCGGGCCTTGGCTGTCTGGTTGGCCTGGCTGCGCCTCATGGACGAAGCCCCAGGTGCGGTCCGCTGATGACGCCTTAGCACGACATGACGCTGGCTCCATACCTCGGGCCTCGGCGATGGACACCGGGGACTCTTGGAAGGTGCGACGTCCGATCATGGTGGGCACCAGCTCGACGATCCCGCCTACGTCGTCCAGGACGGCATACACGAGGTCACCATCGTGGAACGGCACTGCCGCACTGGGCACGTAGCTCAGGACCGGCTCGGACGGATTCGCTCCCTCACCCTCCACGTAGCTGTCGAGAATGGTCCTGTACCTCCTGACGTGGTCTTCGGTCAGAGGCACGGGGGCGGACGGGCGGGAACTGAAGAACAGTCGCTCGCTGTGCTTGTTTCGGATGATGCCTCTGCCGGTGCGGCAGAGCCAGCCCGGGGATGCCGCCGTGATCGAGTAGGTCACGCCCAGGCATCGCGACAGCCCACCGATCGTGACGGTGCGTATGCCGCCAAGGTGGGTGACCACCCACTCGTCATAGGCATTCTGCTGACCTGGATTGCGTTGCACCAAGGTCAGGGTCGCGTCCGTCACCGCCTGACTCCGGCCAATGGCGCGCATCAACTCCAGGCCGCCTGGTGCAAACGAATCCGGCCCACCTTCGTCGTCCTTCCACACGGCGGCAGGCAGCGGTCGGCTGCCTGTGGGCCCGGGAGCCCCATCGAGGGGGTGGGCAAGGACGCTACCGTTCGCCTGGATTTCGATTCGGACCGGCAATAGGCCCAGCGCGGCGGATGCCCGAGCTCGATAGGTGAGGTATTGGTCTGCCGTCGGGAGCTGACCGAAACGCGACAGGGTGACCGCCTCGAAAGCTGACCTGAGCATCCCTTTGACGCTGGTCGTGGGGATCAAGACGTCGTTCGGTCCCGTGGCTCCTCTCGGGCTTCCCGCTTGCCGACGCAACCCGCAACCGGGTGTGATTCGGGTTGTTGGGAGCTGGCGCGGTGTCCCCGATCACCAACGGGGTCACGACAGTCATCTCCACGTCGATGCGGCCATTGAGCAACTGCGGCGCCAGATGATCGTGGGTTGCCGGTGAGCCATCCCGGAAAGCTTCCGGAAGCGAGCCATCATTCCGGTCGGGAGTGGGGATGTAGTTGTAGGCGTGGTAGAAGTGCGTCGGATGGGGCACGGCTACTCCAGTCCAGATCGGAACAGTTGGTCGGTGGGACTGAGATTCCCGAAGGGCTCGGTGACGCTGAAGACCTCTACTGCCTGAACAACGCGTTCGCCACTCCGGTAAGACCTCGGCACGGCCAGGCAAGGGTCGCCGCCAGATGCCTCACCGGCGATGACGTCCACCACAGCCGACCCAATCCCGTTGACCCAGCGCGTTTCTGCGGCCAGCAGGGGCGCGCACGGGTCGACCTGCCAGAGACGCACTTCGAAAAGGGTGCCGAGATCAACGTCCTCACCTCGTGAGGTGAGGATTGGCGGTTGAGTTTGGGTCAGGGTGACCCGGCGCGGACCCCCGGTGGTCAAGGCGACGCCCGCAGCCGCATTCCGGGCCTGGGCGGCTAGGAGGGCATCTCCCAGCGATTGGCCCGGGCTTGACGTGGCGCTGTACGTCGCGTGTTGGACACGGCTCACGGCTCGACCTCCTGCTCCTGGAGGACATCCAGCCAGCTGACCGTGGAGGTGTCGACCGCATCAACCTCCCAGACGTGGCGAAGCTTCTTGATCAAGGTCTCAGCAGGAAACTGACCGTTGATGGCGTTGAGGGTGAAGTTCGCTATTCCCAATTCGCTCCCACTGACTTTGACCTCAGCCACGTTCAGCAGCCCCAGGCCCCTGGTGCCGTGACCGCCGAGGGCGAGGCGTCCCGAGCAGATCTCCGCGATGACCAATCCCAGCAGCACGTGGCAGGCGCGCTGGGCCCCAACCGCCAATTCGGTGAGGTCGACGTCCAGGACGATGGGGTCCCATCTGTTATCGACGGCGGCTTGCGTTTCCCATAAGTGGGATTCCCTCGTGCCGCCCGACCAGCGGTCGAGACTGTTGTGGGACCGCGCAGTCGTGCTAGCCCCCGCCGCATAACAGTCGGCAACTGTCAATCGGCCAGCACGCTCAGTCGACCCGAAGAGCTCTCTGACGAGGACGTGATCCGACTCCAGTTGGTCGGTCAGGGAGAGCGCATCCCACTTGGGCAGGAGGTCACCCTGGGCCGCGAGAGCGGTCCGCACGATGCGCGACGCACGAGCCCGCAGGGCTCCCTTGATGGCGCTGCCTGGCAGGACATGTCGACCGTCGATGACCCGGGAGGAGACCACATTGCCGTTCTCGTCATGGTCCTGGACCATCAGGCCCGCCCTTGGTTTCCAACCAATGGTCCACCGGACGCTCGGGCGCTGACTCGAAGGACCAGGCGTCAGCAGGCCGATGTCGGTCCACCAACTGTCTGCCGACGGGTCCTTTGGATGGAATTGACCATGGACCCAGTCGGATCGGTGCTCGACGTAGTTCGCCAAACTCTTCAGCGATGTGGTGTCCCAACGGCCGACTCGAAGCACCGTGCTAGTTCCTCCCTTGACCCGGCCCCAGCCAACACGCCCTCGAGCCCCCAACGAGAACGTGGGGTCCTTCAGAGCTCGCGCAATGAGGCCTATCTGGTTGTGGACGGCCTCGGCCATCTCCTCGGTTGACCTGGCCGAGAAGGTCAGGGTGAGACTGGTCCCGGCAGGAATCACCTCCTGACGGAACAGATAGCGGGGGGCTGCGGCTCCGGTGACCCGATCCACGCCGTTGCCGTCGACGGACGACGACGGAACCGAGACCGGGACGCTAACGTCGTCGACCGTGATTAGCGACGCTGCTTCGGTAGAGCCCCATACGACGTCATCGAGCTGACCAGCCTTCCGCAGAAACGCCCGGAGCGCTCCGCGAATGCTGGACCCGGGGATCGTCCTCACCCCCTGGGAGTCACGGGCGATTTCCTTGACCTGTGTTTCGTCGTGAAGACCGGCCACGGTGAGCCGGTCAAGACCTCCGATATGCAGAGGGCTCGCCAACTGGACGATCGCCTCCAAGCGGTACCTGATCACGGAAGTGCTCCTGCCGGGAGTGCTGGTTGAGACTCGAGTAGTGGGTGCTGGAAGGCCATCCGGCCGAACCCTTCGGCCCGACGCTCACCGAACCCGGTGAGGGCCACCTTGGCGAGCACCTCGGCCCCCGATCCGTCCCAGCGGAGCCGCAGTGTGCTGCCCGCCGCGAGCGTGATCAAGGTGGGACGTGGTGCATTCCCGGTCCAGCTGTCGATGCGTTTGGTCTGCACGTGAACCTCCCCCAGCTGCGGGTCGGTGACCCCGACCCCAAGCTGCTGCAAGGCCTTCACCACGTCGAAGACCCCCGCAGCAGCGAAGGAGGGTGACCGCAGCAGAAGATCGCTGAGGAGCCACACGGTGAGCGACCCGTCCGACGCGTTGGGCGTGGTCGGCGTTGCGGGCACACCTCCGGAGACGCAGACCTTCGCCCCGCCGTATGCCGCACCGGACTTGGCGCCAAAGAACCCCGACGTGTCGATCTTCGTCTCCCAACCCTCGGGAAGGGCACGGCATACATCGGTGTTCAGCAAGACCTCCGCCTCCAGGATGCTGCCGTCGGCGATCGCCACGACTTGGTAGAAGCCGGCTTCGGTCTTCGTCCGACCCTTCGTGGGGTCGATCGTGTTGTGGGGGACCAAGAGCATGGGCGCACCATCGACGAAGTCATGCGGACAGGACTGCGTGACCCAGCGGCCTCGACTGCTCAGCCCCAGCGGTGCCGGCCAGGTGGGCCGAGACTCCACCACCGGATACGCGTTCCCCGCCAACAAACCACCGTTCACGACGGCGTCCCGAACGATGTCCTCGGCGTCAATGCGGCGCAACTGCTGGTGAAGCCACGGAAGGAGCGCAGTCCCCGGTAGGTAGGGGTGACCCAGCATGGTGTTGGACCTGACTCCCGCGTTTGCGTGAAGCGGATCGCTCAGGGTCAGACCCACCGTGAAGCGTTTCCACTCCTCGCTCACCGGAGTTCCACCCACACGCGGTCTCGTCTCCGCCGTCGCAGCAGGTGGAGGCACAGGCTTGGTCTTCAGTTGCTGCAGCCGCGCGGTCAGTTTCGGTTCCTTATCCGCCCAGGCGATGACTGCGCGCCCCGCGCCGCGATGGCGCTCGGAACCGACAGCTTCGACGAGCCCCATGGCGGCTTCGGCCAGCAGCCAGGCGGCCGTGATCTGATCCTTCGACCAGGCAAGCCGGCGCCCGTCCCCGCTGCGCTCCCCCAAGACGGCGGAGGTCGTCAGTTTGACCGTTCCGACCCGCTGCGCCAGCCTCAGCTGGTCGTCTGCGGCGGTTCCCGTGGCCGGATTGATCGCGACACCCGGACGTAGGCCAATGGGGGTCGCGATATCGGCGTAGGCGGTTCGGATCGACAATGCTCCGGCATGGGTCTCGTTGCCGCAGAGCACCGTAAGCCAGGACTTCCACACCGCCTTGTCCTTGGCCGATTCGTTGACCAACATGGCGATCACTTCATGTAATGCCTCGCGCACCAACCCGGTGAGGTGAGTGCCTCTGAGAAGCGGCCGCCCCGACGCATCGCGCTGGATGGCGATATCGGCATTGTCATCACCGCGCTGGCCCGAGCCGTGCGTCCAGTCCGACTCCAGTGTGATGCTCACCTCGCGTGAAATCATCGGCCGTCTCCTTCCGAGCCACAGGAACCTTCTGCGAGGAGCCGCACCAACGACACCGGGCTGACATCGAGCAGCGCCTTGACATCGAAGAGTTGACTGACCCGGCGGGACGATGGCCTGTCCTCCCACACAACCCGCCCCGCCCCATCCCCCAGCGCTTGCGCGCTCCGTGGGTATTGGTGAGCCAGCCTGGACCACCGCGCGGCGGCTGCATCGCTCAGTGCAGGATCGGTCGGAGGAGAGCCGGATCGACGCACTTCGTCCCGCAGCGCGGCCAACTGGCC
The DNA here is from genome assembly GCA_016710645.1 of Actinomycetales bacterium. Classification (GTDB taxonomy): domain Bacteria; phylum Actinomycetota; class Actinomycetes; order Actinomycetales; family Dermatophilaceae; genus Phosphoribacter. The sequence continues at coordinate 9,093 of JADJVI010000039.1, read as the reverse complement.
CGACGGCATACCCCGGTCTTTGTCGCCATCGCCGACCACTGCCCGTGCCGCGGCGACCAGTCCGCACCACGAGCCAGCTCCGACTCCCTCGACTCTGAGGGGACGCAGGCTCGGAACCGGGTCACGGCCGCGTATGCCGTCAAGATCAATGTGAACTGAGTCGTAGACCACCTCAAAGTCGACCATCGACTCGGCGCGGGATGCCTGTTTCGATCGGTCGCATAGCGCCGTGGCGAGTGCCGCGGCGAGGTGGTAGGGAAAGTGCGGCTTGACGAGCGCCACTCCGATGGCAGCGCGGAACCCGCTCTGATCGTCAGTCAGAGACCGCAACGGACTGTCATCCGCACCCGTCGCCGCCCGAAGCGCCTTGGCGTATTCGACGGCGAAGGTCAGGGCGTAGTGACCGTGGACAACGACGGTGAGGTCGTCACCCCCCAGCATGATCGGGAAGAGCGGGAGGACGTTGACCCGCTTCTTCGGGCTTGCGGCATCGGCCTGAATCAAGACGGCCTTTGCACCCGCCACGTATGCGCTCTCGATCGCCTGGCTGATCTGACGCGTGCGCTCGCGCAACTCTTGCGGATTGACGGCGTGAACGGCCTCTGCGTTGCCTCCATATAGTGCCGACGTCAGGTGGTTGACGTCGGCATGGACCACGCCGACCCACTCCAGTTCGGTGATCCCTGTCGAATCGTCGTCGGCAGCCTCTTCAAGCTCCTTCAAATGCGGCAACAAGCGGGTTGCGTTCTCCTCGCTGATCCCTCCGTTCTCGAGGACCTTCAGGAGGTGGCTGCGGAAATCTTGCGCCTTGACTCTCTTACGACGGCTGCTCTCGCTCAGAGCAATCTTCTTGTCCCGCGCCCACTCGCCCGTCGTGCCCAGTTCGGGGACCGCGGGGCGGTTGCTGACTCGACACACATCGAGGAAGGGAATCGTCGGCGACGCGGCATCCATGGAGACCCGAAGGCTCCGCGCCTCTTCCAAGGCAACGGCCGCGCGCCTCATGTCGCCGACCGTGACTTCATCCCCGGGGAGCGAAACCCAGGCACCGCAGATGTCCAGTTCCGGTGCCTCATCCAGGGCGGCGCAAGATACTGCAGTGACGATCTTCTTGGCGGCCTGCGCCGATTCCACCTTCGCAAGTAGTTTCCCGCTGACGGAGACCAGCACATCGACAGATTCGCTGTCGCATGCCGACCGAAACCATCTCGGGAGCTGCGTCACCAGCCAGGATGCGCCGATGTGCTCACGTTGGACGTTGGTGCCGAAGATGTAGGACACGATGTCCATCGCCTCGATCTGGAGCAGCACCGGGGCCGCGGGCGCGTGGGTGGTCATGCTGGGGAACCTCCATGGTCAGACGAGGAATCCACGGCGTAGGTTTGACCGCCAGCCGTGATGTTCGCGTGTGCTCGGCGGAACGCGAACTTGTTGATGGGGTCGGCGTCACTGTGAATCTCCTGGAGCTCGGCGGCGAGTTCTTGGAGACGGGCCAGGGCGTCGTCGGCAGCAAGGGCGGGCAACACGACCCCCATGAAGCGGCGCACATCGCCCTGGATCGCGAGGTAGCGGTTGGCAACAGCCTGCATGTGAGCCGCCCGCCGTTCCGGACCCAGGGCTGCGTAGGTGGCCGTCAGAAGCGCCGCAGCCACCGCGGTGACACCCGCCACCAGCTGACCATCACCCGATGCAAAGGTGAATATCGCCGCCAGAGCCGACGCACAGCTCGCGAGTATTCCCAGCGTCGTGTTGACCTTGCGCCATGTCTTGGCCTGTTCGAACTGCCCTTGACAGCTGTATCGCGCGCTCTCCTCAAGGCGAGCGCACTCATCGCGGATTCGATCTCGGAGTTGGAGTTGAACCGCGGAGTCTGGCCCGTCCCCTATGGCCGCGGGCGGTTGATCTGCCACTGTCGCACCTTCCACATCTACCGGATGAACAGCGAGACTAGACAGACGATCCGAGAACGGCGCGGCGGCTCACCGCAAACCAATTCATCTGGGCGCCTTTCCTCCCTCTGACGGACAGACCGACCCAAAAGGGGCTGGAATCCGTCGGTAGCGCGCTGCTCTGAACCGCCCCGGTGAGTCCGGAGACTTACTGGTTTGACGGCTCCAGCTGTTGCTGGGCTTGGTTTCGAGCGTAGTAGAGGGCCTCGGCTTCGACGGGTGGGATGTCGCCGCAGTACTCGTAGAGCCGGCGGTGGTTGAACCAGTCGACCCATTCGGCGGTCGCGTATTCGACGTCGTCGACGGTCTTCCACGGTTTGCGCGGTTTGATCAGTTCGGTCTTGTACAGGCCGTTGATCGTCTCGGCGAGAGCGTTGTCATACGAGTCGCCGACGGTCCCGACTGAGGCGGCGATCCCCGCCTCAGCGAGCCGCTCGGTGTAACGAATGCTGACGTACTGCGACCCGCGATCGGTATGTGCCACAACGGAATCCAGTGATCGGCCGTCGCGCTGGCGGGTCCACACGGCCTGCTCGAGGGCGTCCAGGACGAGCTGGGTGGTCATCGAGGTCCCGCAGCGCCAGCCCAGGATCCGGCGGGCGTAGGCGTCGGTCACGAACGCGACATACACCCACCCCGACCACGTCGAGACGTACGTCATGTCAGCCACCCACAGCCGGTCCGGCGCGGCCGGGGCGAAGTTGCGGCCGACCAGATCCCGTGCCCGCTCCGCGACCGGATTGGGGATCGTCGTCTTCTTGACCTTGCCGCGGATCGCGCCGGTCAACCCCTCAGCCTTCATCAGGCGTTCGATGGTGCACCGTGCCACCGGGACACCTTCACGGTTCAGCTGCAGCCAGACCTTCCGCGCTCCGTACACCCCGTAGTTGGCGGCGTGGACCCGACGAATTTCCGTCACCAGGAACTCATCGCGCTGGTCGCGAGCGGTCGGGGTCTTCCCGACGTGCTCGTAGTACGTCGACGGGGCCATCTTCAGCCCGTGCTCGGTGAGCACGGTACAGATGGGCTCGACACCCCAACGCAGGCCACCGGGTTCGCGGTGGTCGGCGTGTTCGCGGATGAAGTCCACGATCACCGGGAGGGCCGGTCGAGCTCGGCTCCGAAGAAAGCCGCCGCGGCCTTCAGAATCGAGTTCGCGCGCTTGAGCTCGGCGTTCTCCCGCTTCAACCGGCGGACCTCGGCTGACTCCTCGCTCGTGACCCCTGGTCGGGCACCCGCGTCGACCTGCGCCTGGCGGACCCACTTGCGAACCGTCTCCGGGGTGCCGACCCCGAGGAGCTCCGCGACCCGGGTCATCGCTGCCCACTCCGACTCGTGCTCACCGACGTTCTCGGCGACCATCCGGACCGCCCGCTCCTTCAACTCAGGCGGGTACCGCTTGTGCGTGTCTCCTGGCATGACTCCAACCTTCCCAAGGTTCGAAGTCTCCGGACATGCCGGGGCGGTTCAGCTCACAAGCCAGGACGGGGTCCGGGCCTCCCCCTGGAGAAGACCCGGACCCCGCTGGGGAGTGCCATCCACTCATGTCTGACGGACAGGCAGGCACGAAGGAGAGAGCACCAATCCACGAACCTGCGCTGCCCCGCACCCGGCACCCCGCACCTCGCGCGCCACCGCCCCACCTCGCGGCGGCGCGTCAGGTGAGCAGGAGGCGCTCGATGCGGCGGGCGGCTCCGAGAGCGCCGATCACCCCTAGAACGACGAGGTATGCCGTGTGTCCGGCCAGCGCCCAGCCCACCTCTCCAAGCATGAGCCCCCGCTCCAGAGCGACCCCGTGATAGAGCGGCGTCGCTTGCACCAGCCAGCGGATGCCCTCGGGGTAGGTCGAGAGGGGGAAGAAGGTCGCCGAGAAGAGGAACATCGGCTGGATGGCCAGGGTGATGTAGTCGAAGTGCTGCCAACTGGTCATGAAGGTCGTCGCCCACATCCCGATCGCCGCGAACGCCAGCCCGATGAGCACTGCCGCTGGCAGGGCGAGCAGGGCCCACCACGAGGTGACCATCCCCGCCAGGGCAGCGACGGCCAGGAAGGCCGCGGAGTAGAGCGCACCACGCAGCAGCGCCCACCCGATCTCTCCGACCGCGATGTCCCGCGGACCGAGCGGGGTGGCGAGCATCGAGTCGTAGAGCTTGGCGTAACGCAACTTGAAGAAGACGTTGAAGGTCGAGTCCATGACCGCGCCGTTCATCGCCGACGAGGCGAGTAGCGCGGGGGCGACGAACACGGCATACGGGACCTCACTGCCCCCGTCGGTGCGCACCGAGTGCACCAGCGCACCGATGCCGATCCCCAGGGAGAACAGGTAGAAGACCGGTTCGGCGAAGCCGGTCACGAGGGCCACCCAGCCGTGCCGGAAGGCCATCGCGTTGCGGGCGATCACCCAGCGGGCCATCCCCGCACCTGCCGGCAACGGCAGCGCCCGAGAGAACCGCGAGACGCCGGTCGCGCGGGAGGCCGGGGCACCGAGGTCGAGACCGCTCATGCGACCAACCTCCGGGTGAACAGGCGCAGCGCCAGCACCCAGCCGATGCCCACGAATGCCAGCAGCGCGGCCACATGCACCCATGCCGCCACCGGACTGGACACCACCCCGGTCGCCGCACCGCGGGCCAACTCGACGCCATGCCACAGCGGGGTCGCCCAGGCGATCGGCTGGAGCCACACCGGCAGCTGCGCGATGGGAAAGAAGGTGCCCGAGAAGAGCATGAGCGGCGACACGACCATCCGGAAGAGGATGTTGTAGCCGTCCTCGGTCTGTTGGCTCGCGGTATAGGCGAAGACCGGCACCGCGAAGGCCAGCCCGGTGAGCACCCCGATCGGGATGCACCACAGCGCGCCCCACCCTGCGAAACCTCCGAATTCCGCCGCGACGGCCACGAAAATCGTTGTTGCAGTGGCGAGATGGAAGACGACGGTGAGCAGATGGCCGGTGAGGATGTCGGCGACCCGCAGCGGAGTGGCGAGCATCGCGGCATACATCTTGTTCCACTTGAAGTAGCCCATGACCTGGTAGGTCGACTCGCCCATGGCCACCCACATCGACTGCGTCGCGACGATCGCGGGCACGACGAAATGCAGGTAGGACAGTCCGCCGACCCCGCCGGCCTTGGCATCGACCAGCGACCCGAGCCCGAGCCCCATCGCGAGCAGGAAGAACAGCGGCGAGGCGAACCGGCCGATGATCGAGCCGCGCCAGGTGCGGCGGTAGACAGTGAGGAAGTAGCCGACGACAGCCCGGATCCGCTCGAGCCAAGACAACGGCTCCCGTGTGCCGTGCCCGCCGCGGCCCGCTCGGCCTCCCCCGCCCGGGGCGGTGGTCGTGGCCGTCGACTGGACAGTGGAGCTCGACATCAGTCGACCAGCGTCCGGCCGGTGAGGTGCAGGAAGACGTCTTCGAGGGTGGACCTGCGCACCAAGGTCGAGAGTGGGATGACGCCTCGGGCGTGCAGGTCGGCGCTCGTCGCGTCACCGTCGTCGGTGTAGACCAGCAGTCGGTCCGGCAGCAGTTCCACGCGGCTGGCCGCAGCGACCCCGGTCACCGCGTCGATGTGATCGGCGTGGTCGTCGGAGTCGAAGCGCAACTCGACGACCTCGCGGGTGGAGTAGCGCGTGATGAGGTCGCGCGGGCTGCCCTCGGCGACGATCCGGCCGTGGTCCATGACGACCAGCCGGTCACAGAGTTGCTCGGCCTCATCCATGTAGTGCGTCGTGATGATGAGGGTCACGCCTTGACGTTTGAGCCGGAAGAGCCGGTCCCAGAGGATGTGCCGCGCCTGCGGGTCCAGGCCGGTGGTCGGCTCGTCGAGCAGGAGCAGTTCGGGGTTGTTGATCAGGCTGCGGGCGATGGTGAGGCGGCGTTTCATCCCGCCGGAGAGCGGCTCGACCTTGTCGCCGCGTCGATCGGTCAGCTGGGCGAAATCCAGCAACTCGGTGGCCCGCTTGCGGGTTTGGGCCTTGGTCAGCCCGAAGTAGCGGCCATAGATCCAGAGGTTCTCTTGCACGGTGAGTTCCTCATCGAGCATGTCGGCCTGCGGGCAGCTCCCAAGGCGGGCTCGGATGGCCGGCCCGTCGACGGCCGGGTCTTGACCGAAGATCCGCAGCTCACCGCCGGTCGCCGGCGAGACACAGCCGATCATCCGCATCGTCGAGGACTTGCCTGCGCCATTGGGGCCGAGGAATCCGAACGCCTCGCCCCGGCGCACCTCGACGTCGATGCCGTCGACCGCGACGAAGTCGCCGAAGGTCTTGGTCAACCCCCGCGCGCTGACCAACACGTCGCTGCTCGACGCCTCCGAAGTGCCCACCCGAGGATGCTAGCCAGGCCCACCGACACCGGTCGCCAGGTTTTTCGGGCCCCGCCGAGGGGTAGCTGGCCGGTGCTAGAGGCCGACGAAACGGGCGAGGAAGGCCCGGGTGCGCTCGCGAGTGGGCGCCGTCAGCAATGACGCCGGCGGACCCTCCTCGTGGATCTGACCGCCGTGCAGGAAGCAGACCCGGTCGGCGACCTCCTTTGCGAAGGCCATCTCGTGGGTCGCGAGCACCATGGTCATCCCGTCGGCCTTGAGGCTGACCAGCAGGTCGAGCACCTCGCCGACGAGTTCCGGTCGAGGGCCGAGGTCACCCTCGTCCAGGAGCATGAGCTCGGGTGAGTTGACCAGGGCGCGGGCGATGGCGACCCGCTGTTGTTGCCCACCTGAGAGTTCGTCGGGCCGCACGCGGGCCTTGTCGGCCAGGCCCACCCGCTCGAGGATCTCCTGCGCCGCGGTCGCCGCCTCGGCGCGGGACCGCCGGTGCACCCGGACCGGCGCCAACATGATGTTGTCCAGGACGCTCAGGTGCGGGAAGAGGTTGTATGCCTGGAAGACCATCCCCATCCGGGCGCGCACCTGGTCGGGGTTGACCGGGGGTCGGTGATGTCCTGACCGGCCAGCTCGATGACCCGTCGTCGACGGTCCGGAGCAGGTTGACGCAACGAAGCAGAGTCGACTTGCCCGATCCCGACGCGCCGATGAGCACGACACACTCGCCAGGGGCCACGTCCATGTCGAACCCGTCGAGAACCACGTTGTCCCCGAACGACTTTCGCAGACCCGAGATCGACAGGAGGCTCACAGCAGACCACCGCCCTGGAACCCCTGCTTGCGGGCCACCCAGTCGGTGAAGCGGGCCATCGGGATGGTCAGACACACGAAGAGCACCCCGGCGACGACATACGGCGTGAAGTTGAAGTCACGCGCGGTCTCGATCTGCGCGGCGCGGATCGCGTCGACGACGCCGAGCACGGCGATGAGGCCGGAGTCCTTCTGCAGCGAGACGAAGTCGTTGAGCAGCGGGGCAACACTCGCCGGATCGCCTGCGGCACGATGACGAAGCGCAACGACTGGGTGTGAGTCAGCCCCAGCGACCGGGCCGCCGCCCGCTGCGACGGGTGCACCGATTCGATGCCGGCCCGGAAGACCTCGGCCACGTATGCCGAGTAGCTCAGCACCAGCGCGGCGCAGCCCCAGAAGACCGCCTCCTGCGGCACCCCGTCGAGCCCGAGAGCCGGCACACCGAAGCCGAGCAACAGCAAGACCAACAGCAATGGCAACCCGCGGAACAGATCCGTGAAGGCAGCTCCGAAAAGCCGCAACGGGAAAAACACCGCCCGCGCAGGGTGCGGATCACCGCGATGGTCAGCCCGAGCGCCGTGATGAGCACCGAGCACACCAGCAGCACCCGGATGTTGAGCCAGAGCCCGTTGAGCACGGCCGGGAAGGACGCCACCGCCTTGTCCCAGTCGAAGAAGGTCTCCTTGACCCGAGGCCAACCCGAGGAGCTCGTGACAACGAAACCGAGCACCCCGACCAGGATGATGGTGCTGATCGAGGCGATGGCGGCCGAGCGCACGGTCCGGGATCGGCGGTAGGCGCGTCGTTCCAGTTCGAGAGCTGACGGCACTCCAGGCGCGACGAGCGTCCGTGTGCTCGCCAGCCGTCACGCCCGCTCGATCGCTGGGTGGGGTCGACATGCGCTGCCGGTATGCCGTGTGGTGACGCGCGTTGAGGCGGGCTGCCGAGGTCCGGCTATTTAGAGCCGGGGCGCCGGCGTTGGTGAGCTACTGAGCGGCCAGCTTGGCCAACGTGCCGTCGGCGCGCAGCGCGTCGACCGCCTTTCGACACACGGCGTCAGGGCCGACCCCTTGCTCAGCACCATGCCGAACTGCTTCCCGCGTACGCCGGCAGCGGGCAGCTGGCCGACGATGACGTGCTGTCGAGCTGCGCAGCCGTCATGTAGAAGGCTGGCACGTCGGCAACGATGCCGTCAGATCTGCTTGTTCTTCAGGGCCTGCACAGCCAGGTCGTTGGTGTCGGAGACCCCGGGGTCTTGCTGGGCTTGATCTGGTCGGTGATCGCCTTGGTGGACGTCGCCCACCTGAGCGCCCAGCTTGGCGCCCGCCAGGTCGGCGACCGTCGTCTTGCCGTCGATCGGCGAGCCCTTGTAGCTGATGACGGCCTGCGCCACGTCGTAGCTGGTCGAGAAGTCGACCGCCTTGCGCCGCCCCTCGGAGATCGAGACCTGGTTGATGTCGACGTCGAAGGCCTTCTCTTGCCCGGGGTGATCGCGTTGGTGAAGGGCACGGTCACCCAGTCACGTCGGTCGCCCTGAATCCCAGCTTGGCCACCAAAGCGAAGGCCACCGCCGACCCGTAGCTCCTGGCCATTGGCCGGCTTGGCCGTCCTGAACCACGGCTCGTGTGCCGGGTCGTCGGTGCCGATCGTGAACTTGCCAGGCGTCACGAGGGTCAACGACCCCTTGGCACAGGTGTCGGCAGCCGATGGGTCGCGGCCCCGCCGGCCTTGCTGGAGGTGGCAGTAGTACTACCTGAGGACGAGCTTCCGCCACGCGGTGAGCGCGGCCAGCAACACGGGCCGATCCGGCGACGGCGGCGATACGCGAGCGCAACATGAGGACTTGCCCCTTCGGTCGATCAGGGCCCCGAGCCCATCCTGAGCCCTTCGGTCCACCCGTCATCGTAGGGTCCCTCCCGGGACACCGTGGCACAGGGACGACGCGCTGAGACGCCAACCCGCGACACGGCATACCCAGCGGGCGCACAGCGGGGATTCGCTGGTGCCAGCGG
>JADJVI010000038.1 GCA_016710645.1 Actinomycetales bacterium | reverse complement strand
CGAGGACGAAGCGCCCGACGTTGAGCGGGAAGAGGTCGGCATACGTGGAGCCCAGGAAGGTGCCATAGGACTTGCCGAGGTAGTGCAGCTTGGGCTCGCCGAGGGCGGCCCGCAGGACGTCCATATCGCGGGCGGCTTCGACGGTCGACACGTGGGCCAGCAGGGTGCCGCCGCGTGCCGCACAGCCCTCGGCCAGCTTGCGTGCCCCCGCGACGAATGCCTCTTCTTCGGCCTTGTCGTCGGGAGTCGGGTCCATCCCGAGGAAGGTGTCGAGGTCGGCGTCGGAGAGGCAGTCCAAGGGCGCCGACTGGCCCACGCCCCGCGGATCGAACCCCACGACGTCGAACCGCTTGCGCACCTCGGCGCCGACGATCTGGTCGGCATACCGGGCGTAGTCGACACCCGACCCACCCGGGCCACCGGGGTTGACCACGAGCGACCCGATGCGCGCTCCCTGGTTCTTGGCCAGCACCCGCAGCAGCGCCAACTTGATCTTGTCGCCGGTGGGCTTGGCGTAGTCGACCGGCACCGTGAGGGTCGCGCACTCTCCGCCCGAGCAGGGCCGCCAGGTGAGGGTCTGGCTGTAGAACTCAGCGAGCTCGGGATGATCGGCCGGTGGGGTGGCCACCGCGGTCGGCTTCGGCGCGCTGCCTCCATTGCCACCGCTGCCGCTCCCGGATTCAGAGCTCATGAACGGGAGCACGAGACAGGAGGACAGCGTCAGCGCGGCCGCCACCGCACTGGCCAAGGGTCCCCACAGGGGCCGCCGACCCATGCCCCGAGAACGACCCGCACCCCGTGAACCACGACTCATGCGGCTGAGGTTATCCCGCCGCGCCGCGCCTAGCTGACCGCGGCGGGTGGCCCAGTGGGCCCGGTCGGCAGCTGCAGCGACACCGCCATCGCTTCCAGGGCCAGCAGGGGCGGCACGTTGAGGTTGATCCGCTCGCGTGCCTCCCCGATGGCGTCCATGCACGACAGCAGTCGCTCCGGAGTGAGCGCCGCGGCCAAGGCCCGCACCTGATCGATGGCCTCGCTGTTGACCAGACCGACAGTGGCACCGCTGCGGACCACGAGGGCGTCGCGATACATCGACAGCAGGTCGACCAGCGCCCGGTCGACGACATCGCGGCCGTGCCGGGTCGCCCGCGCCTTCTGTTCCCGCTCCAAGGCCGACAACTGCGACCGGATGTGCGGTGGCTGGGTGCGCGCCCCCGGATCGGCGCCGAGGGTCTCCAGCAGTCGAGTGCGTTCGCGCTGGTCACGCTCGGTCGACGAGGCAGCCGACTCCTCGTCGGCGATCCCGGCGAGGTCAGCGGCCGCGCCGATCGCCAGGCCCACCGATTTGATCTTGAGCGGCAGCGAAATCACCTCATGACGACGGTTGCGCGCCGCTTCGTCTCGAGCCAGCCGCCGGGCCATCCCCACATGGCTCTGCGCCGCGCGGGCGGCATACCCCGCCATGGTCTCCGGTATGCCGTCCCGCCGGGTCAGCAGCTCAGCCACCGCCGCGACCGGCGGGGTGCGCAGCCGCACGTGCCTCGAGCGCGACCGGATGGTGATGATGACGTCCTCCAGCGAGGGCGCGCACAGCACCCAAACCGTGCGCGGCGTGGGCTCTTCGAGGGCCTTGAGCAGGGCATCGGCGGCCCGCTCGGTGAGCCGGTCGGCGTCCTCGATGACGATGACCCGCCAGCGCCCGACCGAGGGCCGCAAGCCCGCCTCCTGCACCAAGGCTCGGGTGTCTTCGACCTTGATCGACAACCCCTCGGTCGCGACGACGGTGACGTCGGCATGGGTGCCGTCGAGCGCCGTGCGGCATTCCCGGCATACCCCGCAGCCGTGCTCGGGACACTGCAGCGCGGCAGCGAAGGCGCGCGCCGCGGTGGAGCGCCCCGACCCGGGCGGCCCGGTGAGCAGCCAGGCGTGGGTCATCGCGGCGGGGTCGGCAGCGGCGTGGCTGAGCGTGCGGACGGTCTGCGATTGTCCGACGACGTCGTCCCAGACGCTCATCCGCTCGCCTCCCGCAGGCCGGCCAGCGCCGGTATGCCGTGCAGCCGGGTGACGATCTCGGTGTGCAGCCGCGCGGGCGGCTGGGTGCCGTCGACGACGAGATAGCGCGCCGGAGCGGCAGCGGCAAGGTCGAGGAAGTGGCGGCGGACCCGGTCGTGGAACTCGTCGTGCTCGCGTTCGAGGCGGTCGTGAACGCTGCCGCGGCGCTGCCGACCCACCTCGGCGGGCACATCCAGAACGATGGTGAGGTCGGGGAAGAGCCCGCCCACGGCCCAGTCGAGCAGCCGGTGGATCTCGTCGGGGCCGAGGTCTCGCCCGGCCCCCTGATAGGCGATCGACGAGTCGGTGTAACGGTCGGTCACGACATCCTCGCCACGGTCGAGCGCGGGCCGGATGAGGTGGTCGACATGCTGGGCCTTGTCTGCGGCGAAGAGCAGCGCTTCGGCCCGCGGGCTCACCTCACCGCCGTGCAACAGCAGGTCGCGGATCTGGCTGCCGAGCTCGGTGCCGCCGGGCTGACGGGTCACGACGACACTGCGGCCGGCGGCGGTCAATGCCGTCACGAGCAACCGCACCTGGGTGGACTTGCCGGCCCCGTCGCCGCCCTCGAAGGCGACGAACAGCCCACGCTCGGGCGGCGGGCTGCTGGGTGGCTGGGTCACGAGGGAAGCCTAGGCCAGCGCTCCGACAACGCGGCCAGGCTAGTTTGGTGACATGTCACGTCGGGGTATGCCGTCTCGCCTCACCTCCGCGCGCACGGGGGGTCTGATGCTTGCCGCGCTGTTGGCCACCGCTGGGTGTTCGAGCGCAGCCACGACCGGACCCAGCGCTCCTACGCCGCCAGCCGGTGGGACTGCTGCCACGACCGGTCCCGCCGGCTCCTCGGGGGTGGCGAGCACGGGAGGCGCTGCGACGAACGGCGGCAGCACGGCATACCCAAGCCCTTCGTCGACCGCTCGTGCCACGGGAGGCGGGCGGACGGTGACCATCGCCGTGGCAGGCGACGTCCTGCTACATGAGGGCGTGGTCACCCAGGCGCGAGCGGATGCCAAGACCAACCCCGCGGGTGCCACCAACGGGATGAACTTCCGGCCCATGCTCGCCCCCGTCGCGTCCTATCTGTCCAAGGCTGACCTGGCCTTCTGCAATCTGGAGACCCCGCTGGCGCCCGCCGGTGGTCCCTACACCGGCTATCCCACCTTCTCGGTGCCGCAGGACATCGTGCCGGCGCTCAAGGACGCGGGCTTCGACGCTTGCACCACTGCGTCGAACCACACCGTCGACAAGGGCTTCGACGGGCTCAAGCGGACGCTGGATGTGTTGGACGCCAACGGAATTCGCCACGCGGGCTCGTCGCGGACCGAACAAGAGCGCAACACGCCCACGATCATGGAGGTCAAGGGCGTCAAGGTCGCGCTGTTGGCGTATGGCTATGGCCTCAACGGGTTCTCGACCCCGGCCGGCAAGCCATGGGCCGTCAATCTCATCGACATCCCGACCATGCTGGCCGACGCCAAGGCGGCACGCGCGGCCGGGGCGCAGATCGTCGCCGTGGCGGTGCATGCCGGCGACGAATACGTGCAGCTGCCCAACGCCCAGCAGCGCTCGGTGGCCACGGCGCTGGCGCAGTCCGGGCTGGTCGATCTCATCTACGGCCACCACGTGCACGTCGTGCAGCCCATCGACAAGATCGGCGACGTGTGGGTGGCCTATGGCATGGGCAACCTCATCCACAAGCAACACACCGCGGCCGCGCGGGCAGCGACTCAAGCGGAGGCGTTGGCGACCTTCACCTTCACCGAGGGTGCCGACGGGCGGTTCCACGCCACCGCCGCCGAGGCCCGCCCGGTCGCGATGGCCTCGACAACCGAACCCCTGCTGCACACCATCGACCTGCCGACCCTGCTGGCCGACAAGAGCCTGACCGGGGCGCGGCGCACGGCATACCAGGCGGTGTACGACCGCTCGGTGAAGGCGCTGCTGGCGCTGGGAGCCGACACCAAGGGGTTGACCGTCGTCAAACCGTGACGGATGCCGGGTCGTGGGCCGCGTTCATGGCTCGCGCCGACACTCCGGGTGGACCACTCTGGTGCGGTGACGCCCCTGCATGCTGACGAACTGCCGATCGACCTCGCGCTGGTGCGTGGGCTGGTCCATCGTTCCTTCCCGGAGTATGCCGGCCGCTCGCTCACGCTGCTGGCGGACTCGGGGTCGTCGAACGCGCTCTTCCGGCTCGGGTCGGATCTGCTGGTGCGGCTACCTCGCCAGCCCGGGGGTGGCGGGACAATCGACAAGGAAGCCCGGTGGCTGCCCTGGGTGGCAGCACAGGTCGCGGTGTCCGTCCCGCGCGTCGTGGGTGTCGGCGACCCGGCGCTGGGCTACCCGGAACGCTGGTCGGTCACGACGTGGCTGCCCGGACGCCGTCCGTCGCTCCCCTCGCGCGCCGCGCAATCGGCCGGGAAGGGAACGGGCGGGGGGCTGCTGGCTGCCGACCTCGCGCGCTTCATCGCCGATCTGCAAGGTATGCCGTTGCCTTCCCACGCCGTCGGCTCGGAGGACTTGACGTGGTACCGGGGCCTGCCGCTGGCCGAGCTCGACGAGGACTTCCGGGCGACGGTCGGCGAGTGCAGGGCCCTGGACATGGCGCGCGGGCTCGATCTCGACGCCTGCCTGCGGCTGTGGGACCAGGCCCTCGCGGGGTCTGCGGCTGAGTCGCGGGGTCCGAGTTGGTTCCACGGCGACCTGGTGCTGGAGAACCTGCTGATCGACGACGGTGGCGCCTTATGCGGAGTGCTCGACTTCGGCGGGCTGGCGATCGGCGACCCCACCGTCGACCTCATCGTCGGGTGGGAGTCGCTCGACGCCGACGGTCGAGCGGTCGTGCGTCAGGCCCTCGACGTGGACGATGCGACCTGGGTGGCCTCGCGTGGGTGGGCCTTGCTCATTGCCCTGGTCACCCTCCCCTACTACGGCGCGACAATGCCCGGCCGTTGCGCCGACCGGCTGGCGATGGCGCACGCGGCACTGGCGGGTGACTGATCGCCCAGCGGGGCTCGGTCAGGAGGTAGCTCGGGCGGCGTTGGCCTTGATCGCATCGTGGACGTACTGCGCCATCCCCACCCGCTGCGCCTCGTAGGTCGCCGTGAAGCGCGGGTCGGCGAGGTACATCTCCGCCAGGGCGCACTGCATCGCGTAGGAGCAGTCGTAGAACCGCTCGATGCTCGCCCGATGCAGCTCCGCCGCGGCCATCGCCTCGGAGCTGGTCGCGGGCAACCCGGCATCCATCGCAGCCGCGAAGGCGTCGCCGACCGCCTGTTGCTCGGCCTTCACGGCCTCCCAGTCCCGCTTGGTGAACTTCGCTGTCCGCGAGGCGGATTGCTTCCACGCATCGGTGTTGCCCCACCGCTGCTCGGCCTCGGTCTGGTACTCCTCGTCGAAGGAGTCACCGAACAGCTCGCGCAGCTCGGCATCGGTCATCGGTCGGTCGGACATCTCACTCTCCAAGGCGTGATCGATCGCGGCGACGAGCTCGGCGAGCTCGCCCATCCTGCTCTGCACGGCGGTGCGCTGACGGCGCAAATGCTCCGCGACCGGTGCGTCGCCATCCAGCAACTCGCGGACCTCATCGAGCCCGAACTCCAACCGCCGATAGAGGACGATCGTCCGCAGCCGCACTAGGTCGTCGGCCGTGTAGACCCGGTAGCCCGCGCGCGTGCGTTCGCTCGGGCGCAGCAGCCCGATCTCGTCGTAGTGGTGCAGCGTGCGCACGGTCACGCCGAACCGCTCAGCCACCTGCCCCACGGTCAGACCGTCGGGCGTTCCCACGCTCGCTGCTTCGGGAAAGCCGTGTTCGTATGCCGTCATGTAGGTGATCGTCGCGCCTCACCTCACGGGAGGGTCAAGTCGGCGAATCGCACAGCCCGAGGGCAGGCCACCAAGGTCGAGCTGTCGACCCCACGGTTCACACTGGGCGCGCCCAATCGATCAGCATCCGCTCGAACGGGGAGAAGTGCGATGAGGACGGCGAAAAGAATCGCGAGGCGACGGACGGCACCCGGGTCTTGCCGCTGAGGCGACGCTCCCGGTGTCGAGAGTGCGTCTGTCGAGAGGGCGTCTGTCGAGAGGGCACCCGCCGCGAGGGCACCCGTAGCGAGGGCACTTGCCGCGCGGGCACCCGTAGCGAGGGCGCTTGCCGAGACCGCAGCCGTCGACCGCGCCGTGGTCGAGGGTCCTCGCGTTGCGGGGGTCGAGGTTCCGGCGTCGAAAGGGCGGGGTTCCAGGCCGGCGCAGTGGACGAATACGTCAGGCCAGCCGGGGTCGACGTCGTGATGACGGCTCGGCCCAGCTCATCCGAGGTCATACTCGACCTCCACCCCGCGGCCTCCTTGACTTGGTTGCAGCGCTCGCACAATCCAGCGCCGTTGCCAAGCTCGGTGAGCCCGCCGTGCCCATGGGCGACTACGTGGTCGATGTGGCGGATCGGCGCCCCACACCACGGCGTGCGGCACCACTGGTCGCGAGCGACGATCACCCTGCGCAGGTGCGCCGGGAAGAACCGTCTGCGTCGATCGGCATCGACAATGCTGCTGGAGACGGGGTCGACATAGAGCCTTCGCACCCACACGGCCGCTTCTCCATCGGCAGAATCTCCGGCAGCCGCTCCTCCCACAGCCAGCTCGCGGGCAAGGGTGGCGGGGATCGGCCCGTAGCCCAGCAACACCGCCGGGGTGTGCTGGCCGGCCAACAGGGCGCCCTCGGACATGACCAGCCCGATCTCGACCGGCACAGCCGCCGCACTCGATTGTCCGGTGACCCGCTCGACCAAGGTGTCGGCCTTGACCTGATCACGAGAGCGCGGGTCGCCCGCAGCATGGGCCGAACCAGCGGCACCATTCAGGGCCGCAAAGACCGCGACCGCCTGAGCCGCGGGCAAAAGCGCTGTGAGGTAAGCCATGGTGTCGGGCGCGGGCCGAATCGACACGCGGCGCTGCGACACGGCATACGCCGCTCGGTCGACGAACGACCTGGGGTCGAGCTCGTAGGCGACCGCCATGGCGGCAGCTCGGACCTGCTTGTCAGACAGGGTCCCCAGCCGCCCCGCGAGTCGCGCATCGGCCACCCTGCGCATGTCGGGATCGAGCACAGCAGTGGCCTGCACGATGAGGGTCGCGCGCCACTCGGACAGCTCCCCGGCAGTCAGCGCCGCGAGCGTTCCGGGCATCTCGTGGACCAGCGCCTTCGCCAAGCCCAGATGCTGGCTACCGCGCGTCGGCGAATCGCGACGCGCCAGTGCCACCTGCTCGGCGATCCCGGCGCCCAGCTTGTCCACCGGCACGCCAGCGGCACGCTGAGCGGCCCGCTGGGAGGCGTCGAAGGCGACCGTCACTCGGACCTGCGCTGCGGCGAGGGCCGCCTTCGCCGAATCCAAGAGGGTCACCAGCTCCAACCGCTCGCTGTCGACCTCAGCGCACCCATCAAGCAGCGCGAGCCGGGCGATGAACTCCCGGATCTCGTCACGCGTCGGCGCTGGGCTCATGCCTCGATTCTATAGGACATCTGTTCGATCTACAAGCCTTTCCAGCTATCGAGAAAGGACTTCATCGGCGCCCCAGGGTGAGGCGGCGACCGGCCGGCATACCCTGTCGTATGCCGCATCCGCCGCGATACTCCGACGACGACCCCTACCTGCACCGGGTGCGGGAGATCGCCCTCGCCCTGCCCGGCGCCCGCGAGAAGATCTCGCACGGCCGGCCGAACTTCTTCACGGTCAAGGTCTTCGCGATGTACGGCGCCGTCATCAAGGGCGATCACGCGTCGCAAGCCCTCGCCCGGTCCGTCGTCATCCTCCCCGACGCTGCCGAGCGCGAGGCATTGCTCGCTGACCCACGGTTCGTCGTGCCGGGCTATGTCGGTGCCTACGGGTGGCTCGCGCTCGACCTGACGCACGGCATACCAGACTGGTCTGAAGTCGCCGAACTCGTCGACGCCTCCTACCGCCACACCGCCCCGGCCGCCCTCGCCCGATCGCTCGACGAGGGCGCACCGCACGATTAGGTCGTGGTCTTGCGAGCAGCGGTCTTCTTGGCAGCAGCGGTCTTGGTGGCCGTCGCCGGCGCCGTGGTCCGCTTGGCAGTTGTCTTCTTCGCGGCCGTCTTGGCAGTCGTCTTGGCAGTGGTCTTCTTGGCCGCCGCCCGCTTGCGCGTCACCGGACCTCGTGCCCGCTTCTCCGCCAACAGCTCGAACCCACGCTCCGGCGTGAGCGAGGCCGGGTCGTCGCCCTTGCGCAGCGTCGCATTGGTCTCGCCGTCGGTGACATAGGGCCCGAACCGCCCGTCCTTGACGACGACCGGCTTGCCCGACACCGGATCGGCCCCCAGCTCGGCAAGCGGCGCCGCAGCCGTCCGACCACCGCGGGTCTTGGGCTGGGCATAGATCGCCAGCGCCTCCTCCAGCGTGATGTCGAACAGCTGCGCCTCGGTCGCCAGCGATCGGGAGTCGGTGCCCTTCTTGAGGTAGGGCCCGTAGCGACCGTTCTGCGCGGTGATCTCCTCGCCGTCCTCCCCGGCACCGACGACCCGCGGCAGCGACAGCAGCCGCAATGCCGTGTCCAGGTCGATCGTCGCGAGGTCCATGTCCTTGAACAGCGACGCCGTGCGCGGCTTGGCCGCCACGACCTTGCGCCGCCCCTTGGCCGGCGCCCCCCCAGCAGCCGCTGCCGCAGGTGCCGCCGGCTCGGGGATCACCTCGGTGACATAGGGGCCATATCGCCCGGCCCGCGCGATGATCTCGTGGCCGCTCGCGGGGTCGGTGCCGAGCACGCGCCCGTCGTCGGACGCCACCTCGAGCAGCTCGCGCGCCTTCGCCGGGGTCATCTCGTCGGGTGCGACATCGTCGGTGATCGTCGCGCGGCGCGGCTGCCAATCAGCCGGTATGCCGTCCGCGTCACCTCCCGCCCGCAGTTCCCCCGTCGCCGGATCGACGCCAGCGGGCACGGTCTCCTCGACATAGGGGCCGTAGCGGCCGACCCGCACGACCATGCCCTCGCCGAGCGGGATGGTGGAGATCTCCCGCGCGTCGATCTCGCCGAGGTGGTCGACAAGTTCCTTGAGACCCTCGCCGGAGGTGGCCTCGCTGCCGAAGTAGAACCGCTGCAGCCACTGCACCCGGTGCTCGTCACCATTGGCGATCCTGTCGAGGTCCTCCTCCATCGAGGCGGTGAAGTCGTAGTCGACGAGCTCAGTGAAGTGCTCTTCCAGCAGCCGGGTCACCGCGAAGGCCAGCCAGGTGGGGATGAGCGCCGAGCCCCGAGCGCGCACATAGCCGCGGTCCTGAATCGTGCCGACCGTCGCGGCATAGGTGGACGGGCGGCCAATTCCCTTCTCTTCCATCGCTTTCACGAGGGTCGCCTCGGTGTAGCGCGGCGGCGGAGAGGTCTCGTGCCCCTCGGGAGTGGAGTCGAGGACCCGCAACGCGACGCCCTCGGACAGCCGCGGCAAACGCCGCTCCTGCTCGTCCTCCCGGGCCTTGGCGATCCGGCTCTCGTCCTGGCCTTCCTCGTATGCCGCGAGGAAGCCGCGGAAGGTGATGACGGTGCCGCTGGCGGAGAGTTCGACCTCGCGAGCGCCAGCGACCTCGGGAGTCAAGCCGCCCGGCATACCGAAGCTCGTCCCGAGCTTGACCGTGGCCGTGGAGCCGCGGGCATCGGCCATCTGGGACGCGACGGTGCGCTTCCAGATCAGCTCGTAGAGGGCGAACTCGTCGCCGCGCAACTGACCGGCCACCTGTGCCGGCGTGCGGAAGGTGTCACCCGCTGGGCGGATCGCCTCGTGGGCCTCCTGGGCGTTCTTGACCTTGGAGGCGTAGACCCGCGGCGCCGAGGGCACGTAGTCGGCGCCGTAGAGGTCGCGCGCCTGGGCGCGAGCCGCGGAGATCGCCGACTGCGACAGCGTCACCGAGTCGGTGCGCATATAGGTGATGTAGCCGTTTTCGTAGAGCCGCTGGGCCACGCGCATGGCGTTCTTGGATGACAGCCGCAGCTTGCGGGACGCCTCCTGCTGCAAGGTCGAAGTGGTGAACGGCGGCGCGGGACGCCTTGTGTAGGGCTTGTCCTGGACACTGAGGACGCGAACATCGGCTGATAGCAAGGCGTTTGCGATCTTTGTCGCGCGATCCTCTTGCAGCGCAAGAGCTTTGCTGGTCAGCCGGCCGTCATCCGCGAAGTCACGACCGGACGCCACACGCTGCCCGTCGACGCTCGTGAGCCGGGCCTCGAACGGCTCATTGGATGCCGTGGGCGTGACGCGAGCCGTGACATCCCAATAGCCCGCCGCGACGAAGGCCATCCGCTCCCGCTCGCGCTCGACGACCATCCGGGTGACGACCGACTGCACGCGCCCGGCCGACAGGCCCTGGCGTACCTTGCGCCACAGCACCGGCGAGACCTCGTAGCCATAGAGCCGGTCGAGGATGCGGCGGGTCTCCTGGGCGTCGACCAGGCGGGTGTCGAGCTCGCGGGTGTTGACGACGGCGCGCTGGATCGCCTCGCGGGTGATCTCGTTGAAGACCATCCGCTTGACCGGGATCCGCGGCTTGAGGGTGTCGAGCAGGTGCCAGGCAATGGCCTCGCCCTCGCGGTCCTCGTCGGTGGCGAGGTAGAGCTCGGAGGCGTCCTTGAGCATCCGCTTGAGCTCGGCGACCTTCTTCTTCTTGTCGGCGTCGACGACGTAATAGGGCTCGAAGCCGTTGTCGATGTCGACGGCGAACTTGCCGAAGGGTCCCTTCTTCATGTCCGCAGGCAGCTCACGCGGGTTGGGCAGATCGCGGATATGGCCGACCGATGCCTCGACGTCGAACTCCGGCCCCAGGTAACTCGCAATATTGCGGACCTTGTTGGGCGACTCGACGATGACGAGCTTGCGGCCCTTTCCTGCTGCCACGGCATACCCCTTGTTCTTTCCGGCACCGCGTGCAGCGGATTCGTCGCTACGTGGACGTGGTGCGTGAGGCACGGTAGCGGACGCTCCGGGTCGGCGCGCGATCGGGGCGGTGACCGGACGGCATACTGGTCGCTTGTGACGACCGATTCCACGTGTGAGGTCCGAGCGGCGTTGCTGGCCAAGGGGGTGGCGATGCCCGACCCTGCGTCGGTGTATGTCGCTGGTGACGTCGACCCGGATCGGGTCAGTGGCGACGGTGTGACGATCCACTCCGGGTGCCGCATTTCGGGGTCCGAGACGGTCATCTCAGCCGGTGTTTCTCTCGGGGCAGAGGGGCCGGTCACCATCACCAACGTGCGGCTGGGGGTCGGCGCCTCCATCGCATCCGGGTATGCCGTGAATTCCGTTCTCCTGGAAGGGGCCTCGCTGGGATCGGGGGCTCACGTGCGGGATGCCTGTCTGCTGGAGGAGCTGTCCGGCGGGGCTCACACGGTGGGCTTGAAACAGACCGTCCTCTTACCTTTTGTCACCCTCGGAAGCCTGATCAACTTCTGCGACTGCCTCATGTCGGGGGGCACCTCTCGCTCGGACCACAGCGAGGTCGGGTCGAGCTATATCCACTTCAATTTCACCCCCGATGGCGACAAGGCCACCCCATCGCTGTTTGGTGACGTGTCTCACGGAGTGCTGCTGGACCAGCCGCCGGTCTTCCTCGGCGGCCAGGGCGGCACGGTCGGGCCAGTGACCGTGGGTTTCGGCTCGGTGATCGCGGCCGGGTCGGTGCTGCGGTCCGACGTCGCGGCGGGCAAGCTCGTGGTCGTCGGCCCGCCGCCAGCGATGATCACCGACCGCACGCCCGGCGAATACCGGGCGCTGGCTCGTTCGGTCGCCAAGAACCTGCGCTTCCTCGGTGAACTGTCGGCTCTGGAAGCGTGGCACCGCCATGCTCGCGCACCCTTCTTTGCCGCGGTCGAGTTGGGCGATGCGGTCGGTGCCGGCGCGTTGGAGATGCTGCGCCTGGCTCGGGTCGAGCGTGAGAAGCGCCTGGCGGCGATGGTAGGCAAGGCCCCCGCGGGCCATGCGACGGCACCGGCCATTGCTGCAGTGCTCGAAGAGGTATGCCGGGTGGTCGCCACCGCGATCGAAGCGCCCCCGGCCGGCGTCTTGGATCCGCTGGTGTCCCAGGCCGGACGGGTGGGCTATCTCGATGCCGTGCGCGGACTGGACGAGCCGTCTCGATCAGCGATCAGGCGTTGGCTGACCGGGTCGCTGGACGCGACCTGGGAGCGCATCGCCGAGCTGGCCCCGGCTGTCGCGCGCATCCCTCGCACTCCCTTCGTCTAGCCGAGCAGCGGGCGTCGACTCGCCGCGCTGGGGCGCCCGCTAGACCGAACGGATCTCGACAAGACCTTGCAGGCCCGAGAAGTCGTCGGGGTTGCGGGTGAGCACGGGCAGCCCCTCAGCAAGGGCCACCGACGCGATGAGCAGGTCAGCCAGCCGTCGGCGCGGAGCTCGACCGTGGGCTTTGACAGCCGCAAACACGCGACTATAGGCCCGAGCCGCCTCGACACCGAACGGAATGGGGTCAAACACGGCCTCCGTGCGTTGCAGCCGATCTTGCCGAATCGCCCGCTCATCGGGATTCGAGGTCGCCATCGAGCCGGCCGAGAGTTCGGCCAACGTGATCGCGCAGACGGCGAGCTGGGACGGGAGATGAGCAGGGTCGATCCGCTCCAGGTCGATGACACAGGACGTGTCGAGTAGCCCGGCTTCACGCAGTTCAGCCATCGAGGTCGACCCCCTGGTCGACGACGGAGTCGAGATCTCGTCGCAAGGCTGCTCCATCCAGGGGAGGCGCCGAGGCGAACGTCGCGAGCGCCACGCGGACGTCGACAAACCGGTGCCGTCGGAGCGGCCGCAACTCACCGACCGGTTCGGAGCGGCGGGTGACAACGAAGGTCTGTCCGTCGTAAAGGGCGCGCATGATGCGACCGCTGTCATTGCGCAGTTCTCGTTGAGTGATGTACTCAGCCACCATTCAAATGTAGCACCACGTGCTACACGCAGCCCGAGGGAACAAACGGCACCAACCCGGCGGTTGCACGGCATATTGATTGAAGTCTCAACCAGTGAGAGGTCACCATGTCCGTGCCCGCGATGCCCGCCCTGTTCCTCAGCCACGGCGCGCCGCCGCTCGCCGACGACGCTCGGTGGACCCGCGAACTCGCGCAGTGGTCGGCCGAGCTCCCGCGCCCGAAGAGCATCCTCATGGTCTCCGCGCACTGGGAAGCCGCCCCGATCGCGCTCTCGTCGACGACCGGCGCGCCGCTGCTCTACGACTTCTGGGGCTTCCCGCAGCGCTACTACGAGGTCATGTATGCCGCCCCGCCGGCTCCCGAGCTCGCCTCCCGCACAGCGGGATTGCTCGCGCAGGCCGGCCTGGCCGTGGCCCGCGACGAGAACCGCGGGCTCGACCACGGCGCCTACGTGCCGCTCAAGGAGATGTATCCAGACGCCGACGTGCCGGTCGTGCAGTTGTCGCTGCCGACCCTCGACCCGGCCACACTTTTCGCCGTGGGCCAGCGACTGGCGCCGCTGCGCGACGAGGGCACGCTCATCGTCGGCTCGGGTTTCACCACGCACAACCTGCGGTGGTTCAACCCGAGCGCCGGCCCGGACGGGACGGTTCCGACGCCGTCGGCCGAGTTCGACCACTGGGCCGCCGAAGCCATGGCAGCGCAGGACGTCGATGCACTCATCGATTTTCAGCACCGCGCGCCGGCCGCTCGCGAGGCCCACCCGCGGATCGAGCACTGGTCGCCGCTCTACGTCGCCCTCGGCGCAGCCCTGGGAGCGGACGACGCTGGCAGCGCCGGCACCCTGGCCAACCAGTCGGTCATCGACGGGTTCTGGTTCGGCCTGTCGAAGCGCTCCTGGCAAATCGGCTAAGTGCGCCTCGACCTGTCGTGAGCTCCTGTCCCCGCTATTGACCCTGCCCCCCTGCTCCCACAGACGCGCCATCCCGGGCGCTGCCCCGCAGCTTGGCGATGACGTGGTCGGGAACACCGCGCTCTTTCATGACGGCGATCCGGCGCCGGGTCTCGGCATCGAGCCCGTCGTCCTCGCCCTCCACCCCGTCGTCGATCTCCGCCTCGCCGAGGTCCACCGCGGCGGCACTGAACTGCGCGGCATACAAGCGGGCGTAGGCGCCATGACGCGCGAGCAGCTCGTCGTGCGTGCCCTGCTCGACGATGCGTCCCGCCTCCATGACGAGGATGACATCGGCGTCGCGGATCGTCGAGAGCCGGTGCGCGATGACGAACGACGTGCGGTCGGCCCGCAGCGCCCCCATGGCCTGCTGCACGAGCAACTCGGTGCGGGTGTCGACCGACGACGTGGCCTCGTCGAGGATGAGCAACGCGGGGTCGGAGAGGAACGCCCGCGCGATCGTCACGAGCTGCTTCTCACCGGCCGAGAGGTTGCTGGCCTCGGCGTCGAGCACCGTGTCGTAACCATCGGGCAGCGAGTGCACGAAGCGGTCGACATAGGTCGCCCGCGCCGCCGCGAGCACGTCCTCCTCCAACGCATCCGGCCGGCCGTAGGCGATGTTGTCGCGGATCGTCCCGGCAAACAGCCAGGTGTCCTGCAGCACCATCCCGACCCGGCCGCGCAGATCGTCGCGGGTGAGGTCGCGAATATCCACGCCGTCCAAGGTGATTCGCCCGCCGTCGAGCTCGTAGAAGCGCATCACCAGGTTGACCAGCGTGGTCTTGCCAGCGCCGGTCGGACCCACGATCGCGACGGTGTGACCTGGCTCGACGACGAGGTCGAGGTGCTCGATGAGCGGCTTATCCGGCGAGTAGGAGAAGGACACGTCCTCGAAACGCACCTCTCCATGCGGGTCGGCAATCGTCGTCGGGTATGCCGTGTCGGCCTCCTGCTCTGGTGCGTCGAGGACCTCGAAGACCCGCTCGGCCGACGCGACACCAGACTGCAGGAGGTTGGCCATCGAGGCGACCTGGGTCAGCGGCTGGGTGAACTGGCGGGAGTACTGGATGAATGCCTGCACGTCACCGAGCGAGATCTGCCCTGACGCCACCCGCAGGCCGCCGACGACGGCGATGGCGACATAGGTGAGGTTCCCGACGAACATCATCACCGGCATGATGATCCCGCTGATGAACTGGGCGCCGAAGGCCGCCCCGAAGAGCTCGTCGTTCTTGTCCTTGAAGGTCGACTCGACCTCGGCCTGACGACCGAAGACCTTGACGAGCTGGTGACCGGTGAAGGTCTCCTCGATGATGCCGTTGAGCTCGCCAGTGGCCTCCCACTGCTTGGTGAACAGCTTCTGGCTGCGCTTGCCGATGGCGGCGGCCAGCGCGATCGAGACCGGCACCGTGATGAGCGCGATGAGCGCGAGCAGCCAGGAGATCCAGAACATCATCCCCAGCACGGCGATGACGGTGAGCAGCGAGGACAGCAACTGAGAAAGGGTCTGCTGCAACGACATGGCGACGTTGTCGATGTCATTGGTCACCCGGCTGAGCAGTTCGCCGCGCGGCTGGCCGTCGAAGTAGGACAGCGGCAGCCGGCCCAGCTTGGCCTCGACGTCCTCGCGCAGGCGGTACATCGTGCGCTGCACGACGCCGGTCAGCAGGTAACTGGATGCCCACATGAGGACCGATGACACGACGTAGATCGCGAGGACCAGCAGCAGCACCCGGCCCACGGCGTCGAAGTCGATGCCCTGACCCGGGATGAGGTCCACCCCGGAGAGCAGGTCGGCCATCTGGTTCTGCCCGCCGGCGCGCAGCCCGGCGATGACCTGCTCCTTGGTCGCTCCAGCCGGCAATTTGGCGCCGAAGAAGCCCGCGAAGATGAGGTCGGTCGCCTTGCCGAGGATCTTCGGCCCGACCGCACCGGCCACGACTGAGGCGACCATGAAGGCAAGGATCGCCATCAACTGGGCCCGATGCGGCGCGAGCAGCCCGAACAGGCGCTTGGCGGAGGGGACGAACGAGATCGATTTCTCACCCGGCATACCCATCGCCATGTGCGGCGGACCGCCCATCCGGCGGTGCCCAGGACCGCGCCGCGCCTCGGCCGCCTTCTCTTCTGCGGTCTTCACGCCCTCGCTCATCGGGTCACCTCCAGCTGGTCCTCGGCCGCGCGCTGGGACACGACGATCTCCTGATAGGTCGGGCACCTACGCAACAACTCGGTATGCCGTCCGCGCCCGACGATGCGCCCGTCGTCCAGGACGATGATCTGGTCGGCGTCGATGATCGTCGACACGCGCTGGGCGACGACGATGACCGTGGCCTGCCGGGTGACCGGCGCGAGCGCGGCCCGAAGGCGGGCATCCGTGGCGACATCGAGCGCCGAGAAGGCGTCATCGAAGAGGTAGATGTCGGGTTGGCGGACGATGGCCCGGGCGATGGCCAGCCGCTGGCGCTGACCACCGGAGACGTTGGTGCCGCCCTGGGAGATGCTCGCGTCCAGGCCGCCATCCATCTCGCGGACGAAGTCTTCGGCCTGGGCAATGTGCAGCGCCCGCCACAATTCATCGTCGGTGGCATCGGGCTTGCCGTAGCGCAGGTTGGAGGCGATGGTGCCGGAGAAGAGATAGGGACGCTGCGGGATGAGGCCAAGTCGACCCCACAGCACGTCGGGCTCGGCCTCGCGCACGTCGACGCCGCCGACCCGCACGGTGCCCCCGGTCGCGTCGAAGAGCCGCGGCACGAGGTTGATGAGCGTGGTCTTGCCGGCGCCGGTGGAGCCGATGATCGCGGTCGTCTGCCCGGGCAATGCCTCGAAGGAGATGGCCTGCAGCACCGCGGCCTCGGCCTTGGGGTAATGGAAGTCGACCTGGTCGAAGACCACCGACGCGGGGGTGGCCAGGTCGCGGCGACCGCCGCCGCGGGCGATGACGACCGAGGTCTCGGTGTCGAGGACGGCGCCGATGCGCTCCGCGGACACCGAGGCCCGCGGGATCATCATCGACATCATCGTCGCCATCATCACCGACATGAGGATCTGCATGAGATAGGAGAGGAACGCGGTCAGCGCGCCCACCTGCATCTCACCCGACTCGACCCGGTGCGACCCGAACCACAGCACCGCGATGGTCGACAGGTTGAGCACGAGCATGACGACCGGGAAGACGATCGCCATGAGCCGCCCGACGCCCAGCGAAGCGCCGGTCAGCGAGGCGTTGGCCTCGGCAAATCGGCTCTGCTCGAAGCGTTCTCGCACGAACGCCCGCACCACCCGGATGCCGGTGATCTGCTCGCGCAGGATGCGGTTGACCGAGTCGATGGAGTCCTGCATGACCCGGAACCGCGGCAGCATCTGGCGCAGCAGCAACCCGACGGTGATCGCGAGGACCGGGATCGCGACGGCGACCAGCCAGGACAGCCCCACGTCGGTGCGCAACGCCATGATGACGCCGCCGACCATCATGATCGGCGCCCCGACCATCATCGCCAGCGTCATGAAGACGACCATCTGCACCTGTTGCACGTCGTTGGTCGAGCGGCTGATGAGGGTCGGCGCCCCGAACTGGGCCACCTCCCGCGCCGAGAACTCGCCCACCCGACTGAAGACCCGCGCCCGTAGGTCGCGGCCGAAGGACATCGCCGTGCGGGCGGCGAGGTAGACGGCATACACGCTCGCGAGGATCTGCAGGAACGAGATGGCGAGCATCACCGCGCCGGTGCGCCCGATGTAGCCCGTGTCGCCCTTCGCGACACCCTCGTCGATGATCGCGGCGTTGAGGTTGGGCAGGTAGAGCGAGGCGATGGTGCTGACGAGTTGCAGCACGACGAGCAGCGACAAGGCGCCGCGGTGCGGGGCCAGGCCGTCTCGGACGATCCGCCAAAGCATGGGGGTCCTTTGCGATGGGTATGCCGGGTGGTGGAGAACCGATCACTGCGATCGGGTATGCCGTGTGGTCGGCGTGGTCGGGGTGGTTCGGCTTCGGTCGAGCGTGGAGTCTGCGGGCTGACGTCGGGTGAGGGTCAACCCGATTTCGGGTGGGGTGGGCCGGTGCCGACGTCCATGCCCGTATCCACGCTGTTGCGCTGAGCCTCCAACACGCCGTGCAGCAAGATGTCGACGATCTGCCGAGGCTGAAGCGGCGCACCCATTCCGACGGGATGGACGCCCGCCATGGTGAGACTGCGCAGGATCCGGACGACCTCGGCGACCGGGAGCCGGAAACGATCAGCGTCGGACTCCAGGACGGCGGCCATGAGCGCCTCGCTGCGCGCGAAGACCTCGGGGTCGACCAGCGTGCGCGGGTTGCCGAGCTTGTCCTTGTCCGACTCGAAGGTCACCAACACCCGGTGGATGCGCGCCATGACGTCCTGAAGGATCTCGACGACGGCCACCAGGCGTTGCTCCAGGGGGAGGGCCAGGTCGACGGCGGCCAGCCGGTCGAGGTGGTCGCGGCGAGCGAAGACGCTGCGTCCGGCCGCAAGGACGAGGTCGTCCTTGCTCTCGAAGACCCGGAAGAGGGTGCCCTCGGCGACGCCGGCCGCGCTGGCAAGCTCCCGAGTTGTGACCGCGAGGCCCTTGTCGAGGACCACCGGCACGACCGCCTCCAGAATCGCGGCACGGCGCTCCTGCGGAGGCAGGGCACGGGCACGAGGAGGCATACCGAGAACTGTAAGTGAGTGAGTGCTCACTCACCAACTAAGTTTCCGGCCGACGCTGACCATCTAGAAAGGCCAACTGACTAGACAGACTGACTAGATAGACCTACTATCTAGTCATGGCGACCTCCTCGACCCCCTGGCCTGGCGACTGGCTACGCGGCGTCCTCGAAATCGCCGTGCTGCGGTGCCTGGCCGACGGTGGCCCGTCGTATGGCTACGCCATCGCCCTCGCTCTTGAGGAGGCCGGCCTCGGCCAGGTCAAGGGCGGCACGCTCTATCCCCTGCTCGGCCGCCTCGAAGAGGCCGGCCATGTCGCCATCGAGTGGCGCCCCGGCGAGGGTGGGCCGGGGCGGAAGTACTACGAGATCACCGCGAGCGGCACGGCATACCTGGGCGATTCTGTCGCGCAGTGGCGGGCCTTCGCTCGCACCATGAGCGCCCTGCTTGAGCAATCTCCCTCTCCCACAGCCTGATCCATGAAAGGCACGGCCATGTTCGATCCTGCCAAGACCTCCCTGCCGCAGAGTTGGAGCATCCCCTTCGCGATGACCTTGCGGTCGCTGGGGGTGAGCGGGGCCGCGATCGGCGCAGCGGTGCGCGAGGTCGAATCGCATTGCGCCGAGAGCGGCCAGTCGCCGATCGATGCCTTCGGAGACCCAGTGGAGTATGCCGGTTCGCTCGCCCCGCAGGCCCCGGCGGCGCACGGCGAGAAGCTGGTCAGCGCGCTTGCCCCGACCGCGCTCGGGCTGGCCGGGCTCATGCTGACCACCCCCGCGGTGGAGGCGTGGCGTCGAGGCGGCGCGGTCGTGGTGTCGGCGGGGCTGTGCCTGAGTTTCGTCGCGACGCTGTTGGTCGTCATCGCTCTGGTCAACCCGCAACTGCATCGTCGTCGGGTCGGACTGAGCGTCCTGGCGACCCTCGGCACTCTCGTCGTCATCGGCGCACCGCTCGTGTGGCCCACGCAGGCCCTTACTGCTCCGGTGCCGCTCTGCCTCGGGATAGCGGCGCTCGCCGTGTTCGGCTCGACCGCCTGGCACCGCGGGTCCGTCGACCCTGACGCCATCACCGATCCCCTGGCCCGAGTCGACCAGCCTGGGGCCGCACGCGGTGGGTTCGAACGGGTCTTCCCCATCGTCACGGCGTGGCTGTTCCCGATCCTTGCGGTGCTCCTGGGCCTGTTGGCCTGGTTCGTGCCCGGTCGCGTCAGCTAGCGAGCGTCCTGCGGCGCTTCCGGGATCGTCGACGCGTCCTGCGGCGAACCCGAAGGGTTGGGAGCGTCCTGTGGGCCGACCTGCAGCCGCTCTTGCTCGGCGGCGATGATCCGGGCCGCGAGGTTGCGCTCGGAGATGTCGATGGCCTCGGGTGCGCTGTCGCCCATGGCGCTCTCGCGCACGTAGGTGT
Organism: Actinomycetales bacterium; assembly: GCA_016710645.1. GTDB lineage: Bacteria > Actinomycetota > Actinomycetes > Actinomycetales > Dermatophilaceae > Phosphoribacter. The sequence continues at coordinate 3,548 of JADJVI010000038.1, read as the reverse complement.
CGAAGACCGCGGTCTTGCCCGCGAGGATCTCCAGCATCCGCTCATCGACCGAGTCGTCGCCGAGCAACCGATGCACCTGCACCGATCGCACCTGGCCCATGCGATGCACCCGGGCGATGGCCTGGGTCTCGGCCGACGGCTTGACCTGCGGTTCGCAGAGCACGACGACCGACGCGGCCTGGATATTGGTCCCGACCCCGCCGGCCTCGATCTGGCTCACCAGCACACCGGCTCGCTCGTGCGTGGCGAAGTCATCGATCAGCGACTGGCGGGCATCGCTCGGCAGTGATCCCGTGACCGGCCCGAAGACCGGCGCCCCTCCGAGACTCGACCGCAGGGCGCCCGTGACGATCTCGAGCACATCGCGGAAGAACGAGAAGACCACCACCCGCCGACCGTTGTCGACGGATTCCTGCACGAGGTCGAGCAGCCGGTCCAGCTTGGCGCACTGCTGCGGATCGGCGTGCGAGAGAGCGGCTTTACGCATCGCCATGAAGTTGCCGGCTGCGACGGCCACGGCATACCGATGCCGGTCCGACGGGGTCAGCTCGACCCATTCCTCGCTCTCGACGAGCTCGGGCAGCTCGGTGAGGACGTCTTCCTGATTGCGCCGCAGATAGACCGGCGCGACCGCCTGCCGGAAGGCGCTGGCCTTGACCACGGCCGCCGCCGGGTCGAGCGCCGCGAGCACCTGCGGTTGCAGATAGCCGACGAGCGTGGCGAACTCCTCCAAGCGGTTCTCCAAGGGCGTGCCACTGAGCAGCAGGGCTCGCGTCGAGCGCGGCAGCAGGGCCTGCACCGCACGCGAGCGCTGGGACTGCGGGTTCTTCAGATAGTGCGCCTCGTCAGCGACGAGCATGCCGAGGGCGAGGTCCTCCGGCAGTTCCAGAGTGTCGAGCTGCCCGAAGGTCGTGACCCCCACGCCGCCGCGCGCACGCCAGTCCGCGAGCGCGGCATACCGGTCCTCGCCGTGCAGTCGGTATGCCGTGAGCCGACTGTGCCGCGCGATCTCGCGCAGCCAGTTGACCAGCACCGCAGCCGGGCACACGACGAGGAAGTGCCGCTCCCCCGTGGCCGTGAGGTGGGCCATCGCCGCGATGGCCTGCACCGTCTTGCCCAGCCCCATCTCGTCGCCGAGCAGGGTATGCCGTTGCACGAGAGCGAATTTGGCGCCGAACTCCTGATAACCACGCACCGATGCGGTGACCAGGGACAGGTCCAGCCGGAAGTCGCGGATCGCCGCCACGATCTCCTCGGGCAGGTCGCCCCGCTCGGCGTCCGGTTTCACCCCGAAGCCGGTGACCTCACCGAGCCACGCGTAGTAGTCGGAGGGGCGGGCCAGGAAGTCCGACCAGGCCCGCTCACCGTCCTGCTCAGGCGAGGGCGGCGGCGTGGGTTGCGCGCGATTGGCCCGCTCGATCTCCTCCTGGGCTCGCACGACCTCGGTATGCCGGGCCCGCCACCATTGCGCCCATCCGTCGATGCGCTGACCGACCTCAGCCGGGGCAGCGTCGGCTGCGCGGACGGGGATCAGCAGGCCGGAATCGGGCAGCGGCTGGTCGGCGAGCTCGCCGAGTTCCTGCCCGGCCCGCTCCAGATCGCTGCGCAGCCAGCGCAGCGGCCCCCCGACCCGTGACCAGTCCCGCAAGGCCCGCACCAGCTCGGTCGTCGCCCCGTCGCGAGTGTCCGGGTCGAGCCGCGGGTTGACGTCGGCGGCGGCCACGTCGGCGACCTGACGCGCGGCGGCATACACCTGGTCTGCCGTCACCCGACCGACTCCCGGAATGAGGTCGAGGACCTCGGGTCCCGCCCTCAGCACGTCCGCGACGGTGCGGTAGCCAGCCCCTTCGATCGCGGTGAGCCGCAGACCCGCGACACTCGACGCATCGCGGAGCCGGTCGAGCGGCACCTCGCTCAGGGACCGCTCGACGGCCCCTTCCCGGATGGCATCGAAGCTGCGCTGCACCTGGCGACGACCAGCCCGTTCCTGGCCGACGAGGCCCTGGGCCAGGGCGCCCACTTCGGCGAGTTGGCGCACCACCGCGGCGTCGAGCAGCGGTCGGTCGGCATCGTCGGCCACAAGGCCGGTGATCTCCCGCAACCACCCGACGTGGGCAGCAGTCGGCTGGGTGGCCCCCGTCGAGTGGCGGGCGTCTGCGGCCACGCGGGCGCGGGCGGCGGCTGCGGCGGCAAAGCGTCGCGGCACGTCGGCGGCCTGCGCCCCGTGCCGCAGCCGCCAGCCTCCGATCAGAGCGGCGTCGATGGAAGCCCTCACCTGCGCACCGCGCAACATGAGGGTCCACCCGATGCCCGCCTTGCCGATCGGGTCTAGATAGCCCGGCACCCAGCCCGCGATCGACCGAGCCCAGCCGACGAGCTCCGGATCGCCACCAGTCAGGCGGGCCCGCCGGTCGATGTCGTCCAGCACGGTGACGCCCGCACCGGTCAGCGGCACCAACCGCGCCGACCCGCTCGGCCCGTCGAGCGACGGCGCCGCGGAAACGGCCGCCTTGATGCGAGTGTCGAGAGCGTCGACATCGGCCAGCAGCGCCCGGGCGTCGCGCAACAGCGCGGCGAGGTCGGCCTTCAGCTCGCGGGCCGGGGCACCGACGAGAGCCTTCGCGTCAGGCTCGGAGTCAGGCTCGGGGTCAGGATCGGGGTCGCCCTCGACGCGGTCGTGGATCTCCTGATCTGACACGTGGATTCGCCGTGAGTCGGTCGTTGCAGGTCGAGTCAGGCGTGCAGGAAGCCGTCTGCGACCAGGGCTCGGAGCGTCGGCAGGGCGGCGGCTATCGTGTCGGCCGCACTCTCACCGAGCAACTCGGCGATGACGCCGAGAGCGACGCGTGCCGTCAGCGAACCGTCGCAGACGCCGAGCAGCCCTGCCGTCGCGGCGTCGAGGGTCGCCACCCGCAGCATCCCCGATCCCTGCCGGGCCAGCAGAGCGGCCGGCGCATCCGGGTGCTCGGACGAGGGCACGGTATGCCGTTCCACGGTGACGTCCGGGGCGACCCGCCAGGCGGTGTCGAGCAGCCAGGCCTCCCCGCGCTCGGCGAGCGCGGTGCGCGCGGCCAGTCCGGCATCCACGGCGTGTCCGACCCCGCTAGCGACCGGGCCGTTCACCACCGACAGGTCGATCCATGGCTCGCGGTCGGTGGCCGGGCGCTGCAAGGTGACCACGCCGAAGCCGATCGCCTCGACGTCGCGATCGGCAAAGTCAGCCAGCCACGCGGCATACATCTGCTCGTAGATCGCCGCGCCCTGGCGCTGGCCGGCGTCGCGAGCCCACAACTCGGCATACTCGGCCGGGTCTTGCACGTCGCGCTGGATGACCCAGGCGTCCAGGCCGGTGTCGGCGAGCCAGTCGCGCCACCGGTCGCGCCAGTCTGCGCCGCGGCGGATCTCCCAGTTGCCGAGGAACTGGGCCACGCCGCCGGGCGCGAGGTGCTCGCCGACCGAGCGCACCAGCGCCTCGACGACGCCATCGCCGACAAACCCGGCGTCGCGGTATTCGTAATGCGGCACGCCCGCGGTGCGTGGCGTGATGA
>JADJVI010000037.1 GCA_016710645.1 Actinomycetales bacterium | reverse complement strand
CCTGGTCATCCCCAACGGCGTCACCGTCACCTGCTCCATCACCAACGACGACCAAACCTCGACGCTGGTGCTGGACAAGGTCCTGACCAACGACAACGGCGGCACCGCCACCAGCGACCAATTCATCCTCACCGCCACCGGCACCGCCGGCACCCCCGCAGCAGACACCACCGCCAGCGGAGGCGACACTGACCCAGCAGCCGGATCCAGCCTGTCCTTCACCGTCAACGCCGGCGAATACACCCTCTCCGAGGCCCAACTCGCCGGCTACACCGCCGGCACCTGGACCTGCACCGGAGCCACCCTCACCGGCACCACCCTGGTCATCCCCAACGGCGTCACCGTCACCTGCTCCATCACCAACGACGACATGCCGGCCTCGCTCACCCTGACCAAGGGCGTCGTCAACGACGACGGTGGCAACGCCACGGCCGAGGACTTCGAGCTCACGGCAACCTTGGGTGAGACCAAGGTCAGCGGATGGGGCAGCGCCTCGGGTGAAGGCCTCGCAGCCGGCACCTACACCCTCTCCGAGTCGAGCGTCCCGGGCTACGCAGCGGGCGACTGGTCGTGCACCATCACCGACGCCGGGGGCACCCAGACAACGTCTTCCGGGCCGAGTGTGACGGTCCCCAACGGCGGCTCGGGCGCATGCTCGATCGTCAACGACGACAAGGCTGTCGACCTGGTCCTCACCAAGGATGACGGCGGCATCACCGGGACCGTGGGAATGACCTTCCCCTACACCATCACGGTGACCAACGCCGGTGAGCGCCCGGCCGACCTTAACGAGCCCGTGCTCGTGGCCGACCTGCTCCCCGTGGGACTCGAAGTCGTCAGCGTCCCGTCGACCTGTGTCGCGACCGGCAGCGAGATCGACTGCGTCATCGATCCCGCAGCACTGCCGGTCGGTGGCTCCGTGACCCTCACCCTGACCGTGAAGTTTGCGGCCAATGCTGCGGCGGGCACCTACACCAACCTGGCCGTCGTCACCACCGACGACGACCCGGCTCCGGAGAACCCGACCTGTCCGGCTCCTGAAGCGGTCGCCAAGGTCGGTGCCCTGCTGGCCCCGCTGGCCGTCACCGCCGACCCGAGCAACAACGTCGACTGCGAAGAAACCCCGCTCACCCCGATCTACGGCTTGACCCTGGTCAAGGCCGGCTTCGAGGTCAGCGGCACGACGTGGACCGCGACCGACGGCGTCGTCAACTTCGGCGACACGGTCGGCTACTCGATCCGGGCCACCGCCGGCGGCAACGCTCAGCAGACCATGGTGACCATCACCGACGTCGTGCCGACCGGCATGACCTTCATCCCGGGCAGCAACGTCTGCCTGGACGGGGTGGTGTGCACGACGGCATACGACGCGGCCACGCGCACCCTGTCGTGGACGGTCGCGACGCTGCAGCCAGGCGGGTCCTTCGTGGCCAGCTTCCAGGCAACCGTCGACGCGGCGCCGACCGTGGCGCCGGGTGAGACTTACGCCTGGACCGGCACCAACGTCGCCGCCGTGGTGTCAAAGGAGAACCCGAAGGTGCCTTCCAACGAGGTCACCGTGAAGTCCAGCAAGAGCGAGTTGCCCAAGACCGGAGCTGACGGCCTCGGCTTGGCCTACCTCGGTCTGCTGCTCGCGGCTCTCGGTGGCGGCTTGGTGCTCGTCGCTCGCCGTCGGCGCGACGAGGAAGAGACCGCCTGACCGGCTAGCGCTCTAGCCTGAACCACGCTGTGGGGCCCCTTTCGAGGGGCCCCACAGTCGCGTGTGGACAACAAACATCGGGTATGCCGTCCGGTGCGGCCAGCCGCCGTATGCCCGGTATGCCGGTCAGCGCAGCGCGCGCAGGCGAGCCCGCCAAGACTCCGCCAGCGACTCGGCGAAGAGCGGTGCGCCGTAATCGAGTTCGGTGAAGACGCGCGCGCATTCCGCTGTCGCAGAGGCGACCACATCAGCGGGGTAACCCAATTCGAGCCGGTGTTGCTCGAATTCGTCCTCGTCGTCGATATAGATCCCGCCGCCGAACCACTGGCACACATCGAGGTCGAGGTCGACCACGGACCAGACGCCGTCGACCAGTCGGGGCACGGTCGTGATGTCGACATAGGTGCGTAACACCAAATGCGCCACCTGCTCGTAAAACGTCGCGGTGAACCACCGGTCGTGCGGGAGCAGCATGACCTGATCGCCCGCCGCGTCGAAGGCCATCCCCGCCTTGGAGCCATGCGCCGGACGCTCCCAGTGCGTACCGGCATACCAGCCGATCCACGTGCCGTGCTCGTCCGAGCCGAGCGTGACGATGTCCTCGCACGCCCAGTGCCCCCGCCCGTCCCACTTCGTGAAACGGATCCCCTGCGCCGGCACGAGCGCTCAGTCTTCGCCGAGCAGGTCGTGCCGCACGATGATCGCGTCTCGCGCCGGGCCGACCCCGATCGCCGACACCCGGGCGCCGATCAATTCCTCGATCCGCAGCACATAGGCCTGCGCCGCGGCTGGCAGGTCCTCGAACCGACGGCAGCCGGAGATGTCCTCCCACCAACCTGGCATCTCTTCGTAGATGGGCTTGGCGTGGTGGAAGTCGCTCTGGTTGATCGGCATCTCGTCGTGCCGCTCCCCCAGGACGTCGTAGGCCACGCAGATCGGGACCGTGTCCAGGCCGGTCAGCACGTCGAGCTTGGTGATGACGAAATCGGTCACCCCGTTGATCCGGGTGGCATAGCGGCCGATGACGGTGTCCATCCAGCCGCAGCGGCGCGGGCGGCCGGTGGTCGTGCCGTACTCCGTGCCGACCTTGCGCAGGAACTCGCCCTTGTCGTCGAACAGCTCGGTGGGGAAGGGCCCCTCCCCCACCCGGGTCGTGTAGGCCTTGAGGATCGCGATGACCCGGTCGACCCGCGTCGGCGGGATGCCCGAACCGGTGCACGCCCCACCCGAGGTCGCATTGGACGACGTGACGAAGGGATAGGTGCCGAAGTCGACGTCCAGCAAGGTCGCCTGGCCGGCCTCCAGCAGCACGGTCTCGCCGCGGTCGAGGGCCTCCTGGAGCACCAACGAGGTGTCGCGGACCATGGGACGCAACCGCTCGGCATACGAGAGGAGTTCTTCGACGACCTCGGTGACAGCGATCGCGCGCCGGTTGTAGATCTTGGCGAGCACCTGGTTCTTGAACCGCAGCGCCGCCTCGACCTTCTGCTCGAGGATGTGCCGGTCGAAGAGGTCCTGCACCCGGATGCCGGTGCGGGACATCTTGTCCGCGTAGGTCGGGCCGATGCCCCGGCCGGTGGTGCCGATCTTGCGCGCGCCGAGGAAGCGCTCGGTCACCTTGTCGAGCACGCGGTTGTAGGGCGTGATGACGTGGGCGTTGGCGCTCACGACGAGCTTGGAGGTGTCGACGCCGCGCGCCTCCAGTCCGTCGATTTCGCGGAAGAGCACCTCCAGGTCGACGACGACGCCATTGCCGATGACCGGCGTGCAGGTCGGCGTGAGGATGCCCGAGGGCAGCAGGTGCAGGGCGTATTTCTCGCGTGAGCCGTCCGGCTGCTCGATGACGACGGTGTGGCCGGCGTTGTTGCCGCCGTTGAACTTCACGACGTAATGGACCCGACTGCCCAGCAGGTCGGTCGCTTTCCCCTTGCCCTCATCGCCCCATTGGGCACCGACGAGCACGACTGCGGGCATGGGTTCGTCCTTCTCTCGGGGGCGCTACCGAGGGTCCAGGCTACTCGCCACCCCTTCCGCCGCGGCCCCCCGTCCGTATGCCGTGCCCGCTGCGGTTCGTCGGGACGCCCGGCGGTGACTTACCGTGTCGGGGTGAAGGGCCGGTATGCCGCCGCGCTCACGGCGCTGCTCCTGGCCGTGAGCGGCTGCGGCGTTGCCTCCAGCGCGTCCCCCCAGTCGACCTCGGCGGTCCCGATCGTCAGCAAGGACGCGACCAGCCTCGGCGACACCGAATCCGCCACCTCCGCGGCCTCTGCGACGGCCTCGACCGTCTCGACCGCCTCTGCCAGCCCGACACCCACTGGCACCACGGGACCGTCCGGCGGGTCAGGGGTTACTCGACCTGGCGCCACCCGCCCGGCGGCTCCAGGTTCGAGTGCACCGGCAGGCGGCGCGGCGACTGATGCCCAAGCACCGAGCGGCATCCTGCAGATCGTCGACGTCACCGATGTCGCCTCGCTCGAGCAGGCCATGACCTCGGCCACCGCGGGCACGCTCATCAATCTCGCCCCTGGCTCCTATGTGCGCTCCGGTGGGAGACGGTGGAACGCCACCGCTGACGGCACTGCCGATCACCCCATCGTGCTGCGGGGCCCACGCAGCGCGGTCCTGGCTTCGGACGGGCCCGCCGGCGACTATGCGCTGTTCATCACCGGCGACCACTGGCATATCGAAGCCTTGTCCATCGCCAATGCCAGCACCGGCATTGCCGTCGAGGGCGCGACCGGCATACAGGTCACCGAGGTCGACATCGGTCGGATCGGCGAAGAGGGGGTGCACTTCCGACGGTGCGCCAAGGACGCAGTGGTGAGCCGCTCGGTCATCCACGACACCGGCCTCACCCAGCCCGGCTACGGCGAGGGGGTCTATGTCGGCTCGGCCCAGGGCCACTGGGGCACCTACGGCTGCTCCGGTGGCATCGACCGCACGACGCGCATCGTCGTCCAGGGCAACACCTTCCGCAACATCACCGCGGAGGGTGTCGACGTCAAGGAGGGCACTGACGCGGGCGTCATTCGCGGCAACGATTTCGACGGCACCGGCTTCTCGGGCGTGACCTACGCCGACAGCGCCATCGAGCTCAAGGGTCGCGCGTGGACCGTCGACGGCAACCGCATCCGCAATCCCCGGGGAGCCAACGTGGACGGCATACAGGTCTTCCGGGTCGCAGACGGTTGGGGTGGCGGGAACACCTTGCGCAACAACCGCGTCGAGGGCGCCTGGCCCGGCTTCGGCATCCGGCTCTCGCCGGCCTGGACAACGTCGCCGCGTGCTCCAACGCCGCACCGTCAGCAGTCAAGGGCCTGCTCGCGCAGTTCAACGCCGCGATCGCCTGCCGCTGACGGCGCAAACCCCTGGGGCCGCCGGGCGTTCAGAAGGCATTCATCTTCGTTCCCTAGAATTGACCTAAGCCCCTCAACACCTCAGGAGCTGGTCATGAACGGCCGCACAGAAACCCCTGTCAACGGCTACCCGGACGATGGATTGATCCACGAGTTGGAATTCATCGTCGTCATGGGTTCGGACGATCTGAGGGGCGGTGACGACAACATTGACCTGCTACTCACCACCAACGACGGCATGTCACGGCACTACGCCAACCTCAATCGCAGCGAGCGGTGGGCTCCGGACACCACGTATGCCGTGCGCCGCCCGCTCGACCCGCCGGTTGCCTTCGAGGCGATCACCGAGTTCACCCTCACGGCCATGGTCACCGGTGGCATCGACGGCGACATCATCGACATCGAGGGCATCACCGTCCTCGGCCACGGCGGCCCCCGCAGCTGGGCCATCGCGACGATCGGGGGGCTGCGGTTCACCGGCACCTTCCGGTCGCTCACGGTGCCCGTCGGCCACCCGACGCTGGTGCTGACGATCGTCACCGACGACGACGACTTGCGCGGCGGCGGCGACAACCTCGACGTCACCGTCCGGCGGGTCTCCGGTCGTGACCTCGGCTTCCGCAATGTCAACGCCGACCGCCGCTGGGCCGATCATTCCCGCCACGAGGTGGCGCTGGAACTGCCCGACGGCACCGCGATCGAAGACCTCAGCGAGCTGGTGCTGCGCGCCCGGGTGTCGGCCGGCTGGAACGGCGACAACTGGACCATGGCGTCACTCGACGGGCGGTTCTGCCTGGGCGGCGACGAAACCCCGGTCTTCCACCACGGGTTCGAGCGGTTCCACGGCCGCGACCGCGACCTGGTCATCCCACGCAGCTGACGTTTGTAGCCGCCGGACGCCGGCCGGTGGCCGGCAACGAGATCACCTCCGAGGCGTAGCCTGGACATGGGCCCTCGACCCTCAGGAGCTGAGATGAACGGCCGTCTGCAAGCGATCGTCAACGGATACTTCGTGAGTCTGGCCCCGCCGGCTCGGCTCAACCTCAGCGCGAGCCGGGCGGAGTCCGCCGGGCTGGGACCTGACCAAACCTTCGAGTTCATCGACCTCGGTGGTCACCGTGTCGCGCTGCGGTCGGCGGCCACCGGGAAGCTCGTGTGCGCGCAGGACGCTGGCACTGCGCCGCTGGTGTGCGACCGCGACGAAGCCCGCGAGTGGGAGACCTTTGAGCTGGTCGACCTCGGCAACAGCGAGTACGCCCTGCGTGCCCTGGTGAACAACAAGTACGTCTGCGCCGAGAACGCCGGTTGGGACCTGCTCATCGCCAATCGCGACGCGGTCGGGTCCTGGGAGACCTTCCGCTTGGTCCGTCTTTACGAGCCCGACGGCCTGGTCCACGAGTTGGAGTTCGTCGTTCAGATGGGGTCCGATGACCTCCGGGGCGGTCGCGACAACATCGACCTCTTGCTCACCACGAGTGACGGATCCTCGCGGCATTACCCGAACATCAACGGTGGGCAGACCTGGGCGCCCGGCACGTGGCCACGCGCCTATGTCGTGCTCGACCCACCGGTCGCCCCCGAGGCGATCGCCCAGCTCACCCTCACCGCCACCGTGACCGGCGGGATCGACGGTGACAACATCGACATCCACGCGATCACCGTGACCGCTCGTGACGGAGCCCGCAGCTGGCCGGTGGCGACGGTCGGCGCAGTCCGGTTGACGGGGACCTCGCGCAGCCTCACCATCCCGGTCGGTCACCCCACTTTGCTGCTCAAGATCGCCACCGAGGACGACGACCTGCGTGGCGGCAATGACAACCTCGATGTCATCGTGCGGCGGCGGGTCGGAGCCGACCTCACGTTCCACAATGTCAACGCCGGTCAGCGCTGGGCTGACGGATCGATCCATGAGCTCAGCCTCGACCTACCCGACGGCACCACGGCGGAAGACCTGCGCGAAATCGTCCTGCGCGCTCGGGTGTCAGGTGGCTGGAACGGCGACAACTGGACGATGGACTGGCTGCAAGGTCGCCTGCGCACCCGGCAGGGAGACGAGCTGATCTACCAACACGGCTATCAGCGCTTCCGCGGCTCAAGTCGAGAGCTCGTCATCGCGCGCAGTTGATGGATGCCGGTCGGTCGTTGATCGCCGACCGACACCGCGCAGCAACGCAGGTGGCGGGTCAGAGACCCAGCGCCTCAGCACCCTCTCGCGAGGAGTCGCGCAGGAAGCTCGCGCACCGCGCCGCCTCCTCGTCCTCCCCGATCGCCGTCGCGGCTCGGGCCAGGGCACCGAGCGCCCGCAAGAACCCCTGGTTCGGATAGTGCGACCACGGGATCGGCCCCTGCCCGCGCCACCCGGACTTACGCAGCGCGTCCAAGCCGCGGTGATAGCCGGTGCGGGCATAGGCGTATGCCGTGACCGGCGCCCCCGCGTCGAGAGCCGCCTCGGCAAGCAATGCCCAGGCCAACGACGAGGAGGGGTGAGCGGCCGCGAGTGATTCCAACGCGGCCACCGGGGAGGCAGATGGATCGGCAACAGACCCGTGGCCGGGCCCCGCGAGGAGCCCGGCCACGATGTCAGCCGCCGGGTCGGCCGGGAGGTGAGTCACCGGCATACCCAGGAGGTTGTCCGTCACGCGGTCACTTGGCGTGCGTGCCGGCCGAGCGCAGGTCCTGGCAGGCCTGGACGACGCGGGCAGCCATGGCGGCCTCGGCCTCCTTGCCCCAGGCGCGCGGGTCGTACTGCTTCTTGTTGCCGACCTCGCCGTCGATCTTGAGGACGCCGTCGTAGTTCTTGTACATCCACGCCGCGACCGGGCGGGTGAAGGCGTACTGCGTGTCGGTGTCGACGTTCATCTTGATGACGCCGAAGTCGACGGCGTCGGAGATCTCCTGCGGCAGCGAGCCGGAGCCGCCGTGGAAGACCAGGTCGAGCGGCTTGGAGCCGGCGGCCAGGCCACGGGCCGCGACGACGGCGTCCTGGCACTGCTTGAGGATCTCGGGGCGCAGCTTGACGTTGCCCGGCTTGTAGACGCCGTGCACGTTGCCGAAGGTGAGGGCGGCCATGTAGCGGCCGTTCTCACCGAGGCCGAGCGCCTCGACGGTCGCGAGAGCGTCCTCGGGGGTGGTGTAGAGCTGCTCGTTGATCTCGTTGGCGACGCCGTCCTCTTCGCCACCGACGACGCCGATCTCGACCTCGAGGATGATGTGGGCGGCCTTGGCCAGGGCGAGCAGCTCCTGGGCAATGGTGAGGTTTTCAGCCAGCGGCACGGCCGAGCCGTCCCACATGTGGGACTGGAAGAGCGGCGGCTGGCCATTCTTGACCCGCTCGGCCGAGATGGCCAGCAGCGGGCGCACGAAACCGTCGAGCTTGTCCTTGGGGCAGTGGTCGGTGTGCAGCGCGATGTTGACGTCGTAGTTCTTGGCGACCTCGTAGGCGAAGGCCGCGAGCGCGCTAGCGCCGGTCACCATGTTCTTGATGTTGGAGCCCGAACCGAACTCGGCGCCACCGGTCGAGACCTGGATGATGCCGTCGGATCCGGCCTCCGCGAAGCCGCGGATCGCCGCGTTGATGGTCTGGCTCGAGGTGATGTTGATCGCCGGGTACGCGAAGGAGCCTGCCTTCGCGCGGTCGAGCATGTCGGCGTAGACCTCGGGGGTTGCGATGGGCATGAGTGGCTGTCTCCTTGCGTCAGCGGTCGGTCGATCAGCCACCATCCTTTCACTTTCGCCAGGGGGTCGCGCCAGGGTCCGAAGTCCGGTCCAGGACTTGGTATGCCGTTCAACTCGCGTTCACGTCAGCGCTGGATGTGCGCCGGCGGGGCCCGTCAACTGCCCAGGACGTGGACCTTCTCCAGGACGGGCAGGGCGGCGTTCATCGCGGTGGTCGGGCAGGACAGGTTGACGATCATCCGGCTGCCGACCTTCGGCATGGCTCGAATGGCGATGACCGAACCCCACTCGGTCTTGGTGTCTTTGTTGGTGTAGCGCACGAGCAGGGCAGCGAAGTCGATGCTGTCCTTGCCGGCGATGCCGAGCGTGAGCGGCAGTGGGTCGGCCGAGACCTTGAACTGAGCCTCGGGCGCCCGGCCTGTGAACTCCTTCTGGGCGGCGGCGATCTGGGCATCGGTCTCGGCCTGGTCCGACGCCGTGCCCGCCGAGAGCCGGTTCTGCATGGTCGTCAGCTGACACCCATTGGCGTGCTTGAACTGGTTGACCCCGTCCTTGTCGAAAATGACGACCTGCCAGGCCGGGTCGACGGTGACCCCGAAGGTCGGCAGCGCGGTGAAGCGCGCATCAGTCGCCAACGGGAGTCGGGTCCCGGCGGCGGAACCGGCGGTCGATCCGGCGGTCGATCCAGCCGTCGAACCGGTGGTGGCTTTGGCCGTCGCAGGTGTGGTCGGCGTCGTGCCGGGCGTCGCGGCCGACGTGGTCGGGCTGACTTCGGCCGGCGCGGTCACCGTCGTGTTCCCCCCGGCGAAAACACAACCGGAGAGCGCGCTGGCGACCAGACCTGCTCCCAGCACCCCCGCGATCGTCGTGCGTGTGGTCAATCCCCGTGCGGTCATGCTCAAGTCCTCCCGATGGCTCCCCCACCCGACACGAGGCGCCGCAGGGCGGCGCCGGTGTCGGGCTTGTCCGGTTCATCCTGCCCGGGGTATGCCATCGGTCGCCTGAGTGCGAGTACTCACCTCCCCGGGGTCGCCACCCTCAACTCAACGGCCCAGGTATGCCGTCCGGCCACCCACGTATCTGGGCGGGCCCGGAAGGCTCCTGCACGGCATACGGGATTCTCCCCCTGCCCGGAGCGTTCGAAGGAGGCGCCATGTCTGCCCACTCTCCCCGCTCCCCTCGTGTTGCCGCCCTGGTGGTCGCCCTCACGGTTGCCCTCTCACTTTCTGGCTGCGGCCTCAAGCAGGAGGTGGTCACCACTCGCGACACGGGGCTGGACACGCTCAACACTGCGATCCAGCAGTTGGAACAACAGTCCTCAGCCTGGCGGGAGGTGCTCGAGAAGACCAAGACCGACCTCATCGCCGCCGGACAGTCGACCCTCGCCAACGAGGTGTCCAATATCGCCGCGCGGGCCTTGTCCGACGCCGGTATCGAGGCGCGGTGCTACACCGACTTCCTTGGCGACCGCACGCTGACCATGCTGCGCCGGTTGCGGGCGAAGATCACGGGCGAAACCGTCCCGGTGACCCCGGTGTTCTGCAACCCCACGCCGAATGTCGTCGATCTCAACCTCACCCCCGAGCGCCGACCGGCGGTCGAGATCGCCGGCTACAACCTGTCGACGAGCGTCATCAAGGCGTATGCCGTGTCGGCCAGCGGGCGGGTGGACGTCTCGACGCACCTGAGCAACCCCAGCGAGTTCCTCGTCACGCTCAACACAGGAACGAACGGGGTGCCCTTCGACGCAAGCACGAGCAAGATCGAGTTCGAGCTCAGCGGGGCACCGATGCGCAGCCTCACCGTCGTGCAGCCAGCTCCGAAGCCGGTCGTCATCACCTACCCGAAGCGGACGCTGCGCGTCGAGGGCAGTTTCGACCTCAACGATGACGAGAACTTCGGCTCTGACGAGGACAAACACGGCAGGATCTCAGGCACCAAGGTGGTCACGGCCGGCACGACGTCGAGTTTTGCCTGGGAGGACTGCGTCGGCGGCGAAGTGCAGGGCTACCTTGACCTCACCGCCTCGGTGAATGCTCTCAACGGCGATATCGCCGTGAGCGGCACCGCGCGCTATTACGAGGGCACCTCGTGTGGAGCGACCAATGCGCACGCGACCCGGCAGATCAATGTGACGATCCCGCGGGGTCAGCGAGTCAACCAGCAGGTCACCATGCAGGACAGCGACGGCCACGTCATCCTCAACTTCGACCTGTTCAACGAGTGACCTCGGCGGCGACTGTGTGACCATTGCGTCGACCCGCCACAGCGGTCAGGGCCTTTGGTCGAAGACGTGGCGTCGCACCCACGCGTGCATGGCGATGGCGGCCGCGGCCCCCGCGTTGATCGAGCGCGTGGAGCCGAACTGCTCGATGTGCAGCACCGCACGGCATACCTGCTGCATTTCGGTCGTGAGCCCGGGGCCCTCCTGGCCGAAGACGAGCACGCACTCGCGCGGCAGGTCGTAGGTCTCCAGGGCAACCGACCCCGGCACGTTGTCGATCCCGATGATGGGTATGCCGTGCCCGTCACCTCCCGGGGCACCGGCGTGCGCGGCCCAGGTTGCGAGCGCGGCTGCGTCCGGATGGTGGTGCTCGTGTTGATAGCGATCGGTGACCATGGCGCCCCGGCGGTTCCAGCGGCGGCGGCCGACGATGTGGAAGGCCGCGGCGTTGAAGGCGTTGGCGGTGCGGATGACCGAGCCGATATTGAAGTCGTGGCCCCAGTTTTCGACGGCCACGTGGAACGGGTGGCGACGGGTGTCGAGGTCGGCGACGATCGCCTCGTGTCGCCAATACCGGTAACGGTCAACGACGTTGCGCCGGTCGCCCTCGGCGAGCAGCTGCGGATCCCAGTGGTCACCGGTGGGCGGCGGACCGGCATACGGACCGACTCCCACGGCCGTTGGGTCGGTCGCCTCGGTCACTGGCCCACCGTATCGGCCAAGCCGGAGCACACGGCGATCACGACGGACCCTCATCGGCAAAGGGCGGCCAGGCCGGGTCGCGACCATCAGCCTCCCGAGCCGGCGCGTGATGGGTCGTCAGCGCGGCGAAGAGCAGCGGGGTGACCCCGAGGTCGCCGGTCCTCTGCCATTCGTCGAGTTGACCCAGCTGCCAGGTCCGCAAGGCCGCGATGGGATCGTTGGCTTCGTGGGCCGCGTCGACGGCAAGAACGGCCTCGGTGGTCGGCAATCGGTCGTGGTAGGCCCGCAACGTCCCGAAGGCCGCGTCCGTGGGGACCGACCAGCGGGTGGCCGTCACGAATTCCGCCCCGAGCAGTTGCGTGGCGGCCACGAGCCCGAGCGGCTCGGTCGCGGTGTGGTCGGCGCCGGAATTGCAGGCGATGAGGGCGACTCGCGGCGGCATCGGCCAGATGTCGACCCCCGCCAGCCCCGGGTCCGCAGGTAGACGGGCAGCGGTGAACCAGGACGGCTCCAGGGTGCCGACGAGCAGGTCGACGACGGTGAGGGCGCGATGCCCCAGGGGATACCAGTGACCGGTCCCCCCGAACGCTTCCATTCCGCCGACCCCTGGGTCGGACAGGTGCAGCCCCGCGGTTCCGGGGATCCCCGGCTCTGGCACGGAGACGTGGCCGAAGTAGAGCCAGCGTGGCGGGTGGGCCCGCAGCGCCCTCCCCAGATCCTCCCGGGTGATGTAGGTGGCGCAGTCGACACCGAGCCGCCGGGTGACCAGCTCGCGGCCGGCCTCGATGGTCGCTCGCAGGAAAGGGGTCTGCGGGGGGACAACGGGATCGATCGTTCGCAACGGTGGCAGCGAGTGATCGATGCAGGTGCGATCTGGTCGACGTGGCCGCCGATAGTGGATGGTCGGCGGCAACTCGAACGCCAGGGTGGCGAGCTCCAGCAACCGCTTGCCACCCGGGATCGTGAGCAGTTCCCACGGGACGGTGGCCAGGCGGGCCGATGGAGTGATCCGCAGCCGCACGGGTCGACGCGACATCGACACGTGCTGCCAGACCGGCGGCGGAATGATGAGACTGCCGAGCGCCTCGCTCAGGGCGCGTTCGCTGGTGCGCTCCGTGAGGGCACCATGCAGGGCTCGCCTGATGTGGCCGGACCCGATCACCTCACCGGGCATCGGGTCTGGCAGGGCGGCCGCCAGCTCTGCGATGAGGGGCGTCAGGGCCCCCTGGCGAATCCGGTGTGACATGACCGGCTGGCCGGGCACGAGCGGACGAAAGGTGAGGAAGGTGTCGCCGGCGTCGACGGCGCGGACGACGATCTGGAGTTCGTCGGTCGGCCACCACCCCGCCGGCGAGGACCGGACCGACGGATCGGATTGGCTCACTGGCGGAACGACGGGAGCGTGGCCAGGTCCGGCAATCCCGGGATCAGTTCGGCCAACAAAGGCCGCTCAGCGGCGACCTCGGGCGACCACCCGGCGTGGGAGGCGGCCTTGACCAACTGCTCCGCCACGCCGACGCGCTGCTTGGCGAAATCATGCATGGGACGGACCGCATCACCGGCGGCGAAGTCCAGCAGCACGCGCGCGTCCAGGACATGGTCCGCGGCGGAAGCCTGGCCGGGAACCCTCGCATCGGCCACCCTGCCGCTCACGTGCGAGAGGCGATGACTGGCCCAGGTGGCCACTAGGCGGCGGTCAACCTCCAGCAGGGTGTGACCGGCCGGGTCAAGACGCGGTCGCGTCTCGATGTCGTCCTGGCCCACTCCCACCACGAGGGCGTCGAGGTCCACGTCCCCTTCGAGGGCGATCTGTGCAGTGACGAGGCCAGTCACGCGGGTGCGGTCGTCAGCCATCAGGGGCGCAGACCCGAGGACCTCCCCGCTGTCGCGGCGGGCGGCATACGCCCGTAGTTTCGTCACCTCCCAATCCGTGGGTTCGGTCCCCTCGGCGAGATGGCATTCCACTCGTATGCCGTTTCCGTCGCGCACCGCGCGCACCTCGCGGTGCTCGGGACCGTGCCACTCGAGCAGGCGAGCCGTGACGCTGCGCAGATCGACGGGGTAGCGGTTCGGCTCCGCATCGGCGGGGCTCAGCGAGAGCGCACCGGCTGGTTCGAGCGCCATGAGCCGCGAAGACCACTCGGCGAGAACCGACATGAGACCCTCGTCCGAGACCAGGGGAGCAGCCGGACCATGCTCTTCGGCGTCCTCGATGAGAAGGCGATCTGGATTCGTCTCTGCCAGCACGTCTTTGGCGATCGTGACGGCGAGTTCGACATCAAGACAAGCGAATTGGGGAAGCATCCCCTCCTGTTTGGCGACGACGAGGTCGGCGAGTGCCGGCGCGACTGGCGCTAACGACAAGCCCGCCATTTCGGGGTGCCCGGCCAGGTGCCATCCAATCGCCTCGTCGATCGGAAGGGCGATGTCATCCACCGGATAGGGCATCCACTGTCGGACGCCCCGCACGACGACGAGCCGTGCCCACGATTCCGCGACGGGTGGGGGTGCCCATTCGGCGGTGGTTTCCACCGCACCCAGCGGAGCAGCTGCGATGAGGACCTCACGCCAGCGCTTCCCGAAGAGCTGCGATAAGGCCACGAGGGCACTGACTGACGGCGCGTGGAAGGCCACGCATCCTCGCGGCGCCAGGACGTCCGCCCACCAACGCGCGCCATGGGGCATCGGGATCTCGACGATGCCAGGGACCCCGACTCGCTCGGGGTGCCAGAACCAACCGCGCTCGACAAGGCCCGTCATCGCTCGCTCGCCTGTCCATCCATGTCGCTGGGTCCGTCCATCTCGCCGCGTGAATCCGCCGTAGGGCTGCCCTGTCGACGGGCATGGTCCAATGCCTGCATTTCTGCGTCCTTCTCGACACACACTGTCGCCGCGCGTTGGAGCACCTTCTTGACGGCACGCTCCGTCAACGCCGCCTCGGATGCGTCGATCTGGGACAGCAGATGCTCAGGGAGTTCAGTGAACTCGATCATCGAACAGCTCACCCGCGAGTTGTCCGCGCTGCAGGCTCGACGCGGCATACAGCATCCCGGACGGGCGGATGCCGTGGGACCGGCGCTGACCAAAGCGCTCGATCTCGACCAGTGCGAGCCGGGAGAAAGCCGCCGTCGCGCCCTCGTCACGGGGCTGCTGCGCCATGCCGAGTCTCTCCCCCCGGACCTGCACATGGTCTTCCTCTCCGGGTGCAGCATCCGCACCGAAGACCGCCCGACGCTCACCCAACGAGTGACCCGGGCGGCCACCACGATGCAGGTCGCCGAACGCACCGCCTGGGCCCGCTTGGCCGACGCCAACCGCCGGGTCGCCGAGTCACTCGCCGGGCCGCTGCCCAAAGACTCCAGTGCGCCGCCGCCAGAGTGGCTGCTCACGTCGCTGCACGCCTACACCGACCTGCGCAGCGGCCGGCCCATCACTCGCAGCACCCACACCATCCGCGTGGTCTCCCCCTATCTCACCCACATCACCGAGCGGATCAGCTTCCCGGGCGCGTCGCCCGACGCCGATCCGGCGTTCCGGGCCTGGGGCGACGCCGAACTCGTCTCCGTCGAACGTCCCTACCAGGTCACCTGGCAGGTCTCGCTGCGGCTCAAGCGCACCTTCCTCGCGGGCGAGTCGGCGACCTATTCCTTCCAATCGCAGGCCCCGTCGCGTCGGCTGCTGCACCCGATGTCGGTCATGCTCCCCGAGCGGGTATGCCGGGTGTTCAGCACCGAGGTCAACTTCGGGTCCCCGAGTGTGGCCACCCGGGTATGGCGCTTGGACGGGGTGCCGGCCCCGGTCGCCGAATTGGACACGCCCTCCGGGGTGTTGCTCGACCCGCACACCCATCCCGTCCTCAAGGCGTCCTATGACGACATGACCCTCGGCCGGGTTTATGGGCTGCGGTGGGAATGGAGTGACGACGCCTGACCTCGGGCGTTCGACGGATTACTGCAAGTTCGCTGCAAGGTTGGCGGCAGATTCCGGGACATCGGGTCTGCGGTTCTTAGCGTCGATTCATGCAGTCGCGCAACGAGCACCGCACCCAGCACTACACCAAGCAATACACCGAGCAAGCCACGGATCAAGACGCCGAGCATCGCGCCCAGCAATCAACCGCACCGATGGTGTCCTGGGAGCAACTCGCCCGCCTGGTGTGGCAGGCCACCGCCGCCATCCGCCACGAGTTGCACCTGCGGATGCGGGGCACTCGCTGCCCGACCAAGGTGGCGCCCTATTCGGGTCGGCCGTTGCGTTCGGCGAACGCCCGCGCCGAGTGCGAGGCGGTCGGGTGTCTCGACGTCTTCCACGATGTCCTCGTCACGGCATACGCGAAGCTGCGTGATCTCGCGACGACGGGCGACGTGCAGGCGCGCGACCCGGAGCGCTATGCCTACCGCACGATTACTCGGCTGCTCACCGACGGCCAGCGCGAGCAGCGGGTGCGGCTGGGCTTCGACGCGAAACCGGGACGTGAGGACGGACCCGCCGCGCGGGTGATCTCGGCGCTGTGGGCGCTGGATCCCGAGCCACGCGGAGTGGCTCGTCACGCTGCTGCGGCTCATGCAGCACTACGCCCACAAGCCCGGGCGGGCCAGCGCGACCTGGCCGCTGCTCGGCTGGGCGGCCGAGAAGAGCACCCTCGACCACCTCGACCGGCCCGACACGGAGGCCACCCGCGAGGAGATCCGCGCCGACGTGGCCGCGGTGCTGCGGGTCGCCACTGCCACGCTCGGCGCCGCGTGGGTGCGCGAGCACATCCACCACCCGCTGGTCGTCGCCCAGGTCGCAGCCAGCTTCGACTCGGAGCTGCCAGCGCCCGCGCAGGACGTCGATTCGGCGCTGCTGGCCTCGTGGTTCCGGACCCGGTATGCCGTGTCGCGCCGCGGGGGGATGAACCGGGCCGATGCGCTGCGGGCGGCGGCGGCCGCCGTGGGGTGGCGGGCGGACATCGCCGACTCTCGGGAGATCCGCGCCGCCTTGCGCGATCTGGACGCCGATCTCGGGTTGTCGGCATGACCACCGTCGTGGGTGCGCTCTCCGGTGGACTTATGGATCGGCACGCGGCCGCGGCCGCTGTCGTGCAGGTCTGGGAGGCCGCGGGCACGAGTGTCGAGACCCTTGAAGACGGCGCGGCCTGGGTGACGGCGGACGGCACCTTGGTCACGGTGGACGGTGCCGCGACCCGGATCAGCCGCTGCCTACGGCGAGGTATGCCGTGCACTCCCCTCCTGCTCGACGCGGTGGCCCAGCTCAACCAGAGCGCGGCGGGTGGGACGGTGTGGCTGGTCGATGACTCGACGGCGTGGGCAGCGGTGTGGTCGGTGGCTGTCCCGCATGCCTGGACCTCGCCCCTGCACCTGCAGCGGACGGCATACAGCTGCTTGGTGGAGCTTGCTCCGCACTTGCGCGAATTGTCCTGTCATCTGGGCGGATTCGGAGGTCGCGACGAGCTGCCAACGGGGTTGGAACTGTGGGAGCTCACCGGACTTCGGCAGCTCGCCGTGGCGGTGACAGACGAGTGGCCCGCCGGGGGCTACCCGACGGGCCACTCTGGTTGGGCTGGATCAGCCGTGGAACATGATGAACGCGATGAGCAGCTCGAACGCCTTGGTCATGGTGGGTCCTCCTTCCCACCTCCCATACCGATCCCGATTGCCGGTGCGGCCCGGCCCGCCGCGAGGTCGGGCCCACTGCGACGGAGGGCGGGGTGAGGGGGCTGTTCCGTCGCCGTTCGGGTGGCGCCGCGCCGGCTGCGCCGGCCGGGGTGGCCGCGACGGCCGGGGTGGTCGGGGTGTCCGCTCCGGTCGCCCCGGCCGGTCAGCGGTCTCGACCGGGGCTGATGGGGTCGGGACTGCTGGTGGCCCTCCCGGGCACGCCGAGCGACGCCATCGCGGCGGTCGAGGCGGCGATGGAGACCTTCCGTCCGCGGCAATACCCCGAGCTGCCGCGCCTGGTGCCCGCCGGGTGGCGGTGGGTGGGTGCGGATGCCGACCGTCCCGCAGAGGTCTGGGTCGGAGCCGATCGCGACAACACGCCCGTCGTTGTCACCGTGCGCCCGGCCGAACGGCATACCGAGGTGGGGTTCTATCCCTGGGGGTCAGGCGACGACCGGCTGCAGAGTGCCGGGCTGACCGCGCTGCTCGCGAAGGTGCCCGGCGCCGCCGACGCTCCCTCACGGGTGGCGCCAGGAGGGACGATCGTGCTCGGTCCGCCGCCCATCCCTGGCGACCTGCTGGAGGGCATGCTTCGAGCCGCGGGGCGAGCCGTCACGCCGTCGAATGTGGACGTCGTCGGGCAGATGTTCGTCACGCAGGTCAAGGTCAAGGCATCCCAGTTCATCCAGAACTCAGCCACCCAGGCATCGGCTCTGGCCTTCCTCGACCGATGGGCGCTCCTGCGGGGCGGCCACCTGGACGTCGCGCGCGGCGTGTTGGCGGAGCTGTGCGCGTGGGACGCCACGGTGATCCCCTACACGCAGGACATCCCCTTGCGGATGCGCGCGATCATGCTGCAGGTCATCGACACCCCGGGCACGTTCTGGGACGACGTGACGTGAGAGCTGTGGGCAGGGGTGCGGTGGGCGCGGTGGGTGGGGTGGGTCCGGCGGGTTCGGAAGGGCCGGACAGCCGAGTGGCCCGCCGGCGGTGCCGACGAGCCACTCGGGGTCTATGTGGTTCACCCGTGGAACATGATCCAGGCGAACACTGCATTGATGAAGCTCATCTCTGGGCCCTCCCTCCCGACGCCGATGGCAACTTCCCTGGCGTTGCTCATACCGATCCCGAAATGGGCTGCGGTCAGGCGAGGTGGAGGACGTGATGGAGTCGTTGATCGGCCAGCTGCTCGTGGCCCTCGTCGTCATCGGTGCGTTGTCGTGGATGCTGCGGGCTGCCGTGCCGACCCGGGCTCACGGCGGCGGCCGGTTGGCGATGCATGCGCGCTCGGTGGGCTGGCTCAGCCGCTACCGCGACAGCGCGATGTGGTCAGTGCTCGTCATCGGCGCGGCGTCACTGGCGTCGCTCCCCGCGGGCACCGGGCTCGTGGTCCCGGCGTCCTTCGGGGCGGCATACGGGCTGGGGGTCGTGATCCTCACCGCGCTGGGACTGCACACGCCGCGCGATCTCGCCGTCGGCGCGCTGTGCGCGATCGCGGTGGTCGTGCAGTTCGGGCAACTGCTGGCCGACGATCCGGGTCCGGTCGCGCGCACCTACCGCGTGCTCGCCACGCTGCTGGTGACGGCGGCCTTCTTCGTGGGGCGCGCGGTGGGGATGCTGCTGCCGGGCACGCGGCGGCTGTCGGTGCGGTCGGTGCTGGTGTTCTTCGCGGCGATCGATGCGCTGGCGTTCCTCGCGAGCCCGCTGGGGGTCAACGTCGTGCAGATCGCGCCCGACCGGGTGTTCTTCTATCTCGCCGCGGTGACCGTCGCTGCGTTTGCGCTCGGGGTGCTCAACTACGACATCGTCGTCGCGTTGGCCGCCGCTGGGGTCACCATCACGGCGGTTCTGTATGCCGGTGCCGGGCTCGGCGCGCAGCTGTCCTTCATCGTGTCGGCGTGCGTCGTGGCGGGGATTGCCCTGCTGATCGGGAGCTTCTTCAGATGACGGCGCCCTGGGGGTCGAGGGCAGAGATCTGGGTGACGGCAGCGCCGATGCGGAAGCGGACGGTCGGCACGTAGCGCGCATTGTCGGGGTTGAACCGATCGAACGCCTCGTATGCCGTGACCGAGAAGCCGGAGAGGTTGCGTCCGATCAGGGTGGCGAGGGCGGCCGGGCCGGAGTAGGTGAGGTGCAGCTCGTGCACCTTGGCCTGGCTCATCGCGGCGACGAGGTGGGCGCAGATGTCGTTGGCCCATGCTTCGGCGTCTTGAGGGGGCACGAGGCTCCCCGGGTTGCTGGGGGCGATCATGTATGCCGCCCGCCACCCGGCAGGGTCGGCAGCGAGCCGCTCGACAGCCGCCGGAGCATGTCCAGTCGCGAGCACATCGATGTGCGCCAGGACTCGGGTTGCCTCGGGAACGATCACGGCCTCCGGGATGTCGGCGAGCTTGACGAGGGGCTCTGGGCGGTGCTCCAGGGCGATCGCTCGGCTGGTCCAGGACTTGCCTTTTGCGTCGACGAAAGTCATCGACGAGCACCGGGAGCGCGGGAGGAGCGCTCCGAGGGCAAGGCAGAAGCTCACGTGGCCGTTGCCGCTGAACTCGACGGCGTTGGCCCCACTGATGACGAACGCCTCGGTCAGGGTCGGTGCCGCCGCCGCGAACCTGGCCAGGCCTGCGGGGCTGGGCAGCTCACCATCGCCGTTGATGTCGAGCCGGACATCAAGGTGGGCAGCAGTGCGGTCACTCTCGCTCGGCTGGTTGCGGGTGGCGACGTCGATGCGCAGAACGCTCCGGTCCGTTTCGTGGCGCAGCGCCCGCATGCGGTCGACGACCAGGTCGCGAGCAAGAGCCCGAAGGTCGTCAGCGCGGTCTGCGGCGTATTGCTTGTGCCCGGCCAAGTCGAAGCCCTCAACCTCGCCGTAGAGGCTGGCGGTGGCCTGCTCGTCGACGCTGCCGTCGTCGCGACGTGCTGTCGTGACAACGCCCACGAGCATGCCGTTGTCTCGCGCCAGGCGAGCCAACGTCGGGAACTCGACCGTCTGGATCGCTTGGCTGAGCGTGACCTCGGGCGTCGCGATCAGGACACCTGCTGACGGGCCGGATTGGAGGGCTTCGTCCATGCGGTAACGGAAGCTGCCGACAAGCATGGCGTATCGATCGAGCCACACGCTGAGCCCACTGGCGCGGAGCACGCTCGTCACTGCGCCGGCGTGCTCCGTGCCGTCACTGTGCCGATACGAGACGAACCCCGGTCCGTGGTCATGATCCATGCGCCCAATCCTCCTTCATTCAACAGACGGTGGCCCGTCTGTGCCTGTCGATCTCATCTCCACACTCCATCTACTCGCTGTCGCGAGATGGGGACAGCGGAACATGTCCACGGCGATCAGCCGGCCGACGAGCTCACCAAATTTCTATTCGCTGTCGCGAGATGGGGACAGCGGAACTGTTCTTACCAAGTCCGCCGCCCGGGCCAGTACCAACTCGCTTCTATTCGTTGTCGCAACATGGGGACAGCGGAACCGCCACGTCCTGACCGTCACGATCATCGCTGTCGCGAGATGGGGACAGCGGAACTTCATCCATCACGAGCCGACCGACGACCCCTCGGTATTTCTATTCGCTGTCGCGAGATGGGGACAGCGGAACGTGTGGCTCTTCGCAGGGCTGGGTCACCCTGGAGAAGTTTCTATTCGCTGTCGCGAGATGGGGACAGCGGAACCTTGGTCGGCCTGATCGTCCCTGCTCTCTTCATGTTTCTATTCGCTGTCGCGAGATGGAGACAGCGGAACTCTACGAGTTTTCGTTCGCCCCCCTCGGCGCCAACCAGGTTTCTATTCGCTGTCGCGAGATGGGGACAGCGGAACGAACAGGCAAAGACGGTTGGTCCATCCGTGCGTTCGAGTTTCTATTCGCTGTCGCGAGATGGGGACAGCGGAACTCAACAACGTGGGAGTGGTCGAAAAGCCGTCGCTGACCAGTTTCTATTCGCTGTCGCGAGATGGGGACAGCGGAACCGGCCCGAGCGCCACGTCGTCGCCGTCAGCGTCTTCGTTTCTATTCGCTGTCGCGAGATGGGGACAGCGGAACAACAACGCCGATCAGGGCCACACCCTGACGACCAGTTTCTATTCGCTGTCGCGAGATGGGGACAGCGGAACCGCGGGGAGATGGCGACACGTAGGGAGCGGATCGCGCGTTTCTATTCGCTGTCGCGAGATGGGGACAGCGGAACTCGGCACCACTCGAATCCTGATCCGCCGTTCTGGCGGGTTTCTATTCGCTGTCGCGAGATGGGGACAGCGGAACAGTCGAATCGTGGTGGAACATCGGATTCTGGGAAGTTTCTATTCGCTGTCGCGAGATGGGGACAGCGGAACTGTCGGTTCGTGCGGTTACACAGAAAAGCGCCCCAGAGTTTCTATTCGCTGTCGCGAGATGGGGACAGCGGAACTTGAGGTTCTCGAGGGGGTCCTGGCAGTCTGCCACGTTTCTATTCGCTGTCGCGAGATGGGGACAGCGGAACTCGCGGTGCAGGACGCCAAGATCAGCGCGCAGAAGTTTCTATTCGCTGTCGCGAGATGGGGACAGCGGAACCTTACCGCCAAGCCCAAGGCTGGCTACGAGCTGACCAGTTTCTATTCGCTGTCGCGAGATGGGGACAGCGGAACACATTGACGAGGGGTCGGGTGGCGATTTTGTCGCGTTTCTATTCGCTGTCGCGAGATGGGGACAGCGGAACTCAGTATATCGGTGCGACGGTGGTTAGTAGCAGTTTCTATTCGCTGTCGCGAGATGGGGACAGCGGAACTGCCCGTCCTCGTCATCGGGGACGGGTACGAGGCCCGGTGCTTCTATTCGCTGTCGCGAGATGGGGACAGCGGAACCGCTGGGGCCGACCCTGCCCGGACTGTCCTCGCTGCGTTTCTATTCGCTGTCGCGAGATGGGGACAGCGGAACACCTACGTCGACAGCGGCCTTCATCCCCTGCCCACCGAGTTTCTATTCGCTGTCGCGAGATGGGGACAGCGGAACCCACCACGGAGGGTGTGAAGTACGTCGAGAAGGGTTTCTATTCGCTGTCGCGAGGTGTGGACAGCGGAACCAGAGTCACGGGTGACAGAGCGGTCCTACTTGGAGTTTCTATTCGCTGTCGCGAGATGGGGACAGCGGAACATCGCATGAACAACGTCGAGTTCCGGCTCACCCGTGAAGGTTTCTATTCGCTGTCGCGAGATGGGGACAGCGGAACACATGATGCCGTGCGGGTCAGTCGCACAACGGTCAGGTTTCTATTCGCTGTCGCGAGATGGGGACAGCGGAACGTGGGTATGCCGTCCGTTCGCCGAGCCACCAGTGTTTCTATTCGCTGTCGCGAGATGGGGACAGCGGAACTGGCGTACATTGTCTCGGCCATCCTGTACAAGACGTTTCTATTCGCTGTCGCGAGATGGGGACAGCGGAACTGTACGGGTGGGAAGGCGACACGGCTGCGATTCAGGTTTCTATTCGCTGTCGCGAGATGGGGACAGCGGAATGCTTCGACAACCCCTTGTGGATGGGTGTCCTCGGTGCCGTTTCTATTCGCTGTCGCGAGATGGGGACAGCGGAACGAGCAGGACGGTCAAGGTGACGGCCAACCAAGGGGTTTCTATTCGCTGTCGCGAGATGGGGACAGCGGAACTATCGTTCATGCCAGCGACCCCGTCACTGACCTACGTTTCTATTCGCTGTCGCGAGATGGGGACAGCGGAACAAGTTCAGCAACTCGGCCACGCTGACGATGAACAAGTTTCTATTCGCTGTCGCGAGATGGGGACAGCGGAACGAACGGCACCAAGGTCAGCGTGACCTTCACGGCGAACGGTTTCTATTCGCTGTCGCGAGATGGGGACAGCGGAACTGGAGGGTTCAGACCTCCAGCTCATCCAGGCGTGGGCCTGTTTCTATTCGCTGTCGCGAGATGGGGACAGCGGAACTCCCAGGCGAGCTCCAGCTCATCCAGGCGTGGGCCTGGTTTCTATTCGCTGTCGCGAGATGGGGACAGCGGAACGCGGCGCGTGAGCTGACCGTCACGGCGGTGTCGGCATGAGGGTTTCTATTCGCTGTCGCGAGATGGGGACAGCGGAACCTGTGCGGATTCCCGAGACGAAGGCAAGCGGGTCTATCGGTTTCTATTCGCTGTCGCGAGATGGGGACAGCGGAACGACGGTGGGGGTGCCCTCCGGCCTGGTCTGGGCAGTTTCTATTCGCTGTCGCGAGATGGGGACAGCGGAACTGCTGACGTTAAGGGCATCATCGTGTGGCTTAAGGAGTTTCTATTCGCTGTCGCGAGATGGGGACAGCGGAACTTCTCCTTCCGGATGAACCGGAGCCGGGCCCAGTTTCTATTCGCTGTCGCGAGATGGGGACAGCGGAACGCCTGACGATCGTCCGTGGGCGATACGAGGGCTGCTGCTATTCGCTGTCGCGAGATGGGGACAGCGGAACACCGCGAGATGGCCCTCATGTGGCAGACGGCCGAGTTTCTATTCGCTGTCGCGAGATGGGGACAGCGGAACACGTGGAACGGCACCGCGTGGGTTCTCGGCACCCCGGTTTCTATTCGCTGTCGCGAGATGGGGACAGCGGAACGCGGGGACTGGATCACCGACGAGCAAGCCGCGGGAAGTTTCTATTCGCTGTCGCGAGATGGGGACAGCGGAACCCCTGGGCGTCAGCTACGGCAGAGGTCGTCACAGCTGTGTTTCTATTCGCTGTCGCGAGATGGGGACAGCGGAACACCGAAGCCATCGGTGACCGCTTCTGCACCAGTGTTTCTATTCGCTGTCGCGAGATGGGGACAGCGGAACCTAACGAGGGGCACCTCTTCGCTGACGGCGCCACGACGTTTCTATTCGCTGTCGCGAGATGGGGACAGCGGAACACGGTGAACGACAACAGATTCTCGTTCGAGATCTCCAGTTTCTATTCGCTGTCGCGAGATGGGGACAGCGGAACGATCGTCGACAGCAAGTGGTGAGACTGAGAGCTCGTTTCTATTCGCTGTCGCGAGATGGGGACAGCGGAACCGCGCCAGTCGCAGGGGCCAACACCCCCACGCGTTTCTATTCGCTGTCGCGAGATGGGGACAGCGGAACTGCTGGAACCGGAGAGGAGACACACTTCCGGTTCATGTTTCTATTCGCTGTCGCGAGATGGGGACAGCGGAACGGTCGCCGCAGGCCTCCTCGGGTTCGGCGTCCCCGCCGCGTTTCTATTCGCTGTCGCGAGATGGGGACAGCGGAACCCTACCCCCGCCGGCGGGCCTCTGACCAGCACAAACGCTGTCCGTTTTCACACCCGACCGAAATTCGGACGTACGTCCGTGACCTGAAAGCGCCCCGGAGGACGTTTGTGCTGGTCAGAGGCTTGCACACCCGACGGGGTTACCGGCGAAGTAGCCAACCACAGCCAGGTTTGCACGGATTTGCGGCATCCCTTAGACACGCGCTCCTCTCACAGCACGACCCAGTAGAGCACAGGCTCGGCCGGCTCGGCATAGCCGATACATCCGATCGCAGTCCAGCACTTGCCGCACTGGGAGAAGAGGTAGAGGAATCCTCGTTGAGGTTGAGGATGCCCTCCGCTCGTCGACGCAGATCCTCAATCCCCGTCGCGTCGGCTCGCACGATGAAGACGCT
>JADJVI010000036.1 GCA_016710645.1 Actinomycetales bacterium | reverse complement strand
CGAGGCGCTCATTGCCGAGATCGGTGGCGAGGCGCAGGTCGGCTTCCACGGCCACCAGAACCTCTCGATGGGCGTGGCCAACTCGGTGCTCGCCTATCGCGCCGGAGCCAAGCAGATCGACGGTGCGTTGTGCGCGCTCGGTGCGGGCGCGGGTAACTCGCCCACCGAGGTGCTCGCCGCAACCTTCGACCGGCTCGGCATCAAGACCGGGGTCGACGTCGGTGGCGTGCTCGCTGCGGCCGAGGACGTGGTGCGGCCGTTCCTGCCGAGGCTGCCGTTCATGGACCGGGCATCGATCACCCAGGGCCAGGCGGGGGTCTATTCCTCCTTCCTGTTGCACGCCGAGCGGGCGTCCGAACGCTATGGCGTCCCGGCGCACGCGATCCTGCAGAAGGTCGGCGAGGCGGGCTATGTCGGCGGCCAGGAAGACATGATCATCGAGGTCGCGCTGCGGCTGGCCGAGGAACGCGATCTCGGCGACCTCGCCGGGCAGGGGGTGCGCTGATGACTACGTGGGACGAGGACTCTGTCGCCACCGAGCTGCTGGCCTGCGAGGCCGAGCGTCGCGACCGGGTGAAGTTCACCGACGAGTGGCCCGAGCTCGACGTGGCGACCGGCTACCGGATCCAGGACGAGACGTTGCGGCGGCGCCTGGAGCGCGGCGAGAAGCTCATCGGGGTCAAGCTGGGCCTCACCAGTCGGGCCAAGCAGCAGCGGATGGGCGTCGACACGCCGTTCGTCGCGTGGCTCACCGACGCCATGCTGCTGCCCGCCGGTGACCCGATCCCGCAGGACCAGCTCATCCACCCGCGCGTCGAGCCGGAGATCGTCTTCGTCATGCGCGACCGGCTGGAGGGCCCGGGGGTGAGCGCCGCGACCGCGCTCGCCGCCGTCGACGTGGTGCTGGCCGGGGCCGAGGTCATCGACAGCCGCTATCGCGACTTCAAGTTCACCGCCGGTGACGTCGTCGCCGACAACGCCAGCTCGGGCGCTTTCGTCGCCGGCCCGGTGTCGATCCCGCCGACTGACCTCGACCTCGCCGGCGAAGCCGTGCTCGTCGAGGTCGACGGTGCCATCGTCGACTCGGCCACCGGCGCGGCGGTGCAGGGTCACCCGGCCGAGGCGCTCGCGCTCGCGGCCAACGACCTGGCCACCCGTGGGCACGCCATCGAGGCCGGCTGGATCGTCCTCACCGGCGGGATGACTGACGCGGTCTTCGCCCCGCCCGGTGCGTCGATCGCGTGTCACTTCACCTCGCTCGGGTCGGTCTACCTCAACGGCGGCGCAGCCCCGGTTGCGTCCGCCGAGCCCGCTGCCCCCGCCGCTTCCGCAGCCTCCTCCGACAAGGGGCAGTGATTCGTATGCCGTTCGTCTCGATCACGCTCGCCGAGGGCCGCACCCCCGAGGTCCTGCGTGCCCTCATCCACGAGGTCACCCTCGCCGTCGAACGCTCGGGCGCCGCGCCGCGAGAGAACGTGCGAGTGGTCCTGCACGAGGTGCCGCCCACACACTTCGCCGCCGGTGACGTCACCTTGGCCGAGCGCGCCGCCGTGAGTGCGCCTGTGGCCGATGGGTCGGCCAGTGACCCAGCCGGCCCCGCCGCCGCAGCCGACGACGCGAGCCGGCCGGACGGCATACCGGACCGTGCCGTCGAGGCAACCACCCACGAACAGGAGCCGCGCGCATGAGCGACCTGCAGTTCTTCGGCCACATCATCGACAACGAGGAGGTCGAGTCGCTCGACGGCGGGCGGTTCGACGTCTGGAACCCGTGGACCCGCGAGATCTGGGCGCAGGCTGCCGAGGGCTCAGCCGCGGACGCCGACCGGGCCGTGACGAGCGCGCGGAAGGCGTTCGACGAGGGACCGTGGCCGCGGATGGGGCGTAACGAGCGCGCCAAGGCGATCCACAAGCTGGCCGACCTCATGGAGGCCCGCACCGCGGAGATCGCCCGGCTGGACTCGACCAACATGGGCAAGCCGTTCGAGCAGGCCAAGCATGATGTGGCTCGCTCGGTGTGGAATTTCCGGTTCTTCGCCGACCACCAGCGCGACCACTGCGGCGAGGTTTACCCGATGGACTCGGGGCACCACTGCTACAGCGAGTTCGGGCCGGCGGGCGTCGTCGCGGCGATCAGCCCGTGGAACTTCCCGCTCATGATGGCCTCGTGGAAGATCGCTCCCGCGATCGCCTGGGGCAACACCTGCATCATCAAGCCGAGCGAGGACACCCCCGCGTCGGTGACCTACCTCGGCCGGCTGGCCGTCGAGGCCGGCTTCCCGCCTGGCGTGCTCAATGTGCTCAACGGGCACGGCGCCCCCGCGGGGTCCTCGATCACCGGCGACGATCGGGTCGACCGGGTGACCTTCACCGGCTCGTCGCAGACCGGCAAGCTCGTGATGGCCTCTGCCGCAACGCACTTGGCTCCGGTGTCGCTGGAGCTCGGCGGCAAGGGCGCCAACCTGGTCTTCGCCGACGCCGACCTCGACAACGCCGTCTACTGGGCGGTGGAGGCGATCTTCCGCAACGCCGGCCAGATCTGCCTCGCCGGCTCGCGGTTGTTCGTCCAGGACGAGATCTACGACGACTTCATGGCCCGGTTCGTCTCGGCGGCCGAGGCGCTCACCATCGGTGACCCGTTCGACCCGGCAACCCGCTTCTCTGCGCTGGCCAGCCGCCGGCACTTCGAGAAGGTCGTCTCCTATGTCGAGAGCGCCCGCGCGCTCGGCGGCCGGATCCACACCGGCGGCGTCGTTGAGGACGGTTCCTGGGTGGTGCGCCCGACGATTATCGACGGGCTCCCGCTGGACGCCGCGCCCTACTGCGAGGAGATCTTCGGCCCGGTCTGCGTCGTCAACCGGTTCAGCACCGAGGACGAGGTCGTGCACCTGGCCAACGACACCCGCTACGGCCTCAACGCGATGCTCTTCACCGAAAACCTGTCGCGCGCCCACCGAGTCGCCTCGCGCCTGCGGGCCGGCACGGTCTGGGTCAACTGCTTCTTCATCCGCGATCTGCGCACTCCCTTCGGCGGGGTCGGCGACTCCGGCGTCGGCCGCGAGGGCGGCAACTTCAGCCGCGAGTTCTTCACCGAACCCAAGGCCGTCGTCATGCAGATCGACCGCAAGGGCTGATCACTCACGACCTCGCAGGCGCAGCAGTTCATCGACCAGCCCTCCTTCCCGGCGCTCCCGTGGCCGGGAAGGACGGACCGGTATGCCGTGCGCCCGCTCGCGTCCGCCGACCTCGACCGCCCCTGGCGGCTGGACTTCCACCAGCCCAGGGGCGTCGTGCCGCTCGGGCTCACCGTCATCGACGACATCACTGCGGGCAGCCGGACGGCAGCCGCAGCGCTCGGTGTCGACGGTGGGCTGGTGGCCCGGCTGGTCGGGTGCCACGTTTACCTCGGTCCGGCAGCGGACGGCATACCAGGCGGGGAGGCGGGTCCTCCGGGAGGGGGCACGTCTGGCATACCCGCGGCTGGCTTCGGTGTGAATCCGCTTGTCCCGGGCGGCGATCCGGCTGCGTATGCCGTGCGGTTCCGCGCGCTCTGGAGCGAACTCTCCGCGGAGCTGCACGACCAGCTGGCCGCCCTCGACGCGCTGCCCCTGGCCGACCTCGACGCCGGCGGGCTGCTGGATGCGTGGCGGCAGGCCCGGGCGGTGTGTTCGCGGGCCTGGCGGTTGCACTTCGCCGTGATGTATCCGGTCTTCGCTGTCCACGAATGGGTTCTCGCCGGGATGGCGGCCGAGGGGATCTCGGCGCTGGAGGCGTCGGCGCTCATCGAGGTGCCCGACCACACCATCGCCCGCACCGACCGAGCGCTGGCCGATCTCGCCGCCTTCGCCGCGACCGAGGGGCTGGAGTCGATCTTCCTGCACTCCCCGAGCGGGCAACTCCTGCACCGCCTGCAGGCCGAACCCCGCGCGCAGCGGTGGCTGGAGCGGTTCGCGGAGTTCGACACGGCATACGGGCAGCGCAGTGCCGCGGTCGGTGACCTCGACTCGCCGTCCTGGCACGAATCCCCTTCCATCCCTTTGGGATTGGTGCGCGCCGCGCTCGTGGCCGGTCCGAGTACGGCGCGCCCGGCCAGGCCGCCCGTGCCTCTGCGCGACCGGTTTGACGCCGCTGCGGCCGCGCGCGTCCAGGACTGGCTGGATATCGCCGCACAGGCGCCGGCTGCCTGGTGGAACGAGGAGCACAACGTCCTCATCGACCTGCGCGCCCACCTGCCGTTGCGGGCCGTGGCGCTCGCGGCGGGCCGTCATCTGGGGCTTCCGGCAGCCGAGGACGCGCTCTATCTGCACGAGAGCGAACTACTGGGCCTGCTCGCCGGCGATGTGCCGAGCGCAGCCGTGGGGGCGCTCATCGAGCAGCGGCGGGCCGTCGTCGAGTCCTGGCGGGAGCGCCGTCACGACCTGCCTGGGCACCTCGGGGCGCCCGGTGATGGCGGCGACATCGTGCTGCGCCAGATCCTCGGCACCCCGGACGCACGTCCCTCACCCGACGGCCAGGTGGATGCCATCGGCCCTCGACCCGACCACCCGGCATGGTCTCGGCGGCCCCGGCTGCCCGAGCTGGAGGGCATGGGCGTCTCGCCTGGCCTCGCCCGAGGTCGCGCGCGGGTGTTGGCCTCGGCCGACGACATCGACCAGCTGGAGCGCGGTGAGGTGCTGGTCTGCGAAGCAACCTCGCCGAGTTGGACGCCGGCCTTCGACCGGGTCGCGGCCGCCGTGTGCGACGCCGGCGGGATGCTCACCCATGCGGCCATCGTCAGCCGCGAATATGGCCCCCCATGTGTGTGCGCCGTGCTGGATGCGACAGCCTTGATCCGCACCGGCGACCTGCTCCTCGTCGACGGTGACCTCGGCGTGGTGAGGGTTCTCGAGCGTGCGTCGGCTGTGGACGAGGACTCGGGAGGTATGCCGTGACGCGGTCCGATCGCGGACCGGTCCGCTGGCTTGACGACCTGGCCGAGGCGCCCGTGGGTCTGGTCGGAGGCAAGGCTGCCGGGCTGGCGGCCCTTGTCGCGGCCGGACTGCCGGTACCGACCGGCTTCGTCACCTGGACTCCTGAGGGAGCCCGGGATGGGTACGCCGTGCTCGCTCACCGCTGCGACACCCACGATCCACTGGTGGCCGTGCGGAGTAGCTCACCCGTCGAGGACGGCGCCACCCGATCGGCTGCCGGTCTGTTGCCCACCGAGCTCGGTGTGCGGGGCGCGGATGCCGTCGCCGCGGCAGTGGAGCGCATCGTCGCGGCCGAAGCGAACCTGGGTGCCGGTGCCGGTGCCGGTGCCGGTGCCGGTGCCGAGCGGCCGCCCGGACAGTTCCCCGTGCTCGTCCAGGCCATGGTGAGAGCCATCGCGGCGGGAGTGAGCTTCTCCGCTCACCCGGTCACCGGCGCGCGCGATCGGATCGTCATCGAAGCCGTCCATGGGCTCGGTGTCCTGCTCACCGACGGACGGGTGGTGCCCGAACACGTTGTCGTGCAACGGCATACCCGCGTTGTCCTCCTGGCACGGGCACCTCGCCAGCGTGAGCTTGCATCGGTGACCGACGCCGGGGTCACCCAGATCGCCCGCGTGGACGGGGGTTCCGGTCAGGTGCCGGTGCTCAGTGCGGCCCAGGTCGCCCGCGTCGTCGACCTCACCCTGCGCTCCGAAGTCGCGATCGGGGCCGCCGCAGACGTCGAGTGGGCCTTCGACTCCAGAGGGCAGCTCTGGGTCGTCCAAGCCCGCCCGATCACTACCCTTCCCGCGCCGTAAGCTGTTCTGACGCAAAGCGATTGGTGAGTTGCACGGCATACGAAAGGGTCCCGGTTGCGGTGAGACCGGGACCCTTTCAGCGTCTGCTTGAACGGATGGGGTTGACCACCGCCGCCGCCGTACAGGCGCTCGACCCACATGTATCGGGGGGAGATGAGACCAAGGCAGATCTCAGGTGAACATTGCCCGTCAGAATGTCACGACCGAGGGTGCGAACGGGGCGGCCCGCCGCTCGGACGGACTCAGATGAACAGCAACTGGGCGCCGTCGGTGATCTCGATGAAGTCACTCGCGCTGATGATCGCCTCGACGCCGTCGTAGAGGTCGTCCTCGGTGAGCTTGTTCATGTCCGCCGACATCCGACAAGCCCACATGTGGCAGCCGGACGCCGTGAGCAACTCGAGGAACTCCGGCACCTCGGGCACGTCGAGGTCGGCGATCATCTTCTTCATCATCGCGGTGGCGCCGGCGGTCGCTCCGGGCAGCGCCCCGAGCATGTGGTGGATGCCGCTGTTGTGGCCGGGCATGTGCATCGCGGTGTTGCCGACGAAGGTGAACTTGAGATCGCCCATCGTCGCCTTGTTGATGATGTCGAAGCCCCAGAAGGTGAAGAACAGGTGGGTCTCGACACCTTCGCCCAGGGCCGCGTTGGCGAGGATGAGGCCGGGGTAGGCCATGTCGAGGTTGCCCTTCGAGCAGATGATGGCCAGCTTGCGGCCACTGCCTGCGGCGTCGTCGAAGGACGGGACGATCGGGGTGCTCATGACGAACTCGCTTCTTGGAGTGTGGGTTTCAGATTGTGGTCACGTGAGATGGCGGCGGCAGGATCAGACGCAGGATCAGACGCAACCCTTGGGCTTCTGCAGCCCGGCGATGTAGGACATCTTCTTGGCCGGCTTGCCGGGGAAGAGCGCGAAAAGCTCCTTGACCGGTATGCCGCCCACCGTCGAGACCCGGCGCAGCGTTGCGGTCTCCTTCTGAGTCTCGAAGTCCTTGCGCAGGAAGTGGATTGGCACCCAGTGTGCGTCGGTGAGAGTGATGCCGATGTTGGCGGCCAAGGTCTCGGCGAGCGCCTCGTCCCACTGCTCGGGCTTGGTGAGGAAGCCCTCGGCGTCGACGTCGATCTCGCGACCCGCGATGGTCGTGACTGGCATGGTGCGTTGTTCTCCTTGTGAGCGGGGTTGCTGTGCGGGGTGTCGTGGGGAGTGAAGGGTCTACTCGACGTTCTTCCCCGACATCGACATTGCTGCGGGCAGCGGCATCGGCCGGCCGGGCAGCAGGATGTTCCAGTAGATGTGGCGGAAGGCGAGCTTGCCCAGGTGGTTGGCGCGCGACTCCTTGAGCAGGCTCATCGGGCCGACCTTGGGCAGCGGGAAGGTGCCGGTCAGCGGCTCGGTGTCGTAGTTGAAGTCCAGCAGCAGCGCCTTGCCGCCACCAGACTCGACGAAGCAGTTGGCGTGCCCGTCGAAGGAGTGGGTCATCGGCTTGCCGGCGACCAGTTGCAGGAAGTTCTCGACGAAGATCTCCACCGAGAAGTGCGCAACCGAGCCCGCCTTGGAGGTGGGCAGGTTGCCGGCATCGCCGAGCGCAAAGATCGTCCCGTATGCCGTGCTGCGCATGGTGTGCTTGTCGACCGGCACGTAGTTGAGCTCGTCGCCGAGCCCTGATCGGGCCACGAAGTCGGCCCCCATGTTGAGCGGCACGGTGACGAGCAGGTCATAGGCGACCTCGCGCTCGTCGTAGGACACGATGACCTTGCGCTCTTGGTCGACGCTTTCGATCATGAAGTCGGGCTCGACCTGGATATGGCGCTGCTCCAAGTGGTGGCCGAGTTCCCGGCTGGCGACCGGCTTGGTGAAGGCGCCGTCCAGCGGGGTGACGTAGACGATCTCGGTTCGCTCGCGCAGTCCGCGCTCGCGCAGGTAGTCGTCGGCGAGCATGACGAACTCCAGCGGGGCCACCGGGCACTTGATCGGCAGTTCGGTGATGTGCATGACCAGGCGCCCGCCCTCGAAGCGCCGCAGCGCATCGCGCAGCGCCAGCGCACCCTCGAAGGTGTAGAACTCGTTGACGCTCTTGTGCCACTCGTCGCCGAGCATGCCGGGGGTCTGGTCCGGCCGCGGCGTGGTGCCGGTGGCGATGACGAGGTAGTCGTAGCCGATCTCTCGCCCGCCCTCCAAGCGCACCAGCTTGGCGTCGGGCTCGACGACGTCGACCTCGCCCATGACGAGCTCGACCCCTTCGGCGAGGAAGGTGTGCATCGAACGCCGCACCTGCTCAGGCGTATTGATGCCGAATGGGATGAACAGATAGCCCGGCTGGTAGTCGTGGATGTCGTCCTTGTCCACGACGATCACCCGCCAGTCGGAGCGGGCGAGGCGGGAGCTGAGCTTGTTGGCGATCATCGTCCCGGCGGTGCCGCCACCGAGGATCAACAGGGTCTGCATGGCTGTGGTGCTTCCTCCCAGGGCGCACCGGCGCTGAGTGGCGGTGCTGTGAATCCCCTAGTTCGACCATACCCCTGTGGGTATGCTCTTCCACGTGGCCAAGGTCCCCACCGGATGTGCCCTACGGCACAGTCGCTGCCATCGCCCGGGGGCCCGGAATGCAAGGATGTGCCCATGACGACCGTGCACCTCACGCCCGAGGAGCTCACCAAGCTCGCCAACCGGCTGCGCCGCGCCCAAGGCCAGATCGGCGGCGTGCTGCGGATGATCGAAGAGGGCCGCGAGTGTCAGGACATCGTCATGCAGTTGGCGGCCGTCCGCCGTGCCGTGGACCGGGCTGGTTTCTCGATCATCGCGACGGGACTCAAGCAGTGTGTTGCCGAGGCCCACGAACGCGGTGATGACGAGGTCGACACCGCCCTCATGGAGAAGCTGTTCATCTCCCTCGCCTGAGACGAGTGGCAAGCGGTATGCCGTCGCGTTGCCTCCCAGCGCGATCGTTGCGTCGGCACGGCATACCTCGGGGTGTCAGGCGCGCAGCGCCACCGCGAACTCGTCGTAGAGCCGGTCGCTGAACAGCACAAACCGCACGAGGTCGACGGCGTCGCTCGGCTCGAACCCGCGCACCGCCGCGATGGCGACCCGGGCCACCGTCGCACCCGCCCAGCCATAGACCCCTGCGCTCACGGCGGGGAAGGCGACACTGCGGGCGCCGACGCGCGCCGCTTCGGCCAAGCTGCTGGCGAAGCACGCGGCGAGGTCGGCCTCGTCCCGCTCGCCGCGGTGCCAGTTCGGCCCGACGGTGTGGATCACCCAGCGAGCGGGCAGGTTCCCCGCGCCGGTCGCCACGGCATACCCCACGGGCAAACCGCCCGGGTATGCCGTGCGCCGCACCTCCCGACACTCGGCGAGCAGCGCTGGTCCAGCGGCGGCGTGAATGGCGCCGTCGACTCCACCGCCACCCATCAGGCCGGAATTGGCGGCATTGACGATGGCATCGAGCCGCTGGGTTGTGATGTCGCCCCGGACCGCCTCCACCCGCATATCGACCACGATAACCAGGTTGTCCACAGGCCGTGACTTCTGGCAGTTGCGCCTCGAACTCGTTCTGATACGGTCTTCACATATTGGGGTAAGGGGACACAGCGTGGGGAGCTGGAGGGGTAAAGGCCGTCTGAGAGCGGCGCCAGCATGCCCACGCCGACGAAGGGGCAGGTTGTGGGCAGGGGCATTAGGGGACGTTTCGTCCGGTTTGTCGCTATAGCGATTGTTGCCATTGTTGGCACTGTTACGGGAGGAATTCAGCAGGCTTTTGCCGCTGAACTCAGCGGGGTCATCACCTCCGTCTCCGTGCGTGAAGGCACGGTGGGGGTGTGGGACACCATGCACGTCGACATCGCGTACGCCATTCCGGAAGGGTCGCACGCTGGTGACTTCTTCACGCTGACCCTCGACCCGGCGATGGAGATCGATCCGACCCTCACGTTCACGATCTATGACAGCGAGAGCCCGCCGAATCCGGTGGCGACCGCGGCAGTGGTCGATGGCAAGCTGGTTTTCACCCTGACGAGCTTCGTCGAGAACCACGCTCGCGTCACGGGCACCGCCTTCGTCGAGTCGGCGTGGACGCGGGGCCAGGTGACACCGGGCAGCACCAAGACGGTGACCTTCACCTCCGGCAGCATCATCTTCAACGACACAGTCGAGATCCCGGTCGTGGACACCGACGCCGGAGCCGGCAAGTGGGTCAAGTGGGTGCCACATCCGACCGACCTGGGCTTGCCCGACCGCGACCAACTGGTCTGGGGCATCTTCAGCGGCACGCTGACTGTCGACATGGTCGGCGCCACGGTGACGATCGTTGACACGCCTGGACCGGGGTCAGCCGTTGAATGCGACAAGCCTGGGGTGCCGTACTTCTACGTCTACCAGCAGAACGCTGACGGCACGAAGACCGAGATCCGCAATATGGCCGGCTCGGAGTTCACCGTGGTGTCATGCACGGCGACTCGCGTCGAGGCCACCACCAAGGTGACCTCCGCCCTGGTCGGCTACGGCGTGGGTCTCTACGGCGCTTCGTACCCGACAGCCACTCAGACCCGCTATGACAACAGCGGCACGGTCACGATCATGCTGAACACGACGCCGGTGAGCAGCTTCGCCGTGCGATCCACCGGCGGGGGCACCGGCGAGGGCATCCTCGTGGTGTCTGTGGGTGACTACGTCTGGCTGGACGCCAACCACAACGGCATCCAGGAGGCGGGCGAGGCCGGCATACCAGGGGTGACCCTCAAGCTCACCGGGCCTGGCGGAGTGCCCGTGGTGGATGTCGACGGCAACCCGGTGCTCCCGGTCAAGACCGACGCCAACGGGAAGTACCTGTTCGCCAATCTTCCGGCTATTCCGGTCGGTTCGTCGTACACGGTGACCCTTGACTCTGCCGCGTCGGCAACCGCTCTCGCGGGCTTGTTCCCGACGCTCACCGGTCAGGGGACGCCTGCGACCGACTCCTCGACCGGGTCTGTCGCATCGGCGGCCGACCTGTCGATCAACGGTGCAGCCGACCTCACTCTCGACTTCGGCTTCTGGAAGCCGGCGCCGAGCGTGACGATCGTCAAGGACGACGTCAACGGCAACGCGGCCGACACGAGTGCCACCGCCGTCGCCCTCGGCTATGAGCCGGGCGGGGTGGGGCTGGTGTTCACGGTGACCAACAACGGCACCGAGCCTCTCGTCGATGTCGTTGTCACCGACGCGTCCACCAATGGCACGGTCAGCGAGTTGAGCTGCGCCTTCGACAAGGCGGTTCAGGGCGCCCCGACGAGCGGCACGACGTGGGCCGGGCCGTTCCCGGTCGGCGCCAGCTTCACCTGCACGGCCACCCTGTCCGGCGTCATGGCTGCCGCCGGTGAGCACGTCGACACCGCCACGGTGATCGGCAAGGGGCAGACCTCAGGGACGACGGTCACCGACAAGAACCCCTACCACGCGACGGTGACACCGTTGCCGACGCCGGGCGTGACGATCGTCAAGAAGGATGCCGCCGGCCATGACGCCGACAGCACCCCCGAGGCCGTCATCCTGCCGACCGGCTCCACGGGTCTGGCTTTCACCGTGACCAACTCCGGCACCGAGGTGCTGCGCGATGTCACGGTCAGTGACGCGGTCGTGAGCGGCGGCACCGTTTCCGGGCTGAGCTGCACCTTCCCCGACGGGACCACCGGAACGACGTGGGCGGGACCATTCGCGGTGGGCGCGACCTTCCCGTGCACGGCTACTCTCACGGGAGTGCCGGCCGGGGTCATGCATCACGACATCGCCACGGTGACGGGCACGGGCACGGTGACCGGCAAGGTCGTCACCGACGACAACCCGTACTTCGCGACGGTGCCGCTGCCCCAGCTGGCGCACACCGGTAGTGACAGTGACCAATTGCTCCGCCTCGCGGTGCTGTTCGGCGGCCTCGGCGTGCTATGCATCGGCGCCGCTCGGACGCCCCGACCTCAGTCGTAACACCTCCCCTCCACGGTGGGGGCTCGGCCAGGTGGCCGGGCCCCCACCGGCCTTACCGCAGCACCGGTGAGGGGGCGGTCAAGGGGAGATGACTCGGAGGGCAGGAACTCGAGGCGAGGCTTATCGGGGCAGCGAGTCCCACCTGATGGTGAGGGTGCGGGTCGTGAGGACCGCCCCGCTCTGGGTATCGGTGACCGCGACCGCGAACGTCGCCGTGTGGCCCCAGGCCGAAGGCGGCGCATAGGTCCGCACGGAGGTGTCGCCGTCCGGTCCGCCGGTCAGCGGTGCCGGGGTTCCGTTGACGGTTCGGGTCCACGTGTAGGTCACCGCTCGACCGACGGCAGCCCGGTTGAGATAGGTCAACGTCAAGGTGACCTGCGAGCTCCCCATCAGCCGCGTGCCGGGTGTGACGACGCTGGCGCCGGAGCGGGCGTCGATCCCGGCGAACTGCGGGGTGACCGTCGACGGTGGCTTGGTCACGGTCACGGCGGTGGACGCGGTCGCAGTGGTGCCCCATGCGTCCTTGGCTGTCGCGGTCACTCTCGCGATTCCCACCTGGCCGAGCGTGACGGTCGCGCGACACGATCCGTCGGTCGACACGGTGGCTCCGGTCGCCTGCCACACCAGCCCGCTGCACGGCAGACCGTTGAGCGCGCTCGTCTGCATCGTGGCGTCGACGAACACGACGGAACCGGACGGCATACTCGCGGTGCCCGAGAGCGCGGTGAGCGACGAGTCCCGAGCTGTGAGTGTCACGGCAAGGCTGGGAGCCGCCACCGTGACGGTCGCGGTGGTGCTCGTACGGGCCCCCTCTGAGTCGGTGGCCGACACCTCCAGGACATGTGCGCCGATCGAGGTCAGCGGCAGCCGGAGTGGCCCGTTGCCAGTGACCGTCGTGTGGTCAGTCTTGTCCTCCCAGGTCACCGGCAGGGCACCGTCCTCTGCGTCCATCGCTGTGGCGTCCAGTGGGGGCGGCAGCAGGCCGCCGGCCGTGACTGTCGCGCCCTCCTTCGGCCAGGTCACGGCGATCGTGGGCTTGGCGTTCGAGCCGGTGGCGATGAGGAAGGGCGCCTTGAGGTGATAGCTGATCTCGGCCCGCAGCTCGAAGCCGACGATTCCCAGGAAGATGCCGGCGGACAGTCCGGCGTTGCCCTTGAGCTGCCAGCGTGGGCTCTGCTTCGGCCCGCCGGAGAAGACCAGACTCGCGTCGCCGCCGACGTAGAACCCGAGCACCCCATAGGCCGACAACCGCAGTTCCGCGCGGGCCAGGGCTGACGCGCTGACATCTGCTGCCACACCGCTGTTCTCCGGCCAGGCGCTGACCTTGACCGAGCCGTCGTGGTCCAGCCCGTGCCCGATGCTGAAGCGCAGCGAGCCGGTCACCTCGGCGTGTTCCGTCCCGCCGTAGCGCAGGTTGACGTGCACCTGCCCGTCGATGTCGGCCGTGATGAGGATGTCGACCACCACGACGACGACGATCGGGCCGATGGGGATGGGGATCGCGACCAGCGGGATGTCGGCGATGAAGAACCGCTCGGTATGCCGTGGCCCACTTCCGGTCGAGGTGACGACGAGCGATGCCTCCTCCCAGGCCTTACAGCTCACTTCGACCCACGCCACGTCGGAGCCGCCGACCCCGCCGTCCAGGCCACACCCGGCCCCAAAATCGAGGCTGCCGATGAGGTGGACCCCGCTTACCGGTTCGGCGTCGAGGGTCAACTGGCCGGGGATGCCGATGACGTCGAACCCAGGCGCCGCCCCCCGGCGATGCGCCGTGACCGGCGTGCCGGAGGGGGTCGGCTTGGGCGTCGTCGATGGCGGCGTGAGGGTGACCCCGGCAGCCAGCGTCGGCGCCGCGCGCAGCTCGGTGGCGTTGAGTTCCTTCTCGACCCAGAACTCGCCCTGGACGAGGGCGTCCTGCAGGGTCGCCTGCACCGCGTTGACGGTGCTGCCGGAGATCTCGGTGACTTTGACGAGCAGCCCATTCGGCGTGCTTGCGGTGACGCCGGCGTTGAGCACCGCGCCGACGGTCACGCGGGCCGGCAATGCCGAGAAGACCAGCTGGAAGCGGCACATCGGGTGTTGCGCCGCGTCGCTGAGGCACTCGGCTCGGTTGACGATCTCGACCGAGGTGAGGGCCGAGGTCTCGGCGGCGGCCATCGGCACGACCTCCGGCCGGACGACCGTGGGCAAGCCTGCCCGGCGGTGCAGGCCGTAGACGGAGTCGGGGTCGAGATTGGCCGACCAGGTCGGGGACTTCTCGTCTGGGGTGCCGGTCCAGGTGACCGGCCCGGATGGAGATATGACGGCGGTGGACGCCGGCGGCGAGGACGGTTGGCCCGGGGTGCACCCGGTGGCGATGACGCTCAGGGCGGCCAGGGTGGCCAACCAGCGGGCGGGATGACGGGGTGCCGTGCTCATCGGGAGACCTCCGAGCTGGAGAGGGGCATGTCCAGCCTCCTCTCTCCGCCTGCCACGGGATGCGCAACGAGGGGGGTGTGAGCGGGGTCACGGATGGCCCTTCTGAGGGCAAGTTGAGTGGAATAGACTCAACTTTGTCGAGGTTGCCTCTCCCGAGACCTCACCACCCACCCAGCCCGAGCGTTCCGGCGAACAGGAGTACACGGCATACATGGATCTGAAGCTGACCACCAAGGCGCAGGAAGCGCTGTCGGCTGCCGTCCGCGCGTCGGCGGCTGCCGGCCACCCCCACACCGAACCCGCCCACCTGCTCAAGGCCCTGACTGAGCAGTCGGACACGACGACCGGCGCGCTACTGCAGGCGACCGGTTCCAGCCTCGCCGCGGCTGCCGAGGCGGCCCGCAAAGAACTGGCGAGTATGCCGTCCGCCTCCGGTTCCAGCGTGTCGGCGCCGGGGCTGTCCCGGTCGGCCATGTCCGCCCTGGAATCCGCCCGCGAGCTCATGGTGTCGATGGGCGACACCTATGTCTCGACCGACCACCTGCTCTACGGGATCGCCAAGGTCGCCGGTCGCTCGCTCGGCCTGGACGCTGACGCGATCAAGGCCGCCATTCCCACCCTGCGTGGCGGTCGGCAGGTCGACTCGGAGAACCCCGAGGGCACCTTCGATGCCTTGGCGAAGTACGGCACGGACCTCACCGAGCGGGCCCGCGAGGGCAAGCTCGACCCGGTCATCGGACGTGACGCGGAGATCCGACGGGTCGTGCAGGTGCTGTCGCGGCGCACCAAGAACAACCCCGTGCTCATCGGCGAGCCTGGCGTCGGTAAGACCGCCGTCGTCGAGGGCCTGGCCCAGCGCATCGTCGACGGCGATGTGCCCGAGAGCCTGCGCGGCAAGAAGCTCATCAGCCTCGACCTCGGGGCCATGGTTGCCGGCGCGAAGTATCGCGGCGAGTTCGAGGAGCGGCTCAAGGCCGTCCTGGAAGAGATCAAGAACGCCGAAGGTCAGGTCGTGACCTTCATCGACGAGCTGCACACCGTCGTCGGCGCCGGCGCGAGCGGTGACTCGGCCATGGACGCGGGCAACATGCTCAAGCCGTTGCTGGCCCGCGGCGAGCTGCGGATGGTGGGCGCGACGACGCTGGACGAATACCGCGAGCACATCGAGAAGGACCCCGCGCTGGAGCGGCGTTTCCAGCAGGTCTTCGTCGG
The DNA here is from genome assembly GCA_016710645.1 of Actinomycetales bacterium. Classification (GTDB taxonomy): domain Bacteria; phylum Actinomycetota; class Actinomycetes; order Actinomycetales; family Dermatophilaceae; genus Phosphoribacter. The sequence continues at coordinate 19,361 of JADJVI010000036.1, read as the reverse complement.
TGAGCCGTCGGTCGAGGACACCATCGCGATCCTGCGTGGCCTCAAGGAGCGCTACGAGGCGCACCACAAGGTCGAGATCGAGGACGCGGCGCTCGTCGCGGCAGCCACCCTGTCGGACCGCTACATCACCGGCCGGCAACTGCCGGACAAGGCCATCGACCTCGTCGACGAAGCTGCCTCCCGGCTGCGCATGGAGATCGACTCCTCGCCGGTCGAGATCGACACCCTGCAACGTCAGGTCGACCGGATGCGGATGGAAGAGCTGCACCTGGCCAAGGAGACCGACGCTGCGTCGATCGACCGGCTGGAGCGACTGCGCGCCGAGATGGCCGACAAGTCCGAGCAGCTCGCGGCCCTCACCGCCCGCTGGGAGTCGGAGAAGTCCGGCCTCAACCGGGTCGGCGAGCTCAAGGCTCGCCTCGATGACCTGCGCACCCAAGCCGACCGGCTGCAGCGCGAGGCCAACTACGAGGGTGCCGCCCGACTGCTCTACGGCGAGATCCCCGCGCTGGAGAAGGAGCTCGCGGCCGCGAGCGAGGCGGAGGCGAAGATCCGCGCGGGAGCCGGCGGCACGGCATACGGGCTCGGCGGATCTGCCATCCCCGACGTGATGGTCAAGGACCGGGTCGGACCCGACGACATCGCCGAGGTCATCTCGGCGTGGACCGGGATCCCGGCCGGCCGGCTGCTGCAAGGCGAGACCGAGAAGCTGCTGCACATGGAGCAGCTCATCGGGGCGCGCCTCATCGGGCAGACCGAGGCGGTGCGCGCGGTGTCCGACGCCGTGCGGCGCTCGCGGGCCGGCCTCGCCGACCCCGACCGGCCGACCGGGTCGTTCCTCTTCCTCGGGCCGACCGGCGTGGGCAAGACCGAGCTGGCCAAGTCGCTCGCCGACTTCCTGTTCGACGACGAACGCGCCATGGTGCGCATCGACATGTCGGAGTACTCCGAGCGGCACGCAGTCGCGCGGCTGATCGGCGCCCCTCCTGGCTACGTTGGCTACGAATCGGGCGGGCAGTTGACCGAGGCGGTGCGGCGGCGACCCTACTCGGTCGTGCTGCTCGACGAGGTCGAGAAGGCCCACCCGGAGACCTTCGACATCCTGCTGCAGGTGCTCGACGACGGCCGGCTCACCGACGGTCAGGGGCGCACGGTCGACTTCCGCAATGTCATCCTCGTGATGACCTCCAACCTCGGCTCGGCCTTCCTCGTGGACCCGACGATGTCGGAGGCAGCCAAGCGGGATGCCGTCATGGGCGTCGTGCGGTCGGCCTTCAAGCCGGAGTTCCTCAACCGGCTCGACGAGGTCGTCATCTTCGACCCGCTCTCGACCGACGAGCTGGCCAAGATCGTCGACCTGCAGGTGCGCGCAATGTCCTCGCGCCTGGCCGACCGCCGGATCACCCTCGAGGTGACCGACGCGGCCCGCGAGTGGCTGGCCCTCACCGGCTACGACCCGGCATACGGTGCTCGTCCGTTGCGCCGCCTGGTGCAACGCGAGATCGGCGACCGACTGGCCCGGGCGCTGCTCGCCGGGGAGGTGCGCGACGGCTCGACCGTGCTGGTCGACCGCGATTCCTCGACGCCGGACGCGGACGGTCTGGTGCTGCGCGCGGCCTGATCGTCGTCTCCGCGGCTCCGGCTCGATGTGTCGCCCGGCCCCCTAGGCTCGCCCTATGGGGCCGGGCGATTTCCATGCGATCGTCGCGAAAGCCGATGCCCTCAACGAGCTCGGTCGGTGGGACGACGCGCTGCGCGTCGTCACGCCGGTCTTGACCGCCGAACCAGAGCACTTGGGGGCAGGCGTCACCGCGGGCGTGTGCCTGCTCAACACTGGTCGGGCGATGGAGGCTCGGGAGGTGTTGCAGCGGGTGGCGCTGGCCCATCCCCGCGCGTCCGATCCACTGCGGCTGCTTTCGTATGCCGCGGTGCAGCTTCGCGAGTCGGGAACTGCTGTGGAGTGCGCTCGCCAGGCCGTGGAGCTGTCGCCGTGGTCGGTGGACACCCACATCCAGCTCTCGGTGGCGTTGACGAGTGCGCGCGACCGACCCGCCGCGGTGGCTGCCGCGCGGCGGGCCGTCGAGATCGCGCCCGCGTCGGCGGCGGCTCACCTGGCGCTCGCGGACGCTCTCTTCCCCGAGGGGGCGAAACCGTCGGAGGCTGAGCTGGCCGAGGCCGAACACCACGTTCGCGAAGCCCTGGTCCTCGCCCCGGGCAACGCCATCGCCCACAACGAACTGGGCCGCATTGCCATGGCCCGCGGCCAGCATTTCGCCGCCGCGTCGGCTCTGACCAGTGCCGTCGTGTCCGATCCGCGCCAGCAGGTCGCACTCGCCAACATCTCGATGGTCTTCGGGCAGTTGGTCTTCCGTGCTCATTACGTCGTCTTTGTGCTGTGGCTGGTGTCGAGGTTCACCGTGACCTCGACGACCGTCGAGCGTTCTGCCCTGTGGGTCCTGGAAGCGGTGGGGTTGGCTGTGCTGGCCTGGACGGTGCTGCGCCTGCGGACGGCCGCACGCGGACGGACCCGCGGACTGCTGCGGGATTTCGCTCGACGCGACCCCCTTGGTGCGGCGTGGGGCGGGTCCTTGGCCGTGGGTGGGTCGGCCTTCCTGCTCATGGGGATCACCCCCGACCCGGTGACTCGGGCCCTGGTGCCGTTTGTCGGTGCGTGCTTGGTCGTCGGCATGGTGCTGAGCTGGATCAGAGTGCGGTGGTTCGCCAAGCGTCGTCAGCGCTGACCGCTCGGCCGGTTTGTTCCCTGGCATCGATGCTGATCGGCGCCTTCGCTGCGGGCCGAGCCGCCTACGATCACGTCATGACCAACCCGCTCATCGCGTCCCTCACCCGAGCTGTCGAGGCGGCGCCGGAGGACGTGGCGCTGCGGCTGCACCTGGCCGAGTTGCTCCTCGCCGAAGGCGACGGCGACGCAGCGGTCGGTCACTGTGCGATGGCCCTGCAACGCGATCCGGGCAACGCGCAGGCCCGGGCCCTCATGGGTCGGGCGCTGCACGGCATACCGGACGCTGTTGTTCCGAGCTCAGAGGCTGTTGCTGCGACCCCGGAAGGTGAGTCGCCCGCCGAACCTGGCGCGACGCCCCCGGCGCAGCCTCCAGTGCAGCCGACCGCACCCGATGCAGGGAGCGGATTCGACTGGGCGGCAGCGGAATCCGAGGTCGAAGGGTTTGCCCCGGAGCCGATGTTCGTCGAGGGCGGGAAGGAAGAGCAGCCCGCCGTCGACGCTTGGGACGTCGAGCGCACCACCGTGCGCCTGGCCGATGTCGGCGGGATGACTGAGGTCAAGGACCGGATCATCACGTCCTTCCTCGCGCCCATGCAGAACCCCGAGTTGCGCAAGCTCTACGGCAAGAGCCTGCGTGGCGGCATCCTGCTCTATGGGCCGCCGGGCTGCGGCAAGACCTTCATCGGGCGGGCCATCGCTGGCGAGCTCGGCGCGCACTTCATCGACGTGGGGCTCTCGGACATCCTCGACATGTACATCGGGCAATCCGAGCGCAACCTGCACGAGCTTTTCGAGGTCGCGCGGCGCAATGCACCGGTCGTCATCTTCCTCGACGAGGTCGACGCCCTCGGCCAGAAGCGTTCACTCACCCGCCACTCCGCGATGCGCTCGACGGTCAACCAGCTGTTGTCCGAACTCGACGGCGTCTCGGCCAATAACGAGGGCATCTACGTCATCGGCGCGACCAACCAACCGTGGGATGTCGACCCGGCGCTGCGCCGCCCCGGCCGCTTCGACCGCACCCTGCTCGTCCTGCCGCCGGACCAGCCGGCCCGCGAGGCGATCTTCCGCTACCACCTGCGCGATCGCCCCATTGAGGGCATCGACCCCGCCGCACTGGCCAAGGTCACCGACGGCTACTCCGGCGCCGACATCGAGCATGTCTGCGAGGGCGCGGCCGAGCGGGCCATGATGGACGGCATCCGCACCGGGAAGGTCCGCATGATCGGCATGGCCGACCTGTATGCCGTGCTGCGCGAGGTGCGTCCCTCGACCGGTCCGTGGTTCGACTCGGCCCGCAATGTCGTCCAGTTTGCCAACGCCGACGGGACGTATGACGACCTGCGCGCCTACATGAAGCGCACAAAGAAGCTCTGACGCCCCGACGTGTCTGACTCCACCGCGCTCAGCGCTGCTCAACGAGCCCAACAACTGCTGGACCTCGGTCGCCCGGTCGAGGCGTTGGCGCTGTGCCATCAGCAGCTCTTCTCCGAACCGGACAGCGCACCACTGCTGACCGTGGCGAGCATGGCCGCCCGACGGATCGGCAGGGTGGCGGATGCGGTCGATCTCGGGCGTCGCGCCGTGGCCGCGGCACCGAGCGCAGATGTCGCCCACGGTGTGCTCGCGACCGCCTTGCTGGCCGCGGGGCAGCCACGGGAGGCGGCGGACACGGCATACCGGGCCGTGCTGTTGGACCCCCACAACTGGGTCAACCACGTGCGCTACTCCGAGTGTCTGCTCGCGCTGCCCAACGGCCACGCGCACGCGTGGGCTGCGGCGCAGGAGGGCGTGCGGCTGGCGCCGGGTGAAGCGATGGCTCATCGGCAGATCGCCGTCGTGGCGCTGCGCGCACCACACGTGCCGGGAAACCTGGAGATCGCCGAGCGGGCGCTGCGGGCGGCGCTGGAGATCGCGCCGGACGACCCGGTGTTGCAGCACGACCTCGCTGCCGTCCACTTCGGCAGCGCGAAGGAAGGGCAGGGGCTGGCTGGGGTAGCCGGCGTGTTGGCCGTCGATCCCACCGGGGTGGGTGCCGAAGGATTGGCCAATGCGCGGATCGTCGTCTTTCGCGGGGTCTTCATCGATAGCGTGGCGAGCGTCGGTGCAGTGCTGGCGTTCACGATGCTCACCGGCAAGCGCCTGATGTGGCCCGACCGCCCTGCAGCGAGCGTGATCCTCGTGGTTCTCGTGACGTGGATGCTCGTGCACTGGAGGCGGTTCCTCACCGGACCGGTGCAGCGTCGACTGGTGGGCGACATCCTGCGCAGGTCGCGGTTGATGCTCCTCGCGGTGGGATGCGTGGTCCTGGCGACGCTCTCCCTGGGGTCGCTGGTGGTGTTGACCTATGCCGACCCCCGAGTTGCGCTGGGCGCGGTGGCGCTCCCTGCCTCCCTTGCCGCCGGGCTTAGTGGCTGGGCTTGGGTCCGTGCCCTCCTGACGCCAGGCCGGTCCTGAGGGTCACGGGAAGACTGAACTCCTGGCGGTGGGGTAGACATGGCCCATGACTACATTGAGTGCTGAGCAGAGCGACCTGGTCCGCGGCGCCGCCTTGGGGGCCATGGCGCTGGTGTCCAAGTCCGATCCCGGCTTCTTCGCGATGTTCAAGGAGAGCATGGCCGGCGCCAAGGCTCTCGCCACTGCGCCCCCGGAGATCCGCGAATTGCTGGGGACGGGTTTCGTCGCCCCGCCGACCGGGGCCGGCCAGGACCTGGAAGGTGCCGTCGTCTCCCAGCTGCAGCAGGCCCGCGACATGCTCGCGGTGACCGCTCCCGAGCTGCTCGACGGCTTCCGCGGAGTCGTGTTGGCGGCCTGTCAGGCGACCGCAGAGGCCGACAACGGGGTCTCTGACGCCGAGCGCGCCACCATCGCGGCCATCGAGAACGTTCTGTCCGCCGGGGGCGGCTCATCGATCGTGCCGAGCGACGCCGGCGGCGCGGGGTCGAACGCTCCGGTCGCCGACTCCGATGGCCCGATCGCTGCCGCTGACAGCCCGTGGGCCGGCACGGCCGACAACGCCGGCACCGTGGAGCGCACCGGCGAATCGCAGGGCAACCCGACGACACCCTTGATTTCGTGATGGGCTGATCGCCGCACACAGCCCTGGCACGGCTCGGACCGAGGGCGGTGGGTGACAATGGCGTCATGACTCGTGTTGTGCGGTTGCGTGCCCGGTATGCCGTTCTGCCCCTCCTGCTCGTGGGATCGCTGGTGGGCGGCTCCCTCCTCCTCGGCGGGTGTTCTCAGGTCGCCGACACCGCCAAGTCGGCCGCCTCCAATGCGGTGTCCCAGGTGACGGCAACCGCCAAGGCCGAGGCCTCCAAGGCGATCGCCAGCGCGGTGGCCGAGGCGTCGCGCAGTGCCGCGAGCGCCGCAGCGGGTGCCGCCTCCGGCGCGGCGGCCCGGATCAACCCCAACACCGCTAGTCAGGCCGAGATCGCGGCGGCGCTGAGCAAGGCGGGCGTGCCGAACGCCGATGCGGTGGCCGCCAAGGTTGTCGCGGCCCGCCCGTTCACCGCGGAGAACGCCGCCGCCAAGATCCAGCAATTGGTCAACGATGCCGGCCTGGATCCGGTGACCATCGCCAAGGTGCTGGCGTCGGTCTCGGCCTTCTGAGCCAGCCCGGTCACCCGGTCACCCGGCCACCCGGCATACCGGGGGTTGACGGCATACCAGACACGAGACACGACAGACCCCGGTATGCCGGGCGGCATACCGGGGTCTGTCGGTGACCGAACCGAGGCGCCGAAGCGTCGGGCCGATCAGGTGTAGACGGTCGTGAACCGCTCGTTGAGTTCGCGGGCGTGGTAGAAGATGCCCTTGCCGAGGGCGTCCGGGGTCCACTTGGTGACCGGACGGTCCGGGTAGGCGGGGTAACCGCCGGCGAAGACCTCGTTGCGGTTGCCGGACGGGTCGAAGAAGTACACCGTCTGGCCGCGGGTGATCCCGTGGCGGGTGGGGCCGATGTCGATCGGCACGTCGTCCATGGCCATCAGGTCGGCGGCGCGGCCGACCTCGTTCCAGTCGCCGAGCTTGAAGGCGAAGTGGTGCAGCTTGCCGGCCTCGCCCTCCAGGCACGCGATCTGGTGGATCTGGTTGTTGTTGGTCAGCCAGCTGGCGATGAAGTGGGCGTCGTCGTCGTTGAGGTCGGTCTGGACGCGCTCGGTGGGGAAGTAGCCGAACAGCTCCTTGAACATGTTCTCCATGAGCCGCACGTCCGGCGTGAGGATGAGCGCGTGGTCCAGCGCAGGGACGCCGATGCCGACCAGGTGGCGCGGGAAGGCGTCCGGGTTGTGGGTGCCGGTCTCGACGCCGATGAGGGTCTGAGCGTGGTAGACCTCGAGCACGTGCTCGGACGGGGCGAAGATGCGCAGCCCATCGGACACCTCGGGGTTCTCGCCAGCGGACATGCGTTCGGTCGTCACGCCGAAGGCCGCGGCCTTCTTCTCGATGACGTCGATGTCCTCGGGCTTTTCGACCTTGAAGCCGAACTTCACCAGGCCGACGCCACCCTCTTCGATGACGACCGAGTGATGGTCCCACTCGTCCCAGCCCTTGTAGTAGACCTTGCCGTCCTGGTTGAGGGTTTCGTAGAGGCCCATCGTGTTCGCGTAGTGACTGCGTGCCTCTTCGAGGTCGGTCACTCGCACGTGGGCGTAGCCCATGCGCATGACACCCATGCAAAGACTCCTTTGTCGTAGCGGATCCGCGGTGAATGAGTCGTGGCGATCGGTTCGGTCGTCCGCGTCAGCCTGCGGTCGCAGGCCCTTGGGCACCCAGTGCTGTTCCGCCAGTAGGAACACCCGCATCGTGCGCCCCTCGTGCGCGCCCCTCCCGACGCCAGCCGGGAGGAGCGCGCGGGGATCAGTCCTTCGCGGCCTTGGCGAACTCCTTGGCCTTGTCGGCCGGCATGTAGTCGTAGCGCAGCATGGCCCGGCTGAACGAGCCGGTGCCGTGCGAGACCGAGCGCAGGTCGATGGGATAGCGGGAGAGTTCGGTCTGCGGGACCTCGGCGTGGACGATGGTCCAGCCCTCGGTGGGGGCGGGCTCGGTGCCGAGGACCTGGCCGCGCCGACCGCGCAGGTCGGACATGACCGCGCCGACGTAGTCATCACTCACGGTGATATCGACCGAGTCGATCGGTTCCAGCAGGGCGACCGTGGACTCGTTGGCGGCTTCCTTGAGCGCCAGCTGAGCCGCCGTCTGGAAGGCCATGTCCGAGGAGTCGACCGAGTGGGCCTTGCCATCGAAGAGGGTGACCCGCACGTCGACGAGCGGGTAACCCGCCAGCACACCCTTTTCGAGCTGGGCGCGGGCGCCCTTCTCGACCGAGGGGATGAAGTTGCGCGGCACGGCGCCTCCGACGACCTTGTCAACGAACTCGAAGCCGCCACCGCGGGGGAGCGGCTCGATCTCGAGGTCGCACACGGCATACTGCCCGTGCCCGCCGGACTGCTTGACGTGCCGGCCCTTGACGGTGACCTTCTTGATGAAGGTCTCGCGCAGCGCGGTGCGGAACGGCTCGGCCTCGACCTGCACGCCGTAACGCTCGTGCAGCCGCCCCAGCAGCTCCTCGATGTGGGCCTGGCCCATCGCCCAGAGGACGACCTGGTGGGTCTCGGCGTTGTGCTCCATCCGCATGGTGACGTCTTCGGCGACCAGGCGCTGCAGCGCGGAGGCGAGCTTGTCCTCGTCGGCCTTGCTCTTGGCGTGGATGGCGACCGGCAGCAGCGGCTCGGGCAGCACCCAGGGCTCGACCAGGGCCGGCTTGTCCTTGCTCGACAGCGTGTCTGAGGTCTCGGCCTTGGACAGCTTGGCGACCGTGACGATCTCACCGGCGATGGCGAACTCCCGCGGACGCAGCGCGTCGACCAGCGGTGAGGAGATCGGCCCGACGCGCTCGTCGTCGTCGTGCTCGGGGTGGCCTTCCAGCTCGTGGCCGAGGAAGGTCGCGAGGTGGCCCGAGACGTGGACGACCTCTTCCGGGCGCAGCGTGCCGGAGAAGACTCGGACCAGTGAGAGGCGCCCGACGTAGGGGTCGCTGCTGGTGCGGATGACCTCGGCGACCAGCGGGCCGGCCGGGTCGCACGCGATGTCGGGGAAGTCGTCACCGGCGGGCGTGGTCACGGCCGGGTGCGGGTGAGCGACCGGCGACGGGAAGGCCGACTCGATGACCTCATAGAGCTCTTCCATGCCGACGCCGGTGCCCGGGGCTGATCGGCAGGACGGGGAAGAAGTTGGCCTTGGTGATCGCGGTCTTGACGTCGGTGACCAGCTGCGCGGGGTCGAGGTCCTCGCCGGAGAGGTAGCGGTCCAGCAGCGAGTCGTCTTCGGACTCCTCGATGATCGCCTCGACGAGGCTGCCGCGGTAGGTCTCGATCTGGTCGAGCTCGTCGGCCGTGGGCTCGCGGCGGGTGCCGGTGCCGTCGGCGGCGTACTGCGAGATGAGGGCCAGCGATCCGACGACGGTCTTGTCCTCGGCGTGGATCGGCAGGTAGATCGGCTGGGCGTCGCCGAAGACCCGGCGGCAGGTGGCGATGGTCTCGTCGAAGTCCGACCGCGGCATGTCGAGCTTGCTCACGGCGATGATGCGCGGCATACCGATCGCGGCACACTCCTGCCACAGCAGGGCGGTCGCCCCGTCGATGCCGTCGGCACCGGAGATGACGAAAATGGCGGCGTCGGCGGCGCGCAACCCCGCGCGCAGCTCACCGACGAAGTCGGGGTATCCAGGGGTGTCGATGAGGTTGACCGTGAGGCCAGCACTCTCGACAGCGGCGACCTGGACGCCCACCGAGCGCTCGTGCTCGCCCTCGTGGGGACGACGGCCGGGCGTGCGGGCAGCGATGAGGTAGTCGAAGAGGGTGGATTTGCCCGCACCGCCGGGTCCGACGAGCACGACATTGCGAATCTGCTCGGGACTGCTCGGCACTGGTGCGGACGTGTGATCTCTGTTGGCGGCTGCTTTGCTCACGGGCTCCACCTTTCTCCACGACAGGACGGCCCACAAGGGGACGTTGGGCCCATCGGCCACGAGCCCACGGCCAGGGTATGCCGGGTGGCCACCCCCGGCTCGCGGGGGGCGCTCCAGGGGACGTGAGTTGCGCGTCAGGCGGCCCAGCTCGGCACTCGCCTGGGCGAGCGTGGCGGTCCTCAGTCGGCGAGTTGGACCACGACCGGGGCGTGGTCGGAGGCGCCGGTGCCCTTACGTTCCTCGCGGTCGATGACGGCGCCGTCGACCCGGGCGGCCAGCGCCGGCGAGCCGAGCACGAAGTCGATCCGCATCCCCTGCTTCTTGGGGAAGCGCAGCTGCTGGTAGTCCCAATAGGTGTAGACGCCGGGGCCGGGCGCGTGCGGCCGCACGACATCGGCATACCCCGCGTCGACCACGCCCTCGAACCCGGCCCGCTCACGCGGCGACACGTGGGACTTGTCGAGATAGAACTCCATCGACCACACGTCCTCGTCGTGCGGGGCGATATTCCAGTCGCCGACGAGCGCGATCTGCGCCTGCGGGTCGGCGGTCAGCCAGCCGCGAGCCGCGACGGCCAACGCATCGAGCCACTCGATCTTGTAGTCCATGTGCGGGTCGGTGAGGTGGCGGCCGTTGGGGATGTAGAGCGACCAGATCCGCACGCCCCCGCAGGTCGCGCCGAGCGCGCGGGCCTCGGCTACGGGCGGCTCGCCCCAGGACGGCATACCGTCGAATCCCACCTGCACGTCGGTGAGGCCGACCCGGGAGAGGATCGCGACGCCGTTCCACTGGTTGAGGCCGTGGTGGGCGACCTGGTAGCCGAGCGCCTCCAGCCGCGCCATGGGGAACTGCTCGGGCTTGCACTTGGTCTCCTGGATGGCCAGCACGTCGACGTCCGCCCGCCCGAGCCAGGCCTCCAGCCGGTCGATGCGGGAGCGGATGCTGTTGACATTCCAGGTCGCGATACGCACGGCCCCACTCTAGGTCGCGACTCCGACAGGCTCGGCGTCGTCCCGTCACGTCCGGACCTCCCCCGGTCGCCGACTCCGGCCCGGTATGCCGTCCGGTCGGCTTAGGCTGCGCGCATGCCTACCGCTCTCGTCACCGGCGCGTCGTCCGGTATCGGCCTGCAGTTCGCCCGGACGCTCGCCGCCCGCGGCTACGACCTCGTGCTCGTGGCGCGGGACCGGGCCCGGCTCGATGCGGTCGCTGCCGAACTCACCAGCACGTATGCCGTGTCGGCGGAGGTTCTTGTCGCCGACCTGTCCGATCGGGCCGCGGTGGGCGTGGTGGCCGATCGGCTGAGCGATGCCGCCCGACCGGTCGACCTGCTGGTCAACAACGCGGGATATGGGTTGCGGAAATCGTTCCTGCGCAACGAGGTCGAGGTCGAGGAGCAGGCCTTCGAGGTGCTGTGCCGGGCAGTGTTGGTGTTGTCGCACGCCGCTGCTCGGGCCATGCGGGAGCGGGGCCAGGGCGCCATCATCAACGTGTCGTCGGTGGCGAGTTTCGTTGCCATGGGCTCATATTCGGCCGCCAAGGCATGGGTCACCGTCTTCTCGGAGGGCCTGGCCAACGAGCTGGCCGGCTCGGGGGTGCGGGTCTTGGCGCTATGTCCGGGCTTCACGCACACCGAGTTCCACCAGCGCGCCGAGATGAACATGAGCAAGCTGCCTGCGCCGTTGTGGCTGGACGCGGATCGGCTGGTCCGGGATGCCCTCGCCGACCTCGACCGCGGCCGCGTCGTCTCGGTGCCGGGACCGGCATACAAGGCCTTGGTGGGCGCGCTCAAGGTGCTGCCGCGCTCCCTGGCCCGCCGCGCCAGTGGCGGCGTGGCAGCCAAGCGTCGGCCTCGGCGCTGAGGGGCGACGATGGCGACCGATCACCTTTATCAGGTCTACATCCATGCGCCGGTCGAGCGGGTCTGGCAGGCACTGGTCGACCCGGCCTTTACCCGGCAGTACTTCCACGGGACCTCGTTTGTCGCCCCGCCGACGGCTGGCGAGCCCTATCTCACGACCCTGCCCGACGGATCGCCCGCGATCGACGGGGTCATCGAGGTCCTCGAGCCGCCGCATCGGCTGGTGCAGACCTGGCACACCCGTTATGCGCCCGACCTTGAGGCCGAGCCGCCGAGTCGAGTCGAGTGGACGCTGCAGGAGGTGGCCCCCGGATTGACCTGGCTGCGGCTGAGGCATGGCGACCTCGCGGCCAGCCCGCTCACCTGGGCCAACGTCAAGGATGGCTGGGTCTGGATCCTCGACTGCCTCAAGACCCTGTTGGAGACGGGTGCTCCGTTGCCGGCGCGCGTGCCGGTTACCGACGACGCTGCCGACGGCGCTGCCGACGGCGCTGCCGAGCCGGTGGCGTCGGCGGCGGACCGCGCCGCCGACGTCGAGGCCGACTGGCATCGGCGCCAGGCGGTCGAAGCCAACAACGCGACCTGGGCCCAGCTCGCGGCGATCGCCGAGGGTCGATCCGGGATCGTCGGGCTGGTGCGCGGCGCGTATGCCGCGGCCTACCACTGGCAGCGGGCCCGGGGATATGGCCCGGCCAACGAGGCTCGGGCGCGCTACCTCATCGGCAAGGCCTGGCTGGCGTCGGAGCGGCCGGACCAGGCACTCGACTATGGCGACCGGACCATGGCGGTATGCCGTGAGGCCGGCTTGGTGGACTTCGACCTGGCCTATGCGCACGAGTTGCGAGCGCGCGGGCTGGCCGGGCTCGGACGGCATACCGAAGCCGAGGACGCCTGGCGGGAGGCGCTCGCGGTCCCGATCGCCGACCCCGAGGACCAGGCGATCGTCGACGCCGACTTCGCTGACGCGCCGGAGCACCTGCGGCGCCGCTGATCCACCGGCACAGCGGCGTTCAGCGTCGCGGGGAGGGGCAGCGGGAGGTGAGCGGACGGCATACTGGCTGGCTGTGACCGATATTGCCGCCGACCGCGCCCGCTTGCTGGAGATCGTCAAGGCCAAAGCCATCGTCCACGGGCGGGTGACCCTGTCCTCAGGACGGGAGGCGGATTACTACGTCGACCTGCGGCGGATCACCCTCGACGGGGAGGCGGCGCCGCTGGTCGGGCGGGTCATGCGCGAGCTGACGCGCGACCTGGAGTTCGACGCGGTGGGCGGGCTGACGCTCGGCGCCGATCCGGTGGCGACCTCGATGCTGCACGCGGCCGCCGCGGCGGGGGAGCGTCTGGACGCGTTCGTCGTGCGCAAGGCCGGCAAGGCGCATGGGCTGCAGCAGCGCATCGAGGGGCCCTCGATCGCCGGGCGAAGGGTGCTCATCGTCGAGGACACCTCGACGACCGGTTCGTCTCCGCTGGAAGCGGCGACGGCGGCGCGGGAGGCGGGGGCCGAGGTGGTCGCGGTGGCGACCATCGCCGACCGGGCAACGGGTGCGGCGGGGGTCTTTGCCGACTCGGGGCTGGACTATCGGTTCGTTTACGGGCTGGCCGAGCTGGGCCTCGCTTAGGATCGAGTCTCCATCGACAAGGAGTGCCCGTGACCCTCATCATCATTCTCGGCGTCATCGTTGTGGCTTTGGTGCTGTGGTTCTTCGGCGCCTACAACGGTCTGATCCGGCTGCGCAACACCGTGCAGGAGGCCTGGGCCCAGATCGACGTCGAGCTCAAGCGGCGCCACGACCTCATCGGCAACCTCGTCGAGACCGTCAAGGGCTACGCCCAGCACGAGCGCGGCACCCTGGAGGCCGTTACTCAGGCGCGAGCCGCCGCGATGGCCCCCGGTCAGAGCCCGGCTGACTCCTCGCGCACCGAGGCCGCGCTGAGCCAGGCTCTCGTGCGGCTCAATGCGGTCGCCGAGGCCTACCCCGACCTCAAGGCCAACACCAACTTCACTGCCCTGCAGCAGGAGCTCGGCGCCACCGAGGACCGCATCGCCAGCGCCCGGCGCTACTACAACGCGACGGTCAAGGAGCTCAACACCAAGGTCGAGAGCATCCCGACCAACTTCATCGCCGGCCCCGCGGGCGTGTCCAAGGCCGAGTACTTCGAGTTGGAGGCCCCAGCCGAGCGCGAGGCGCCCAAGGTGTCCTTCGACCCCAACCCGCCTGCTGTCGGACAGGCCGGCCCGTATGCCGGTCAGCAGCTTCCGCCCGCGGCCCCCGCTGCGGGGGCGTCGGGTGGTTCGGTGCAGGACTCCCCCTGGCAGCAGCCTCCGACCCAGTAATCACGACCCTCGCCCAACGTCTTGGCTGCGCCAAGGCTTGGTGGCCCGGCTCTCAGCCTCGAAAGATCGCGATCTTGTCACTTGGGTACCGTTGCAACGCGATCCAAGTGACAAGATCGCGATCTTCGCAGCCCGTCTCTTCCTCTCAGAGCCCCCTCTCCTCCTCTCAGAGCCCCCTCTCCCAGTTTTGGTGTGGCGGAATGCGCGCCCTGGCGCGCATTCCGCCACACCAAAACTCGTGAGAACTGGTCGGCACGTCGAGCGGTCTGCGGGCGGCCAGCCCTCAGGCTGAGACGGTGAGCAGGCACGCGCCCGGTTCGGCGAAGGGCACGAGCGTGACGGGGTGGGCACGCGAGTGGCCGGCCGACCTGTGGGGCGGCTCCTCGACCAGGCCTTCGACGAGGCCGTGATGGATGCTGCAGACGACGGCGGGGTGCTCCCGAGCGGCGTCGAGCAGCGGGCAGGTCACCAGGCGAATCTCGGTTGGGCTCGCGCCGACCTGCTCCGTGGCCTCGCCGGGCTCTGGCGAGAAGCCCATCCGCTCCAAGGTGATCATGACTCGCGCCATGATCGACGGCAGCGCGCTGGGATCGCAGGACCTCTCGTCGATCGGCAGGCTCTGGCTCGCGGGTGGTTGCCCACCCGACGTCGAAGAGATGGCCCGGCCTCTCGCCGCTGCGTCGCCCGACGCGGCCAGGTCGCCCGACGCGGCCAGGTCGCCCGACGCGGCCAGGTCGCCCGGCGTCGAAGAGATGGCCCGGACTCTCGCTGCGTCGCCCGACGCGGCCAGGTCGCCCGGCGTCGAAGAGATGGCCCGGACTCTCGCTGCGTCGCCCGACGTCGCCAGGTCGCCCGACGCCGCCAGGCCAGCCCCCCAATGCTGGCCGAACTCGCGCGCCTGGGCCGCCCCGTCCGGGCGCTCGGCCAAGAACGCCACCAACGCCTCGGTCACTTCGGCGGGGCCGATGGGACCACCTGCCCGGCACATCCGGTATGCCGTGCGGCCGGCGGGTGTCACGGCATACCCGAGGGCGGGGCGTCCGCGACCAGAGGCCGGCAGGGGGTCTCGCGACGCCAGGCCGGCCTCGGTGAGCACGTCGAGGTGACCGCGGATGGTGTTGGGATGACCTCCGAGGCGCGCGGTGAGGGTCGCCGTGTCGACCGGGCGGGCGCGGCGGGTGAGCTCGGCGAGGACCCGCAGCCGGACGCCGTCGAGCGCCGGGAGGTCCGGGAGGGGTCGAGGGCCGAGGGTGGCCCGATGGTTTGTCACATGGCATAGTGTAATAAACCAGCAGGCCGACCGGCCAGCCCGCCAGAGCGAGTCGAGCGAGGATTCATGAACGAGATGACCCAGTTGCCCGTCACCGAGGTCGCCCACGCCTGTGCCCAGGCTGCGCCGACGAGGAGTTGCCCGAGCTCGACGCCCGCGCCATCCCGCACGCGATCCGGCACGCCACGATCTTCGGTGCGCTCGGCGCGATCAAGCCGGGCGGCGCCATGGTGCTCGTCGCGCCGCACGACCCCAAGCCGCTGCTCGCCCAGATCGCCCAGCGCGAGGGTGACGCCATCGACGTGAGCTACCTGCAGGAGGGTCCGGAGGCGTGGCGGCTGAAGTTCACCCGCCGGCGCTGACGACCCCCACCGATGGAGCCGGCGACCCGCTGGCCCCACGCGACCCGCTGACCGAACCCCACCCCGCGACCGCCTCCGAGCAAGCCCGCGGCGCTGGCAACCGGGCGCCGCGCGATCGGATGCAGCGCCCGCCGATGCCCACCCCACGGCGGGCGCTGCTTCTCGTGCCGGCCGGGCTCGCCCTGCTGATCGGCCTCGACGCAGCCCTGCTGCTGGCCGAGCTGCCGGCTCCGGTGACGGCCGACCGGCTCCCCGAGATCCACGGCAT
Source organism: Actinomycetales bacterium (assembly GCA_016710645.1). Lineage (GTDB taxonomy): Bacteria > Actinomycetota > Actinomycetes > Actinomycetales > Dermatophilaceae > Phosphoribacter. The sequence goes on along the minus strand of JADJVI010000036.1, from coordinate 3,549 downwards.
GGTCATGGTCCTCGGCTTCCTCGGGACGCTCATCGCGCTGGAACGCGCCATCGCCCTGCGGCGGCTCTGGGCGTATGCCGCGCCACTGCTGCTCGGCGTCGGCGGGCTGGCGCTCGCGGTCCCAGCGCTGCCGCCGTGGGTGGGTCAGCTGCTCCTGCTCGACGGCACCATCGTCCTCACCCTCGGGTATGCCGTGCTGTGGCGCCGCCAGCGCGACGTCCCGACCGTGGTGCAGGTCGTGGCCGCGGGGCTCGCCTCGATGGCCGCGCTGCTCTGGCTGCGGGTCGACGTGGAACGCCTGGTGCCGTTGCTGTTGGCCTTCCTCGTGCTCACCATTGCCTCCGAGCGGGTCGAACTCGCCCGCCTGGCGCTGCCCGCCAACGCCGACCGAGTGCTGCTGAGCGTCGCGCTCGGATTGGCCACGGCAGCAGTGGCGAGCCTCATCGCGCCGGTCTGGGCCGGGCGGGTCATCGGAGGGGTGCTCTGCGGGTTGGTGATGTGGCTCGCCCGTCACGACGTGGCTCGCCGCACGATCTCGTCGGTGGGGTTGCCCCGGTTCGCGGCGGCAGCGATGCCTGCGGGCTACGTGTGGTTGTTTCTCGCGGGCCTGGTGTGGCTCGGTGTGGGTGATCTCGTCGGCGGGGCCGCGAGCGCTCATGCGGCCGGCCATCCGGGAGCCCAACCCGGAGCCCAACCAGGGGCCCAACTGGGAGCCCAACCGGGAGTCCAACCGGGAGTCCAACCGGGCGACCCCTTGGGTGGCGCGGCCTGGCTGGCCGGCGGGACGGCATACGACCTCGTCATCCACGCCGTGACCCTGGGGTTCGTCATGTCCATGGTGCTCGCGCACGCGCCGGTCATCCTTCCCGCGGTGCTGCGGCGGCCGTTGCCCTTCCATCCGGTGCTGTGGGGCGTGCTCGGCCTGCTGCACGCCAGTGTGCTGGTGCGGGTGGTCGTCGGCGACCTTGCTGGGATGACGACGGCGTGGAAAGTGGGGGCCTTCGGCACGGTCATCGCGCTGCTGCTCCTCCCGCCGGTCATTGCCTGGTCGGTGGCTCGTGGGCGGGGCACCTGACCCGGCGCACAGCGCAGGCGACGGGTGCGGTGAGCGGACGGCATACCGCATGAGCCGGCATGAGACGGTGACTCGCGAGCGGGGAGCCTGCGGACAGTGGCCGATGCGCGACCATCCAACAACGTTCTGGCTGGTCGTCGCCGCGGCCGTCGCGCTCCTGTCACCGGCGTTGCCGGACGCGCGATGGATCCTCGTGCATGCCGTCCTGCTCGGCGCGCGTGACTCACGCGGTGCTCGTCTGGTCGACCCACTTCACCCAGGCGTTGCTCAAGACCTCCGCGGCACTCGACCCGCGCCTGCGACAGAACGCCCGGCTCACCGTGCGGCTCGCCGGCACAGCACTAGTCATCCTCGGCGCCGTGGTTGGGCTGGTGGGCGGTCCTGGCCGGTGCGTTGGCAGTGACCGGCGCTGTCGGGTGGCATGCGTGGGCGCTCTGGCGACGGTTGCGCGCGGCCTTACCGGGGCGGTTCCGGATCACCGTGCGCTATTACCTCTGCGCGGCGGCGTGGATCCCCGTCGGCGCCACCCTCGGCGCCCTGCTGTCCCGTGGCCCGGACGATCTCTGGCACGGTCGACTGCTCGTCGCGCACACCTCGGCAATGGTGCTCGGCTGGCTGGGGCTCACCCTGACCGGCACCTTGCTGACGCTCTGGCCGACGATGCTGCGCACCTGCATCGACGCCCGCGCGGAAGCCCTGGCCCGGCAAGCCCTTCCTGTGCTGTGCGCGGCGGTGGCCGTGGTCGTCGGTGGCGCGCTCGTCGGCCTGCGCCCGCTCGTGGTCGGCCTCTACCCTGTATGCCGTGGGGCTGGTTGGTGGGGCCGCGCCCTGTGGCGTCCGGCCCGGCAGGCGCCGCCGCGCGAATTCGGGACCTGGTCGGTGTCGGCGGGTCTGTGCTGGCTGCTGTTTGCGGTGCTCTGGGTGGCGGGAACCGTTGCCTGGCAATCTGATTGGCGGTCCGTCGTCGATGGCTTCACGCCGGCGACCGGGGGTTCGCGGCGGGGTTCGGGGCCTGAGATGGTGCAGGGGCCTTGACCTACCTCGTGCCGAGCGTGCTCGGAGGCGGGCCGGCGATCGTGCGATCAGCGGGCCTGGCCCTGGACCGCTGGGGCGCATCTCGGGTCATCGTCGTCAACGCTGGCTTGGTCGTCGCCTTGCTGCCGGTGCCGGCCGCGGTGCGGGTGGTGGTGAGCGCTCTCGTCGTGGTGACCCTCGCGGCCTTCATCCCGGTCCTCGTCCTGGCGGTCCTCGGTGCCGTCAAGACCATGCGGGCGCCGCACCCTCCGACGGGGACAGCAGCCGCAACGCCACCGGCTGAAGGTGGGCCTTCCATGGGGACGCCTCCAGCTCAGCCCGTGGCGCCCGCGGCGATGCCGCCAGGGGGTTTGCGCACCAATCCGCGGCCGCGTAACGGTCAACTCGTCGGGGGATTCCTCGCCCTGCTGCTCGCGATCACCGTCGGGGTGTTTGCCGATCCCGCGGCGGCGGGGCTGACTCTCCGGGCTGGGCACGCCAGGGTGGGTCACGGCGCTCCCGGGCTGGGGGGGGTTATGGGCGGAGGTGCGGGGTGGTGGCAGCGGCTTCGGCGGTTCGGGTGACCTGGCGGTCTGGCGTCACCCCCACCGGCCGTACGACGACCGTGCGCGTGGAGGCGGTGGGGATGCGGTTCGTGCCAGCCTCCGGGACCGTGCCGGCCGGCGACCGCCTGGTCATCGACCTGGTCAATGTCGACCCCGGTCAGACCCATGACCTCGTCTTCGCGACGGGCGCTCGCACCGCCCGCCTGCACACCGGGGACACGGCAACGGTTGACCTCGGTGTCGTCGGATCGAGCACCCAGGGCTGGTGCTCGGTCGTCGGACACCGGCTGATGGGAATGGCGTTCGATGTCGTCGTCTCCGGCGCCACTCCCGACTCGGCGCACTCCGGGTCCCACGGGGCAGCAACCCCGGCAACACCGGCCACCACAGCGACCCCGGCAGGCGGGGCGGCGGGGCTGGGAGGCGACGACACGGCATACCCGAGGGTGGATCTGGGCCAACCAGCGGACCCGAGTTTTCAGGCGGTCGAGGCCGTGCTGCCGCCGCTGTCGGCCGACCGCGAGCACCAGGTGACCCTGCGGGTGCAGGAGCTCGAACTGCAGGTCGCGCCGGGAGTGTGGCAGAAGCGGTGGACCTTCGGCGGGCAGGTGCCCGGGCCCACGCTGCACGGGCGGGTGGGCGATGTGTTCGTCGTGACCCTCGTCAACGACGGCACGATCGGGCACTCCGTCGACTTCCACGCCGGGTCGCTGGCGCCGGACCTGCCGATGCGCACGATCGCGCCGGGGAGTCGCTGGTCTATCGGTTCAACGGCGACGCACGCGGGCATCTGGATGTACCACTGCTCGACGATGCCGATGTCGGCCCACATCGCCGCGGGCTTCGTACCGGGCTGTCGTCATCGAGCCGGAGGGGTTGCCCGCGGGTCGACCG
>JADJVI010000035.1 GCA_016710645.1 Actinomycetales bacterium | reverse complement strand
GGCGCCGCCGACTCCGATGGCGTAGCCGAGGCTGAGCCCCGGCCGGCGACCCTCACGGTCCATGATCCGCGCCAGGAGCAGGGTGATGACCGCGGCGCCGAGCACGGCGCAGGTTTGGGCCAGCCCGGCCAGTTGCTCAGAGCCGGATACCGCCTTGGCCAGCAGCGCGTTGACCGAGATGGCCGCCCCGACCCCGAGCCCGCCGAGCATCTGGGTGGCGACGAGCGTCGAGATGGTGCGGCGCTGGACATCGTCGCCGGGCCGGTCGGCCACCCGAACGTCGCCAGGCCGGCGGGTCGTCACCAGCTGCCGGAGCTGGAGCCGCCAACCCCACCGCCACCGAACGAACCGCCGCCACTGAAGCCGGACCCGCCCGACGATCCCGGAGTGGACTGGAAGGTGCCACTCGCGGTCGTCGAGAAGCTGTCCACCCCATCGGTGATGCTGCCGAAGTCGGGGAAGGTCGAGCCGTGGTAGATGTACCAGTTGGGCATGAGGATGACCTGGCCCGCTGCCGCTGCTGCCTCGGCCACTTGCTTGAAGGTGCCGGCCCACTTGTCCGCCACGCCGAAGACGATCGCGTAGGGCAGGAATCGGCTGAAGATGTCCTGGGCTTCCTCCCAGCGGATCTGGCTCGCCTCGGCGGTCACGAGGTATTGCTTGAATCCCAGTGACTGTGCGTATACAGCCGACCCATCGGCCGTCTTGGCGACCATCTTGCTCCCCGCAATGCCGACAATGGCGCCGGCGATGGCCAGGCCCACCCCGAGGATGAACCCCGACCCGACCGGCAGACCCAGCCCCGCGGTGCGGTCGACACCCCGGCTGGGGCTGCCCCAGAAGAACGCGGTCATGACGCCGGCCCCGAAGAGCACCGACCCCAAGGTCATCCAGATGCCTCGCGTGGTCTGCGGCGACGTGCGGAACCAGCCGCGGTCGAGGACCTCGCCATACATCTGGTCCTTGACCTTGCTCAGCGTCGAAGCGAAATGGTTCTTGAGCTCGGACAGGCGCACCGGATTGGAGTCGCGGAAGATGCCCTCCAGCAAGGATTGTTCGTAGGGGCGCAGCACCTCGCCGGGCCGCGGCACCAAACGGGTGAGCAGCCAGTCGGTGCGCGAGAACATCCCCCCGGCCTCGACCTCCTCGATCTGCAGGAAACCGCGGACGGCGAGGTCGATGACGCTGGCAGAGACGTCGATGGTGTCGGCTGATTCGTCGATGACGGTGCCGACCAGACCCGGCTGCACTCCGGGCGGCGGGTTGAACTGCACGGCGACGGTCGGTTTGCCGCCGCGCCGGACCGGGCCGGCCCCAGTGGCACCCGGCGTCAATCCCGGCGTCAGACCGGCATACCACTCGTCGCGGCCGCGGGTCACCAACAGGGTGCCCATGGCGACCAGCGCGAGAATCGGCGCAAGCACACCACCGGCCAACGACGCGAAGGAGGCGAGCTTTGCCTGGCCCTCCTGCAGTGGTGACCCGCCGGCGCGGATGTCAGGCGCGATCATGCCGAACGCCGAGAGGGGATACCGGGTGGCGATGGTGAGGTTTTCGTTGCTGCGCAACGCGGACACGGCGAATTTCGAGGTCGCGCCGGCAGTGGCCGAGTCGCACTCCCCGTCGACCCCGCGCGCGCAGCGCACATCGGTCGCCGTCGCCCCGGCTGGACCGGTCACGCTGACCGTCGCGCGGGTCTTGGCGATCGCGTCGCCGGAGAATACGTTGTAGTAGAACTCGGCGGTCTGGGTGTCGGTGAACGGATTGACGACATTGGCCAGGTGGTACTTGACGACGTAGGTCTGCGTGCCGCTCACCGTCCGGTTGGCCGAGCCGATCTTGATCGAGACCGTCGACCCGTTGTCCACGAGCGCGACGTCGGTGTTGGCTCCTGTCGGGCTGCTCACCGACACATCGCTAAGGGCGTAGTAGCGATAGACCTCCGGCCGGTCGGCCACCCCCTGGCGGACCGTGATGGCCCGGTAAATGCCGTGCCGGGCACCGACCGCCGAGTCGAAGGTGTACTGGATAGTTTCGGTCACCGACACCCCGCCGTCCTTGTCCAGGACGAACGCCGAGTCCATCGACGGCATGAGATCCACACTCGGGTATGCCGTGAGCGTCCCCTCCGCGGGCCCGGCCGCGACAGCCACTCCCGCGGGGAGGACCAGGGCTACCAGACCCAGCAGGAGGGCAAGGAGCGCGCGGCGCAGGGGTGGGCGGACGGCATACCTCATCGGTTGCTCCTGGAGTGCATGGCGCGGTCGGCCTCGCGCTTGTCCTGGCGCTCGCGCAGCGCCTGGCGCTTGTCGTAGAGCTTCTTGCCGGTGGCCAGGGCGATCTCGACCTTGGCGCGACCATCCTTGAAGTAGACCGCGAGCGGCACGATGGTGCGGCCCTTCTCGCGGATCTTGCCCTCGATCTTGTCGAGTTCTTCGCGGTGCAGCAGCAGCTTGCGCTTGCGCCGAGGGGCGTGGTTGGTCCAGGTGCCCTGGGTGTACTCCGGGATGTGCACGCCTTCCAGCCAGAGCTCGCCATCGGTGAACTGGGCGAACCCGTCGACCAGCGAACAACGACCGGCCCGCAAGGCCTTGACCTCAGTGCCCCACAGGGCCAGGCCGGCCTCGTAGGTGTCCTCGATGTGGTAGTCGTGCCGAGCCTTGCGGTTGCTCGCGACGAGCTTGCGCCCTGTGTCCTTGCCCACGAGCCCGCGTCCCTTCTGACCTGTGTCGCGCCCTGGTCGGGCAGCGGCCCCCACGGTACCCCGACAGCCTCGCTCGCGCGTCGCGGATTCGGTGGGTCAGATCCAGGTGCGGGGGTTGACGAAGCTGCCGTCTTCGAGAGTCTCGAAGTGCAGGTGGCAGCCGGTCGAATAGCCGGTGGTCCCGGAGTAGCCGATGAGCTGGCCACGCGCCACCGAGCCGCCGTGCGCGACGATCGAGGAGAGGTGGTTGTAGGTCGTCACGAGGTCGACGCCGCGCTGGATGCCGTGGTCGATCATGATCCGGTTGCCGTAGCCGCCGCCCCACCCGGCGCTGATCACCCGTCCGGCCGCCGTCGCATAGACCGGTGTCCCACAGGGGATGCCGAAGTCTGTGCCGGTGTGCAGCTTCCACACCAGCAGGATCGGGTGGAATCGCATCCCGAACTCGGACGTGATGCGGCCGTTGGCGGGATAGCTGAGGAACGCGCCCCCGGTCGGGTTGGAGTCGCGGGCCGGCGGTGTGTAGCTCTTGCCGGCCGCCGCGGCAGCCGCAGCGGCGGCGGCTTCGGCCTTCTTGCGGGCCGCTTCGGCCTCGCGCGCCAGGCGAGCCTGTTCGACGAGGACGGCTTGCAGGCGGGCCTGCTCGGCTTCCGCGGCCTGCAGCTTGGCCAGCTCATCGGCCTTGCGGCTCTCGACTTGGCCGGCGTAGGACGCCTTCTCGGCGATGAGCGAGTCGACGGCTTGCTTGGCCGTCGCCGCAGCAGCCTTCGACGCATTCGCCGCGGATAGGGCCGCCTCGGCGCGGCGCTTGAGGTCCTCGACCTCGGCACGAACAGCAACGAGATAGGCCCGGGTGGCCTCGCCGTCGGCTCGTGCCGCGGCGAGCTGGTTGAGTGCCTCGTTGGTCATCGAGGTGACCGTGTCGGCGAGCACCAGTCGGGTGGCGAAATCGTCGGCACTCACCGCTCCGAGCGCGACCGACAGTTGACTGTCTCCGCCCCCTTGGAACATGTCGGCCGCGAAGGCATCGAGCACCCGCTGCGTCGAATCCAGCGCGGCCTCGCTGCGGCTGAGGTTCTCACCAGCCCGGGCTTCGTTGGCCTGGGCGACCTGCAGTTGGAGGCCGACCTCGGTGTTGTATTTCTCGGCGGCCCGGGCTTTGGCTTGGGCGTCGGCCAACGCAGCCTCGGCGGCCGGCAGCTGGGCCTGCACTGACTGCAGGGCCACATATGCCTGGGCCAGCTCGGCAGACGTCCCCTCGAGTGCGTCGTGCAGCTGCTCGATCTGGGCGTCGACCTTCTTCTTCTCGTCGCCGGTGTCGGCCCGCGCGAGGGTGGGCAGCGAGAAGGACACCGCGCACAACACGGCGGTGGCTGCCGCGGTCGCGACGGCATACCGGCGGCGGGTGCCGCCTCGTGAGCCGAGCATCATTCTCCCTTCCCCAGATCCACCCCCGACGCACGCAGCGCCGGGGATCGCGGCGTGGTCAGACTCGAAGATAACGCCTCAGCGTGAACCACGACGTGAGGACGGCCAAAGCGGTGACCCCACCGAGGATCCATGGGGTGATGGCCAAGACATCGGAGAGGCCAATGAACGCGGTGTCCAGCAGCGCTCGGCTGAGGTAGCCCTCGACGCCGTAGCGGACCGTGGCATAGAGCAGCCCCATGGCCAAGCCGGAGCCCAGCAGCGAGGCGACCACCGTCTCCATGACGAACGGCGTCTGGATGGTGGCGTTGCTGGCCCCAACCAGACGCATGATCGTCGTCTCCCGCCGACGCGAGAAGGCGGTTTGGCGGATCGTCGTAGCCATGAGCAGGACGGCGCACAAGACCATCAATCCGGACAGCGCGATGGCTGCCCAGGACACGACGTTCATGAAGGTGAAGAACTTGTCCAGCAGTAGCTTCTGGTCCTGCACCCGACCGACGCCCGGGGCGCCATCGAAGGAACTAGTGATGACGTCATACCGGCCGGCGTCGGTGAGCGAGACCCGGAAGGAGTCGGCGAAGGCCCGTTCGGTGGCCTGCTCGGCGAGCGGCGAGTTCTTGAACTGCTCCTTGAACCGCTTGAACGCCTCGGCCTGCGACTCGTAATAGACGTCCTTGACCGGCGGCTTCATCTGCTCCAGCTGCTTGCGGATCTGCTCGCGCTGGTCGGCGGTGGTCGCCTTGCCACCGCACGCGGGGTACTGGCTGCCCTCGACGCACAGGAAGATCGACACCTGAACCCGGTCGTACCAGTAGTCCTTCATGGTGTCGACCTGGCGGGCGGCGAGCAGCCCCAGCCCCAGCAGGTACATCGAGATCATCGTCACGAGGACGACCGAGACGGCCATTGACAGGTTGCGGCGCAACCCGGCGGCGAGCTCACCGAGGACGAAACTCAGCTTCATTCGGTATGCCGTCCCGCCTCGTCCGTGCCTTCACTCACCGGCGGTGGCGCCTCCTGGTCTGGAGCGCGACGGCCCAGCCGAGGGAGCTTCATGGTGCGCGTCGGCGTGTCGGAACCGGACGGCATACCGGAGCCGGGCATTCCGGTATCCGGGACCACCGACCCGACCGAGGCGCCATAGTCGCCGCCACCGACGTCGCTGACGACCTTGCCTTCGGCCAGGCGAACCACGCGTTTGCGGAAGTTGTCGACGATGCCGGCGTCATGGGTGGCCATGACGACCGTCGTGCCGGAGCGGTTGATCCGCTCCAGCAGGGCGACGATGCCGCGGCTGGTGTCGGGGTCGAGGTTGCCGGTGGGTTCGTCGGCCAGCAGGATGGTCGGCTTGTTGACGATGGCGCGGGCGATGGCGACCCGCTGCTGCTCACCGCCGGAGAGCTGGTGGGGCAGGCGCTTCTCCTTGCCGTCCAGGCCGACGATGCGCAACGTCTCGGGGACGGTCTGGCGGATCACCGCCCGGGACTTGCCGATGACCTGCAGGGCGAAGGCGACGTTTTCGAAGACGGTCTTGGCCGGCAGCAGCCGGAAATCCTGGAAGACGGTGCCGATCTCGCGGCGCAGGTGGGGCACCTTGCGGTCGGGCAGGGTGCGCAGATCGCGGCCGGAGACGTGCACCTGACCGCTGGTGGCGCGCTCCTCGCGGATGGCCAGGCGCAGCAGCGTCGACTTGCCCGAGCCGGACTGGCCGACGACGAAGACGAACTCGCCGCGCTCGACCTCCAAGGTGACCGCGTCCAAGGCGGGACGGGTCCCCTTGGCGTAGGTCTTGGTGACGGTGTCGAACGAAATCATGGGGCTTCTTTGCAGCTCGGGGACGCTGGGTGGTGCGTGTGACGGCATACCGACGGGTGCGAGATGTCGATCGTCGCCGTTCCGAGGGTACGGGTGAGACCTGAGAAACGCATGTTTCCCGTGTGACGGGCGTGGCGGCTGGGCTGCTGGCACAGTGGAGTGATGAGCGATCTGGACTGGAACGAGCAGCTCACCGACCAGCTCACCTTCCACTGGGAGCACCAGTTGCGGGCGCGCCTGGAGGGGCTGACCGACGCAGAGTATTTCTGGGAGCCGGTGCCCGGCGCCTGGAACCTGCACGTCGGTGGGGGCGGCCACACTCCCACGCAGTTCGGCTCGGGCCCGGTGACGATCGACTTCGCCTTCCCGGCGCCCGAACCTGCCCCGGTGACGACGATCGCCTGGCGCCTCGCGCACATCATCGTCGGCTGTTTCGGGATGCGGGTCGCGTCGCACTTCGGCGGGCCGGTGCTGGACTACGCGACGTTCCCGTATGCCGCGACAGCTCGGGAGGCGCTCGCGCAGCTCGATGCCGGGTATGCCGCGTGGCTGGCTGGCGTGCGCTCGTGGTCGGACGCTGACCTCGCCGAACCGGTGGGCCCGGCCGAGGGTCCCTTTGCGGCGCTGCCCCGATCGACGCTCGTGCTGCACATCCAGCGCGAGGTCATCCACCACGGAGCCGAGATCGCCCTGCTGCGCGACCTCTGGGCCAACGGGCTGCGCTAGGCGTCGGCCTTCTCGGCGTGCCGCTTCCAGCGGATGCCGGCCTCGATGAAGTCGTCGATGTCACCGTCGAAGACCGCGCTGGGGTTGCCAACCTCGTGCTCGGTGCGCAGGTCTTTGACCATCTGGTAGGGCTGCAGCACGTAAGAACGCATCTGGTCGCCCCAGCTGGCCTTGATGTCGCCGGCCATTTCCTTCTTGGTGGCCGCTTCTTCCTGCTTCTTGAGCAGCAGCAGGCGGGACTGCAGGACGCGCAGGGCGGCGGCGCGGTTCTGGATCTGGGACTTCTCGTTCTGCATCGACACGACGATGCCGGTGGGCAGGTGGGTCATCCGCACCGCCGAGTCGGTCGTGTTGACGCTCTGGCCGCCGGGGCCGGAGGAGCGGAAGACGTCGATCTTGAGCTCGTTCTCGGGGATGTCGATGTGGTCGGTCTGCTCGATGAGGGGCACCACTTCGACGGCGGCGAACGAGGTTTGGCGTCGGCCCTGGTTGTCGAACGGGCTGATCCGCACCAGGCGGTGGGTGCCGGCCTCGACCGAAAGGTTGCCGAAGGCGTAGGGCACCTTGACCTCGAAGGTCGCGGACTTGAGACCGGCCTCTTCGGCATAGGAGGTGTCCAGGACCGCGGTGGGATAGCCATGGCGCTCGGCCCAGCGCAAATACATCCGCATGAGCATCTCGGCGAAGTCGGCGGCGTCGACGCCACCGGCACCGGCGCGGATCGTCACGACCGCCTCCCGGGCATCCCATTCGCCGGCCAGGAGAGTACGGACTTCGAGCGCGTCAAGGTCCTTCTTGATCTTGGCCAGCTCGGCCTCGGCCTCGGCGAGGGTGTCGGCGTCGCCCTCTTCGGTGCCCATCTCGACGAGCACCTCGAGGTCCTCGATGCGCGAGTCCATGCTCAGGACGCGATCACGCTCGGCGTTGGCGCGCGACAGGGCCGAGGTGATCTGCTGCGCGGCCTCCGGGTCGTCCCACAGGTTCGGAACGCTGGCCCGCGCCTCCAGCTCGGTGATCTGCGCGGCCAGAGCGTCCAGGCCAGTGACCTCACGCACCGAATCCATCGTCGCGCGCAGGTGCTTGAGCTCTTCCGAGAAGTCGATGGCCATAACGCTCAAGCCTACGCGAGCCAGGCTCGCCGAGGTTCTTCGCCAGTGCGTCGCCGGGTCTTCGCGGGGTCTCAGGGGTTGGTGAGGGGAGCCCTGGCGCGAGCTTCGACGGTGATCGTCACACTGCGACCGAGCGCCGAGAGCAGACCACCGGTGATCGGCAGCTGCGCGTCACCGCGCAGGACCACCACGGCGGTGGCGCCGTCCGGGGTGCCCGAGCCCTCGGCCAGCTGCCACTCCGTGATCCCGGTCGGTTTGGGTCCCGCCGCGAGGTGATCTGCGGCCGCCCTCCGGACGCTGTCGCTGGTGAGGGCCACCCCAGCACCGAAGCCCCGCTGATAACCCGCTGGCTCGTCGAGAGCATCGGAGGCGTCCAGAGCCGCCGCGTCGGCGGCGTCCACGAGCCGGACGCGGGCCAACTGCGCGGCGGTGACGTCCACCCCGCCGACGATGAGCAGGGCGCAGATGACAAACAGGCCAAGGATCAACGGGGTGATCTGCCCGGAGTCATGACGATTCGTCGACCACAGCCGAGTCCGGATCCTGCGCCACACGCTCGTCACCGCCCACCGAACCGATCGACGCTGGCGACATGCGTGGCCGACACCGGGACCGCACTCGCGACCGCGTCGGCGAGGAAGGCCGGCACCAGCGGCAGCTGCACCACGACCGATGCGGTGACCGACACCCGCCCATCGGACCGCAGGCACGGCGACCCGTCGCACACGACGCGCACCGAGGTGCCGGAGTCGAACCCGAAGTCGGAGAAGGCAATCCGGGCGGCCGCCTGGGCTCGGCCCGCAGCATCCGACTCGCTCGACGCGGTGGTGTAGGCCCGACCGGCTTCTCGCGCTGCTGTGGTGACCGAATAGGCCGCCGCCTGCACCCGGCCCAGGATGAGCACGAGGTAGATGAGCGGGACGACCATGAGCACACCGAGGAAGACGAACTCGACGATGGCCCGCCCCTGGTCGGCACGCCCGGCTCGCAGCCGGATCCACCGGCACCATCCCCGAATAGCCCGGCTCACGGCGTCGCCACCTGACGCTCGTCGAAGGCTCGACCGGTGACCGTCATGGTGCCGCTCGGGCCGAGTAGACCGATGATCGGCGTCGGCGCGGTCACCGTGACCTCGACCACCCGCACCCCATCGGCGGTGGTGACCCGATGACTGGTGACCTGCGCGGCATACGCCGACGACAGGCCGTCGGTGATGAGCGCGACGGTGCGGGCGGTGGCCTGGCCCTCGGGCGCATCCGCACGCGCACCGGCACGGGCACCCTCGGCAGCGCAGGCGACGAGGGTGTTGCGCACGTGCAGGGTGAGCCCGAGTTGAAAGACGCCGACGGCGATGAGCAGGAGCAGCCCGGCGACCATGACGAACTCGGCCACGGCCGACCCACGCTCGCGCGACCCGGGCCCCGCTAGGGCCGTCCAGCGCCGCCCTGGGATGGCGGCCACGGGTGGGGCTACTTGCCCGTGACGCCGCTGAGCGCGTTCTTGAACATTGTCACCAGCGCCGGTCCGGCGAAGGCCCAGAGCACGGTGACCAGTCCAGCGGTCATCACGGTGATGAGGACCCAGCCGGGCACGTCCCCGCGGTCTCTGCGGTCGGCATACCGAAGCTGCAGACGCGCCTGCATCGTGACAGCGAGCCGGGCGCTCAGGCTGGTGAAGCGGTGAATGTTCATGTCAGTTCCCCTTGTGTGGTGACGCAGCCGTCACATGGTGAGTCGAAGCAACGTGAAGCCAGGAAAGACCGCGAAGAGCACGGTGACGGGCAGGACGAGAAAGACCACCGGGATCATCATGGCGATCTCCTTGCGGCCACCGATCTCCATGACGGTGCGGCGGCCGGTTTCCCGGACGTCCTGCGCCTGGGCGCGCAAGACCTCCGCGAGCGGGGTGCCTCGTTCGACGGCGACGATGAGGCCGTCGACGAAGCGGGCCAGGCTGGGCAGGCCGGTGCGATCGGCCAGGCCTTGCAGCGCCGTGGGCAGGTTGGCACCAGCGCGGGCGTCCGCAAGGCAGCGCCCGAGCTCAGTGGCCAACTCACCGTGCGAGAGCCGACAGACCCGGTCGAGGGCGCCGGTGGCCCCCTCCCCCGCAGACACGGCCAGCGCCAATAGCTCTGCGACGGTGGGGAATTCGGCCAACATGCGGGCTTCACGAAGCTGCGCCTCGCGGGTCAGCCACTGATCTCGGGCGATCACCCCAACACCCACTGACGTGAGCACCAGCATGATGACCGTGAGCACGGCAGCGCCGCGGGTCAACATGGCCATGACGCCGAGCCCCAGGCCGATCAACCCTCCCACCGCGCCCCACACCACCTGCTCGGCGCGGAACGACTCCACTTCCGGAGGGCGCCCGGCCCGCTGCAATCGACGCCGCACTGAACTCGTGCCGCCGAGGACCCGGTCGACCCGACTGGCCAGCGCGCCAACGATGGGGGCGGCCAGCGCAGCGACTGGGTGGCGCTGGGCGTCGGGCCGCGCGAGCAGCCCAGAGGGAGGCGCGGCATCGCGCAGGTAGGGCGCGAGCCGTTCCTGTAGGCCGGGCTGTCGCGCGGCAGGCCAGCGCAGGACGACCAGAGCGAGGCCGAGACCGAGCAGCGCGCCACACGCAGCCCCGGTCCACCACGGCATACCGGTCATCGCAGCACCCGCTGGTCGTCGGGAAGGCGCCCGATGCGAACCATGAGCCGATAGGCGACCACGGTCACGGCGGCTCCGACCGCCAAGACCGCGGCCCCGGCAGGCGTGGCGTATGCCGTGAGCGAGTTTGGCTGGAAGGACATCATGCCCAGGACGATCCAGGGTGCTGCCGACGCGAGCCGCGCGGCGTTGATCGTCCACCCCTGTCGGGTCTCCAACTCAGCTCGGGTGCGGGCGTCCTCGCGCAGGAAGCTCGACAACGTCCGCAGCACCCGCCCGAGGTCCGAGCCGCCGACCTCGCGCGCGATCCGGAGCGATTCGACCAGGCGGTCACCCACGGGATCTGCCAGGCGGTGCTTGAGTCGGTCGAGGCACTCCTGGAAACTTCCTGAGCTGCGGTAATCCTCGGCGAACGTGGCGAAGGCAGGGCGTAACTCCTCGGGTCCGCGGACGGCCAGTTGCGCCAGCGCCTCGGGCAGCGCCAAGCCGGCCCGGACGCCGGAGGCGAGGTTGTCGACGGCGTCGGGCCACACGTCCCGAAGTTGGGTGCGGCGCTGCCGGGCCCGCATGGCAACCAACGCCCGCGGCGCATAACCCGCAATGCCTGCAAAACACAGCGAGACGGGCAGCACTTTGGTGGCGCTGAACACCCCGGCGAGAACCAGCACGAACGCGATCCCCGAGGCGAGCAGGACGTGCCGGGGAGCGATCCCCTCCAAGCCCGCCTGGGCGATCTCATCGCGGATCCGGTCGCGGAAGGACACCCGGCCGGGCCGCGTCCACGACGGGGACGCCGGCCACCACGACCAATAGATACAGAACAGGCCCATGCCGAAGAGCAACCCGATGGCCAGCGGTTTCACGGCGCCTCCTGCGCCAAGAGGGACGCGACCCGATAGCCGGCCCGTTCGAACCGCTCGATGTGCGGTGGGAAGCCATCAGCCCGGCGCAGCCGCCCGTCACGGGTGGTGAACAGGTCGGCCATCTCCACCACGTCGCCCTCGACCCGGCCCGGCACGGCCGAGATCTCACGTACCCGCCGCACGCCGTCGTGTTCCAGCGCGATGTGCACGACAAGATCGACGCTCGATGCCACGGTCGGCACCACGAACCGGGGTGAGACGTTCTCGCCCGCAAGCAGCGGCAGGGTGCACATCTTGGTGATGGCTTCGCGCGCGGAGTTGGCGTGCAGGGTGCACATGCCGGGCAGGCCCGAGTTCAGCGCAATGAGCAGGTCGAGGCTCTCGGCCTGGCGAACTTCGCCGACGATGATCCGGGAGGGGCGCATCCGCAGAGCCTCGGTGACCAGGCGCCGCAACGGCACCTCGCCGGTGCCTTCCAGCGAGGGCTGTCGACACTGCATCGACGCGACATCACGCAACGGAATCTTGAGCTCGAAGACCTCTTCGCAGGTGACGATCCGCTCCCGCGCCGGCACCGCCGCGGCCAAACACCCGAGGAGCGTCGTTTTGCCGGCCTGAGTGCCACCGGCCACAAGGATGTTGAGCCCGGCGATGACCGCCGCTTCGAGGAAGGTCGCGGCAGCACGGGTCAACGTGCCCAGCGCGACGAGGTCGTCGAGATGGTCGGCCTTGACGACAAATTTCCGGATGTTGACGTGCCAGTGTTCCCGGGTGATGTCCGGGATGACGACGTGCAACCGAGAGCCGTCCGGGAGCACGGCGTCGACGAACGGGGAACTCAGATCGACCCGCCGGCCAGACGAGCGCAGCATGCGTTCGACCAGGTCGCGCACCTCGTCGGCCGTAAGAATCGTCGTGGTGAGCTCAGCTACCCCGCCACGCGCGACGAAGACCCGATCTGGCGCGTTCAGCCAGATTTCCTCGATCTGCGGATCGTCCAAATAGCGTTGCAGCGGGCCGAAACCCGCGAC
The DNA here is from genome assembly GCA_016710645.1 of Actinomycetales bacterium. Taxonomy (GTDB): domain Bacteria; phylum Actinomycetota; class Actinomycetes; order Actinomycetales; family Dermatophilaceae; genus Phosphoribacter. The sequence continues at coordinate 37,812 of JADJVI010000035.1, read as the reverse complement.
CGCATCGAGGATCGATCGCACCGCTTCGTCGGCATTGGCCAAGGCCGGCAGACCGCTGACCAGGGAGCGCTCGTCGTAGTCGCGGACGGCATCCCGCACCAGCCGGTCCATGGCCGCGGGGTGGCGGGTGGGATCCACGCCCGATCGTCGGATGAGTTCACGAACCTCACCCTCGACCTGACGGAGTGCGTCAGCCACCGTCGTCCCCTTCCCTGTGCCCTGCGGAAAGACTAGTGAGACTGACGGAATCCGCATCCGGAGCGCCCCACCCCCTGTGGATAACTCCTGCACGGTGTCCAACAGAGGCGGTAGACCTGCCTCGTCAAGCGACCCACGACAGGTGAGGAGGGGTCTGATGCTGCTGGAACTGCGCGTGGACCGGCGCCCGCATCCGCTGCGGATCCGAGTCGAAGCAGCGCGAGGAGCGACCTTCGCCCACCTGCGCGAAGCCCTTGCTTTGCCCGCCGGCATCAGGGTCGGCGGCTCGTCCCTGCCGGACAGCACCCCGCTCGGGCGTCCGCCTCTGCTCGACCATGCCGTCCTGACCGATCCGGCGAGTGCGCCGCGCACCAGAGGCGTCGACCACGGCCCCACTCCCGCGTTGGCATTGCTGCGCCTCTATGTGCTGGCCGGCCCCGACAACGGAAGGGTGTTTCCACTGCCTCCGGGGCAGCACACCATCGGGCGGTCGAGCTCGGCGACCCTCACCCTGACCGACCCCACGCTGTCCCGGGTTCACGCGCGCCTCGCCGTCACTGGCGACGGAGCGTCGATCAGCGACTGCGGATCGACCAACCCCGGGTCCCTCAGAGGTCAGACCATCGGATTGAAACCCGTTGCGTTGCAACCCAATCAACCCGCGCAGCTGGGTCAGACCCGGTTCGAGATCAGGACCCCCACCGAGTTGCCCGCCACCGTCCGCCCCGATGACGAGGGTCACCTCATCGTCCATCGACCGCCTCGTATGCCGGCCACCTCACCCGCGGTGGCGATCGAATTCCCCACTCCACCAACGGAACTCAGTCCCACGCGGTTGCCCTTGGTTGCATTGGCGCTCCCGCTCGTGCTCGCCGGGCTGATGGCCGCCCTGCTGCGCTCACCGACCATGTTGCTGTTCGGCCTCATGTCGCCCGCCCTCGTCCTGGGCACCTGGTGGCAGGACCGGCGATCGGGTCGCAGGACGACGCGAGCCGCGCGGACGGCATACCGAATCGCGTTGCAGGAGGCGGAAAACGCACTGTCGGACGCTCTGGCGGCAGAACAAGTATGCCGTCGCCAGGCCGATCCCCACCCCGCGGCGCTCCTGGACACGGCGCGCAGCCGACTCACGACGTTGTGGGACCGGGAGGCATCCCAGGGCTTGACGGTTCGGATCGGCACCGGGCGGACGCGAGCCACCACCACCGCCGCGGGAGTCGAGCGAGACGGGCGGGTCGACGAGGTGCCGATCGTCGTGCACCTGCCTCCGGGCAATGGCCTGGGAATTGTGGGGCCTCGTGAGGCCGCCTTGCGAGTGGCCCGGGCAGCGCTGGGTGCCGCCGTCGTCCGCCACGGACCGTCGGGGTTGCGCGTGCAGGTTGACGGCGACGCCGAGACCTGGGAGTGGACGGCTCGGTTGCCGCACACCGCGTCCCGAGCGCTGACGGTCGGCACCAGACCGACCGGCAGGTCAACGCTGCTGGTGGTGGACTGCTTTGAGCCCGCCACCCGAGAGACGCCACAGCCAGTGCCGCCCGACGCCATCGTCATCGCGCTCGCGCCGACGCGCAGCGCGCTCCCGGCCACCGCCACCACGGTCATCGAGGTTGGGGAAGGAGGTGTGTCCCGCCCCGATATGCCGCGCGTGACCGGCCACGCCGATGTGACCGACCTGGTGTGCGACGAGGTGTCGCAACTGTGGGCCGAGGAACTGGCAGACGCTCTGGCCCCACTCCGCGAGGCGGCCACCAGCGGTCAGGCCCACCTCCCCGACCGCGTGCGGCTGTGGGATCTCGTTGCGCCCGCGTCGGGCGTCGATTCGCCAGAGCCTCGACCCCTCATCGGCGCGACCCTCACCGATCTGTGGTCGCGCCGCCCGGCAGAAGCCCGACTCCCCTTGGGTGTGGGGAGCGCTGGGCCGGTCGTCGTGGACCTGGACCACGATGGACCGCACTTCCTCGTCGGCGGCACGACAGGGTCGGGCAAGTCCGAGTTGTTGGTGAGCCTGGTCGCGGCCGCCGCCGCACTCAATCGCCCCGACGAGCTCTGCTTTGTTCTCGTCGACTACAAAGGCGGCGCGGCTTTCGGCGCTTGTCGCGACCTGCCCCACGTCGTCGGCATGGTCACCGACCTCGACCAGCACCTGGCCGAGCGTGCTCTGGCCTCGCTCACCGCCGAGCTGCGTCGCCGCGAGCGGCTGCTGGCCGAACGCGGCTGCCCCGACCTCGCCACCTACCGGCGCCTGCGCACGGAGGGCGAGCCACGGTTAGCCCGCCTGGTCATCGTCATCGACGAATTCCGTTCTCTCGCGGATGAATTGCCCGACCTCATCCAAGGCCTGGTGCGAATCGCCGCGCTCGGCAGGTCCCTTGGAGTCCACCTCGTGATCGCCACACAACGCCCAGGGGGCGCCATCACCGCGGACATGCGAGCCAACCTGTCCGGCCGGATCGCGCTGCGCGTCCGCGACGCGGTGGACTCCATCGACGTCATCGGCGCGCCGACGGCGGCCGACCTGCCGCACCACGCACCGGGTCGGGCCCTGCTACACAGCGCCGCGACGGCGGTCACCGAGTTCCAGACGGCTCGGGTCACCGCGCCCCTCCCCGACGCCGCCGCTGCGCCCGTGCGGGTGGTGAGCATCGACGGCATACCGCTGCCTGCCCCGCCCGAGTCTGAGCAGAACCCCACCGATCTCGACGTGCTCGTGACGGCAGCCCAGGAGGCCACCGCGGCCCTCGACGCCAGGCCACCGGCCTCCCCATGGCTGCCGCCTCTGCCGACTGTGTTGCGGGTTGAGGAGCTCGCATCCGCCGACTCGGCGCTTGCCGTTGGCCTCCTGGACGATCCGACCCACCTGCAGCAGCGGCCGTGGACCTGGGACCCGGTGCAGGACGGCGCCCTGGCGGTCGTCGGCTCGGCCCGGTCGGGGCGAACCAGCACCTTGCGCGCGCTCGCGCATCTGGTCACCTCCCAGCAAGGCACACCCAGGCAGGTGTATGCCGTGCACGCCGGTGCCCTGGCCGACCTCGCCGCGCTGCCACTCTGCGGGGCCAGCGTTGCCGCCACGGACGTCGCCCGCGTGGACCGCCTGCTGGACGTGCTGCGCACCGCGTCGTCCGGCCCGCTGCGACGGTTGCTGCTTGTCGACGACTGGGAACGGGTCATCGACCAGATCAGCCAATCCGGACAGGCAGGGCACCCGGCAAGCCCTGGCGCCCGGGTGGCCGACCGACTCCAAGCCACCGTCCGTGATGCCGCCGACCACCAGCTCGATGTCGCGGTCGCCGGCGGCAGGGCCCTGTTGACCGGGGCGATGTCGGCACGTTTCGGCACCCGGTTGCTCCTGCTGCCGGCCGACCCGATCGACCTCACCTGCGCCGGCCTGCGCCCGAGCCAGGCCCCCCAGCAGGCTCCACCGGGCCGGGCCATCGACCCGAGCACCGGCCTACTGCTGCAACTCGCGCACGTGCCACTCCAGCGCGCGGGAGCCGAAGGCCGGCCCGAGCTCGACCCACCCTCTCGCCTCGTGCCCACCGAGTGGGCTCCGGTCGGGGTGCCGGAGCTGCCGACCCGGGTCAGCCTCGCCGACCTTGCGCCTGTCGCGGGCGAGCTGATCCTGGGCACCGACGGCACTCGACCGGTCGGTCTCCGCCTGGCCGACGGGTCGCGACGCTTGGTCATCGTTGGCCAGCAGGGCTCCGGACGCAGCACGGCCCTGCGCACCCTCGCGGCCGCGCTGGCAGCGGCAGGTATGCCGGTTGCGCACCTGTCCGCCGCGGGTTCAGGAGCCGTCTCACCCACACGCGCCGAGCCGATCAGCTGGCTCAGCCACGATCAAGTGGATGACCTCATCGCGTTGCGACGGGAGCACCCCAACCTCGCGGTCCTGGTGGACGACGCTCACCGCTGCGATTCCGGTCCCCTCGACGAAGTCGTGCGTGAGATCGCGAAACTCGTGGACGAGGACCAGGGATTCATCGCCCTGGCCACGACGTCGCAGCACAGCGCCGACGCGGTCACCAGCCTGGCCGGGACACTCACCCGCAGTGGCGAGGCATTGCTGCTCGGGGCACTCCCAGCCGGCTTCGAGCGCTATTGCGCTCTGACCGCACCGCTGGTCTCACAGGCCACCCCGGGCCGGGGATATCTGGTGCGGCACGGCATACCAACGGCCGTGCAGGTGGCCGTGCCCGACCAGGTCAGCTCACCGTGACGACGACCTTGCCGAAGAGTTCGCCGGCCGCCATCCGCTCGAAACCGACGCGGGCGTCGGCGAGGGACACGGTCGAGTCGATGACCGGTTCGATGCCGCGGGCCACGACGAATTGCGCCAGCCGCTCCAGCTCGGCCCGCGAGCCCATCGTCGAGCCCACCACCCGCAACTGCTTGAAGAAGATCTTGGTCAGCTCGGCCTTCGCCGGCGCATCGCCGCTGGTCGCACCGGAAATGACGATGGTGCCGCCGGGCTTGAGCGAGTTGACCGAGTGCGACCAGGTCGCCGCGCCGACGGTCTCCATCACCGCATCGACGCGCTCCGGCAGGCGCTCCCCCGACCCAAACGCGAGATCGGCCCCGATCTCCAGCGCCTTGGCCCCCTTGGCCTCGTCGCGCGAGGTCACCCACATCCGGTAGCCGGCTGCCGCACCGAGCTGGATGAGCGCGGTCGCCACCCCACCCCCGGCTCCCTGGACGAGGACGGTCGCGCCGGGGGTCACCCCTGCGTTGACGAACAACATCCGGTATGCCGTGAGCCACGCCGTCGACAGGCATGCAGCCGTCGCCCAGGACATGCCCTCCGGCTTGGGCACGACATTGTGCAGCGGCACCGACACCCGCTCGGCGAGCGTGCCCGGGTGCAACTCAGACAGCAGGGTGCGCGCCGGGTCGAGCGTCTCGTCGCCCTGCCAGCCCTCGCTCGCCACGACCGCATGGATGATGACCTCACGCCCGTCGGGGGTCACCCCCGCGCCGTCGCAGCCGAGGATCATCGGCAGCCGGTCGGGCGCCAGGCCCACACCCATGAGCGACCACACGTCGTGATGGTTGAGCCCGGAAGCGCGCAGGTCGACGGTCACCCAGCCGGGCCGCTCCTGCGGCTCGGGTCGCTCGCCGATGACGAGTCCTGACAAGGGGTTGGCACGATCCTGGGCAGCGGCATAGGCAGCGAGCATGCTCACCACACTAGGGATCAGGCGGCGTTGGCGCGACGGTCGGTGGGGAACGTGACGTAGTCGCGGCCGGTGGGGCTGGTCCAGGTGAGGGTGCCGTCCCACGCGAGGTCGACTCGCCAGCCGGCGTGGTGTTTGAACCCGTGATGCCGCCGACACAAACAATGCAAATTCCGGATATCGGTCGGGCCTCGGGGGAACTCGACCGCATGGTCGATATCGCACCGCGCGGCGGGGACGGCGCAGCCGGGGAACCGGCAGGTCCCGTCCCGTTCCCGGACCAGCCGGTCGAGTTCGCGTCCGGGGCGGTAGGTCTGTTGGGACAGGTATGCCGTCGCCCCCGTCCCGCCATCCACCCTGGCCAGGCGCAGCCGCACGGTCGGGTCAGCCAACAAGCGAGCGACCTCATCGCCGACCAGGGTGCCGGCCAGGCCACTGCCCGCAGTGAGGGAACCGGTGGTGATGGTTTCGTCGGTCAGCGAAACGACCACGGTGGTGGACACCTGCGCTTGAGCGAGGATCAGGTCCAGGAAGGCATCCGCCCTCGCTTGCGCGACGGTGAGCGCCGCATCCGCCTGGCAGTAGTCAGCCGCCAAGTCACAGACCGCTGCCCACGCCTGAGCGGACCGACCCGCTGGCGCCAACGCCGACCACGACGTGGTCCCCGGGAACGGACCGGGCTGGACCCGCACCTCCCGCTCCACCCGACCCCGCTCTACCCGCGCGGCCACACCCGCAGGATCCACCCGGGCCGCGACCCGCTCAGCCCGCGCCCGCAACGCCCCCGCCGCCGCATCACCCAGGCCACCGTCACGGGCACCCGGCCGCACGGCATACAGGGCTGTCTCGAACTCCCCCACCCGATCCGCCGACACCAGATCACTCGCCGACGCGACCACCGCCACGCGCCACGGTTCCACCTCACCAGCCAACGCCCCCGCCAAGGTCAACGGCAGGTCGTTGACCACCCGGCGAGCGTCATCCACCCGCGCCGCCATCGACCGCGGCGACAGGTGCAGCAACGGCGCCAACATCGAGGGCACGAAATCATCCGCGGTCCAGGTCCCTAACGGCACCCGCCCCGCCTCGATCTGGCGCGCCTGCCCCACCTGCCACTCCCGATCCTTCGCGCGCGCGAACGCTTCGATGAAGACCTGCTGCAGGGCACTGATCTGATTCAACGCCTGCTGCAACGTGGTGATCGCTTCCTCCGCCACCGCCTCGTCGGCCTCCAGCAACGCGAACGGGTCGACCTGCAGCAATGCATCAGCCACCTGGGTCGGTCGGGCACCGAGCAACGGACAGCCGGCCAGCGACGTCAACCAGTCGTGACCCCAATCCCACTCAGCCCCTTCAAACATATCTCATTGTATCAAACATGTGTTCTAGCTGCAAGACTTCCCCGCCCCCCCACGTGTGCGGACAGTCAATGCGGGGTTGCCGAGGCACCTGTCGCCTCGACCCGTTAGGTTCGCTCCGTGAGCAGCCAGCAGCCGCGCGCCACGAGCGCCCGCCCCGCCACCGCGATCGACGCCATCGCGGAGTCCTATGTCGATTCCTTCGTCACGCTCAGCCCGATGGAGGCCACCTACTACGGCATCGCCGGCCACGATGCCGATCTCGACGACCTCTCCCCCGACGGCTTGGCCGAGCACTCGGCGTTGCGCCGCTCCACCTTGGCCGCCCTCGCCGAGGCAACCCCCACCGACGACGTCGACCGCCTGACCATCGCCGCGATGACCGACCGGCTCACCCTGGCCGAGCAGATGTATGCCGCGGGGCTGGACCACATGAACCTCAACGTCCTGGCCTGCCCGGCCCAGAGCGTGCGCGACATCTTCGACCTCATGGGCCAGTCGACCGAGGACGACTGGGCGACCTTCGCCACCCGGATGGCCAAGGTGCCCGAGGCCCTGGCTGGCTATCAAGCCTCGTTGCTGCACGCCCGCGAGCAGGGCGATGTGGCAGCCCGCCGTCAGGTCGCCGCCGTCATCGGCCAGTGCGAGGACAACGTTGCCTCGGACGGCTACTTCACCACCCTGGTCGAGCAAGCCCGCGTCGGCGACGGCCCGCTGCCGACAGCGCTGGCCCGCGATCTGGCCGCCGCGCGCGATGCTGCCGCCACGGCATACCGGGATCTCGGGGAGTTCTTGCGCACCGAGCTGCTCCCCCACGCACCCGAGAGTGACGCCTTCGGCCGCGAGCGCTACCCCCTGGTGAGCCAGGTCTTCGTCGGCGCGAAGATTGACCTGGAGGAGACCTACGCCTGGGGGCAGGAGCAGGTGGCCGAGATCTCCACCGCGATGGACGCCGTGGCGGGGCAGATCCGGCCGGGCGCGTCCGTCAAGGAGGCCATCGCCCTGCTGGACGCCGACCCGCGCTACCGGCTGGAGGGCACCGACGCGCTGCAGCAGTGGATGCAGACCCAGGCCGACGCCGCGATCGCCGCGCTGACCGATGTCCACTTCGATATCCCGGTGCCGGCGCGCACCATCGAATGCCGGATTGCCCCCACCCAGACCGGCGGCATCTACTACACCGGCCCGAGCGAGGATTTCACCCGGCCGGGGCGGATGTGGTGGTCGGTGCCCAAGGGGGACACCGAGTTCGGCACGTGGCGTGAGCTGACGACCGTCTATCACGAGGGCGTCCCCGGGCATCACCTGCAGATCGCCCAGACCGTGCTGCGGGCCGAAACCCTCAACCGATGGCGGCGGCTGATGGCCTGGACCAGCGGCTACGGCGAGGGATGGGCCCTGTATGCCGAGCGGCTGATGGCCGAACTCGGCTTCATGGACGACCCGGGCAACCGGCTGGGGTGGCTGGACATGCAGTCGCTGCGCGCCGCCCGCGTCGTCATCGACATCGGGGTGCACTGCGACCTCCCTGCGCCGGCCGAGGTCGGGGGCGGGGCGTGGACCTACGACAAGGCCTGGGCCTACCTCACGGCCCACGCCAACCAGAGCGAGAAGTCGTTGCGCTTCGAGCTGGACCGCTATCTCGGCTGGCCGGGGCAGGCGCCGAGCTACAAGATCGGCGAGCGGTTGTGGCTGTCGCTGCGCGAGGAAATGCGCCAGCGCGAGGGGGCTGACTTTGACCTCAAGGCCTTCCACCGGCGCGCCCTGGACATCGGCGGGGTCGACCTGGAGACCCTGCGCGCAGCGGTGCTGGGCCAGCTCTCCTAGCGGCCGGCGGACGGCATACATTGGGCCGGGTGAGCAGCCCGCGGATCCGTCTGACCCTCGCGTCCGCTTCCCCCGCTCGACTCGAGACGCTGCGGCGGGCCGGCATCGAGCCGGACGTCGTCGTCAGCGATGTCGACGAGGATGCCGTGCTGACTGCCGCTCAGGAGCGGTTCGGGGAGTTGGAGCCGGCCCACGTGGCCTTGTTGCTGGCTCGCGCCAAGGCCGAAGCGGTGGCTTTCGCTGGCCCCAGCGCCGACGGGTCCCGCGGTGATCTCGTGCTGGGCTGCGACTCCATCCTCGAGCTGGACGGCGAGATCCACGGCAAGCCGGTCGACGCCGACGAGGCCCGTGCCCGCTGGCAGCGGATGCGGGGTCGCAGCGGGGTGCTGCACACCGGCCACTGGCTGCTCGACGTGCGCCCACCCAAGGCGAGCAAACCCGGCCGCGGCGTGGCCACCGTCGGAGCGACAGCCTCGACGACAGTGCACTTCGCCGACCTCAGCGACGCCGAGATCGACGCCTATGTCGCCACGGGTGAGCCGCTGCGCGTCGCCGGGGCGTTCACCATCGACGGCCTGGGTGGGCCATTTGTCACCGGCATCGAGGGCGACCACCACAACGTCGTCGGTCTGTCGTTGCCCTTGCTGCGGGAGTTGTTGTCCGACATCGGCATCTCGTGGACGGCTCTGCGGGCTCAACCTCCGGGCTGAGCAGGACGCCTGCGCCGGTATCCTCGGGGGAATGTCGCCCTTGACTTGGAGTGTCCCGGCACTCCTGCTCGCCCTCGTGCTCGCTGTGAGCGGCGTTGCCAAGGTGCGCGACCCGCAGTCCACGCGGGAGAGCTTCTATACGCTGCGCCTGCCGCTGCGGCTGACTCGTTCGGCGGCGCCTTGGCTGCTGCCCTGGGGCGAGATCGCCCTCGCGGGGGCCCTGCTGCTGACCTCGGGTTGGGTGCAGGCGCTCATGGCGATCGCCACCGTCGTGCTCTTCGCGGCATACCTCGTCGTCATCGTGCGCGCCAGTCGCTTCCCCGAGAAGGTCGAGTGCGGCTGCCTGGGCAAGCTCGGGCTGGGGACCGTCGGCCCGGTGACCATCGTGCGCAACGCGCTGCTGCTGGCCCTGGCCGTCGCGACCGTGGTCGATGCCCTGCGCCACGGCAGCGTCATCGGTCGCCTGCTCGCTACCGACACGGCCGGATGGGGCTGGCTGCTCGCCATCGCAGTGACCGTCCTGCTCACCGGGCTGATGACCTACGCAAGCGGCGGCTCACGCGGCCAGGACTCGACCGAGCCCGACGCCGACGAACTGGCCGACTACGAGCGCCGCCCCACTCCCTCGCTCTGGCTCACCGACATCGACGGCGACCGGCACAACCTGCTGTCCCTGTCGATGCAGCAGGCGCTCTTCGTCGTCTACGCCAACATGGGCTGTGGCGCGTGCATGACGGTGATCGACGCACTGCCCGGCTTCAAGGCAGCCAACCCGGAGCTCGCCGTCCACGTCCTCGTGCAGGTCTACGACGAGGCGGCCCGCTCCCGGCTGCCCGCCGACGTGCCGGTCTTCGTCGACCCGGACTTGATCTTCGTGCAGTTCTTCCAGCTCAATTCGCCCGGAGCCGTGCTCTTCGGAGCCGACGGGATGCTCGCGGGCGGACCGACCTACGGCTCTGGGCCGGTCCTGTCGCTCATGACCGACATCAGCGAAGCACTCGCCGAGGCGCGCGAGGGGGCGGCCGACCTCACGGGAACTGAAATTCCCCAGTGAGATCGGTGATCATCCAGTAGTTCCAGATCCACCAGCCCTGCAGGGCGACACCGCCACAGCCGAGCGCGACGAGCAAGGCCACCCGATGCCTCGCCACCCGATCGCGCTCCAGCAGCCAGGCCAGCACCAGCCACACCGGAAAGGCCAGCAGGAAATAGCGCACCCGCGACGGTCCGATCCCCGTCACGAGCACCTGGTATGCCGGGTAGGCGCCCGCCCAGCCCCACAGTTCCGGACCCCACCGCCACGCGTGCGGGCTGAGCATGAACCGCGCGTAGCCCACGATCACGGCGGCCGCCACGAGCCACCCGACCGGGCCGTAGTCGGCATACACGTAGTCGATCCACGTGTGCAGCTTGATCTCGGAGGCGATGACCCGCCAGGCCGCCATGGTCTTGGTGTAGGCCTCGGGGTCGCCGGTGACGAATCGCGCGATGGTCGGCCACAGATAGGTGAGCAACACCGACATCAGCCCGAGGGCACCGACGAGGATCCGGTCCAGCATCGGGAACGGATCGGTATGCCGGGCCCGCCACCGCACGATCGCATGGGTGATGACGACCGGCGCCATGGCGAGCACGATGTTGCGGGTCAAGGCGAGAGTGATGAGCGCGAGGCCGGCCCACCAGTACTGCCGCTTGCGCAACAGGGTAAGGACCAGGACGACCAGCAAGAGGGCGCACGACTCGGTGTAGGTCGTCTGCAGGACCGGCGCCGCGACATAGGTCGTCACCATCGTCGTCGCGACGATCGCGGGCCAGCGCCCCACGGCGTCGTCGACGAGGCGGAAGAGCAGCACCATGGCCACGGCACCGACGACGAGGGACAGGGTCGATCCCGCGACGTAGAAGTCGGCGCCGGTGACCCGCATGACCGCCCGGGTCAACAGCGGGAAGACGGGGTAGAAGGCCCAGGGGTTCTGGACCACGGCGCCATCCGGGCCGGTGGGCAAGGGCACCGGATAGCCGAGGTCGGAGATCTCGTGGTACCACTGCCCGTCCCAGTTGGCCATGGCGACGAAATAGCCGGGCGCAGCGGGCGTGGGATAGAGCACCCGGGCCACCTCGACCGACCCGCCCATGGCGATCTGGTGGGTCTGCATGACCGCGAAGTAGACCGCGTTGATGGCGCGGGTCACGGCATACAGGGCGAGGGGAAACCACAGCCGGAAGCCGCGGGTGGTCGACCAGCCGGTCCCCCGCGACGTCGCTGAGGTCTGCTGGCCACCCGAACGCATGACCCGAAGCCTAGAGCCTGGCGATGCTGGTGATACCGCAGGTCAGACCGGCGGCACCGAGCGGCGGCGCTCGCTGAAGTGACGGTCCCGCCGAGCGGCGTACTGCAACCGGTGCAGCAGCTCCTCGCGCAGGGCATCGGCCTCGATGACGACGTCGATGACGAGGTCGGCAGCCAGCCGCTGCAGGTCGACGTCCTGCTCGTATTCCGCGCGGCGGGCTGCGACGAAGGCATCGCGCGCTTCGGCGCCCTGCGCGGCATACACCTCGGCGATCTTGTTGGCGTAGACCGCGTTGGTAGCCGCCTCGGGGCCCATGACCGCGATCTTGGCGGTGGGCAGCGCAATCGTCGCATCCGGCCCGAAGCCCGGCCCGCCCATGGCATAGAGCCCCGCGCCATAGGCCTTCCGGACGACGACGCAGAACTGCGGCACGGTCGCCTCCGACACCGCCGACACCATCTTGGCGCCGTGCCGGATGATGCCGCCGCGCTCGACCTCGGAGCCGATCATGAAGCCCGGCACGTCGGCGAGGTAGATCAGCGGGATCGAGAAGGCGTCACAGAGCCAGATGAACCGCGCAGCCTTGTCGGCCGAGTCGGTGAAAAGGACCCCGCCCTTGACCATCGAGTTGTTGGCGACGATGCCGACCGTCTGGCCGGCCATCCGGCCGAACCCGATGACGAGCTCCGCGGCAAAGAGCGGCTTGAGCTCGAAGAACGAGTCGTCATCGACCAGGCCGTCGATGACCTCGTGGATGTCGAAGGGCTGGCTCTCCCGCTCAGGCACGGTATGCCGGGTGAGCGGCTCCGCGGGCTCCTCGGCGTGGTAGGCGGGCGGGTGGTCGCGCCAGCAGCCGGGCAGGTAGGAGAAGTAGAGCTTGGCCAGCTCGATGGCCTCGGCGTCGTCGTGAGCGAGCAGGTCACCGACGCCGGAGACCGTGCAGTGCATCCGCGCCCCGCCCATCTCCTCCAAAGAGACCTTTTCGCCGACGACCATCTCGGCCATCCGGGGGCTGCCCAGATACATCGAGGCGTTGCCCTCGACCATGACAATGATGTCGCAGAAGCTCGGGATGTAGGCCCCGCCGGCCGCGCTCGGCCCGAACAGGCAACAGATCTGCGGCACCTTGCCGGAGAGGGCCACCTGGTTGTGGAAGATCCGCCCGGCGCCCCGCCGGCCGGGGAACATCTCGACTTGGTCGGTGATCCGTGCGCCCGCCGAGTCGACGAACCAGAACACCGGCAGCTCTTCACGCAGTGCCATTTCGGTGGCCCGGACGATCTTCTCGACGGTGCGCGAGCCCCACGAGCCGGCCTTGACGGTCGGGTCGTTGGCGATGACCACGGCCGGTCGACCCTCGACCAGACCGCGTCCGGTCACGACGCCATCGGCCGGCAGCCCGGCGGCCAGCGAGTTGGCATAGCGGGCGTCCTCGACGAAGGACCCCTCGTCGAAGAGCAGCTCGATCCGGTCGCGGACGTACAGCTTGCCCTGCTGGGCAAGTTTCGCCGCCGCGCCCGCCGACAGCGGTGCGTCGGTCTGCTGGTATGCCGTGGCGAACCGCTCGCGGATGCTGTCGACGCGCGGGTCACCCCCTTCCGAGGCGCTGGGGCCGGCGAAGGGGGGCGCACCCGCGGTGCGCTGGGTCGGGTCGGGAGCGGACGGCATACCTGATTCTCTATCCCTGGGGCAGACCGAGGCCACGGGCGATGAGCATGCGCTGCACCTCGGAGGTGCCCTCACCGATCTCGAGGATCTTGGCGTCCCGGTAGAAGCGGGCGATGGGGTACTCCTCCATGAAGCCGTTGCCGCCGAAGACCTGCGCGGCGATCCGGGTCGCGGTGACCGCGGCCTCGCTGGTGTAGAGCTTGGCGATCGAGGCGGCCTGCTTGACCTCCTGCATGCTCCGGCGGCCGGCCTCCATCTCGTCCTTGAGCCAGGCGGCCTTGTAGACCAGCAGGCGGCAGGTCTCGGCCATGACCGCGAGGTCGGCGACCTGGAAGGAGACGCCCTGGTAGGTGCCGATCGGCTTGCCGAAGGCAAGGCGGGTCTTGCTGTATGCCGTGGCCTCCTCGAGCATGCGCTGCACGCATCCGAGCGCGAGGGCGGCGATGGCGATCCGGCCGTCGTCGAGGGTGGCGAGGAACTGCGCGAAGCCCTTGCCGCGGGTGCCGAGCAGGTTGGCCTCGGGGACGCGGACGTTGTCGAAACTCAGGCCGTGGGTGTCCGAGCAGTGCCAGCCGAGCTTGTGATAGGGCTGCTCGGCGGTGAATCCCGGCGTGCCCGTGGGGATCATGATCGCGCTGATCTCCGGGGTGCCGTTGTCGCGGGTGCCGGTGCGTGCGGTGACCGTCACCACGGACGTGATCGACGATCCGGAGTTGGTGATGAAGGCCTTGGAGCCGTTGACGACCCACTGGCCGTCGACGACCTCGGCCTTGGTCTTGGTGCCCCCCGCATCCGAGCCCGCCTCGGGTTCGGTGAGGCCGAAGCCGGCGAGGGTGCGCCCGGCCGCGAGGTCGGGCAGCCACTGCTGCTTCTGCTCGGCGGTGCCGTAGCTGAGAATCGGATTGATGCCCAGGCCGACGCCCGCTTCCAGGGTGATCCCCATCGCCTGGTCAACCCGACCGAGCTCTTCGATGGCCAGGCACAGGTAGGTGAACTCGCCTCCCGCGCCCGCCGATCCGCCGTACTCCTCGGGCACGACCAGACCGAAGACGCCGAGCTCGCCCAGTTTGGGCATGAGCTCGACCGGGAAGTAGGCCTGCTTGTCCCACTCGGCGATCTTGGGCGCAATCTCGGCCTCGGCGAAGTCCCGCACCAGGTGACGGAATTCCTCGTGGTCCTGGGTCAACTCGAACACGGCCGCTCCCTTGCCAGCACGCCACCTCGTGGGTGGCTCGTTCCCACACGTCACTGCTTGACGTTAACGTCAACGTAAAGCATGGTTGGGGCTGTGACAAGGGCAGCGCGGGTGAACGTTGGCCACACTGACGGGCCGTGGACCATTGCCCAGATCGCGGCGGAGTTCGACGTCACCCATCGCACGGTGCGCCATTACGAGGAGCTGGGGCTCATCACCCCCGAGCGGCGCGGCACCACCCGGCTGTATCACCGCCGCGACCGCACCCGGCTGCACCTCATCTTGCGCGGCAAGCGGCTCGGCTTCCCGCTGGAGCAGATCCGCACGATCATCGACCTCTACGACGCCCCGCGCGGTAAGGCCAGCCAATTGGAGTACTGCCTGGCTCAGATCGACGACCGGCGCGCCGATCTCGAACAGCGCCGACGGGACATCGAGGACGCTCTGCACGAGCTCGACAGCTTCGAAGCGCGCTGCCGCGAGGACCTCGACCGGCTGCGCTGAGCCCTTCTTTGACTCTGCCCTCAGCGCACCGCGTGCAGGGTGAACTCGTCCGGGTTGGGACCGGTCCGCATGCCGCGATCCAGCCCCGCGAACCCCGCCAGGTCATCCGCGTCGAGCTCGAACCCGAAGACGTCGATGTTCTCCCGGATCCGCGAGGGTGTGACCGACTTGGGGATGACGACATAGCCCTGCTGCAGGTGCCAGCGGATGACGGCCTGGGCTGGGCTCACCCCGTGCTTGGCAGCGATCGCCGTGACGACCGGGTCGTCGAGGACGTCCTTACCCGAGGCCAGCGGACTCCACGCCTCGGTGACGATGTCGTGCTCGGCGTGGAAGGCGACCAGCTCCCGCTGTTGCAGATAGGGGTGCAGCTCGATCTGGTTGATGGCGGGCAGCTCTCCGGTCTCGGCGAGCAGTCGCTCCAGATGAGAGATGTGGAAGTTGCACACCCCCACCGCGCGCACCCGACCCTCGGCCCGCAGGGCGAGCACCTCTCGCCAGGCATCGACATAGGCCTCGCCCAGCGGCGCCGGCCAGTGGATGAGGTAGAGGTCGAGCACGTCCAGACCCAACCGGTCCATCGAGGCGTCGAAGGCGGCCCGCACCTGGCGGTGGTCGTCGTTCCACACCTTGGTCGTGACGAAAACCGAGCCGGACGGCATACCAGCGCCGTATGCCGTGCGCAGCGCCCGCCCGACGCCGGCCTCGTTGCCGTAGATGCGCGCGGTGTCGATGTGGCGGTAGCCCGCGTCAAGCGCCGTGCCGACCGCCGCCTCGACCTGGTCGTCCGGCACCTGCCACACCCCGAACCCGAGTTGCGGGATGGCGACGGAGGCGCCGGCAGCACGTAGCGAAACGGTCGGGACGGCAGGGACGAGGCTGGATTCCGCGGTCATTTCGTCACTCTACGACGCAGCCGGAGAGGGATAGCGCACACCTGTCCCCAGCACGGGCCAGCGAGCAGGTGAAGCGCTACGCTGCGCAGCATGGCCATCAGCAAAGTCTTGATCGCAAACCGCGGCGAGATCGCCGTCCGTATCGCTCGTGCCTGCAAGGATGCCGGCATCGGCTCGGTCGCCGTGTATGCCGACCCCGACCGCGACGCGTTGCACGTCAAGGTGGCCGACGAGGCCTACGCCCTCAACGGCTCGACGCCGGGCGATTCCTACCTCGTGCAGGACAAGCTCATCGCCATCGCGAAGGAGTCCGGCGCCGACGCCGTGCACCCCGGCTATGGCTTCCTCGCCGAGAACGCCGGTTTCGCCCAGCGGGTCATCGACGAGGGTCTGGTCTGGATCGGCCCCGGGCCGGCCGCCATCGACTCGCTCGGTGACAAGGTCAAGGCTCGCCACATCGCGCTCAAGGCCCAGGCCCCGCTGGTGCCCGGCACCTCCGACCCGGTCTCCGGGCCCGACGAGGTCGTCGAGTTCGCCAAGGCCCACGGCCTGCCGGTCGCCATCAAGGCGGCCTACGGCGGCGGCGGCCGCGGGCTCAAGGTGGCCCGCGTCATGGAGGAGATCCCCGAGCTCTACGAATCGGCCGTCCGCGAGGCCGTCACCGCCTTCGGTCGCGGCGAGTGCTTCGTCGAGCGGTTCCTGGACCGCCCGCGGCACGTCGAAACCCAGTGCCTGGCCGACCAGCACGGCAACGTCGTCGTCGTCTCCACCCGCGACTGCTCGCTGCAGCGGCGCAACCAGAAGCTCGTCGAAGAGGCCCCCGCGCCCTTCCTCACCGAGGCCCAGCACACCGAGCTGGTCCGCGCCTCCAAGGCCATCCTCAAGGAGGCCGGTTACGTCGGCGCCGGCACCTGCGAGTTCCTCGTCGGTCCCGCGGGCGACATCTCGTTCCTTGAGGTCAATACCCGCCTGCAGGTCGAGCACCCGGTGACCGAGGAGGTCACCGGCATCGATCTGGTCCGCCAGCAGTTCCGCATCGCCGACGGCGAGGCCCTGAACTTCCCCGACCCCGAGCCGCACGCCCACTCGATCGAATTCCGGATCAACGGCGAGGACGCCGGTCGCGGCTTCCTTCCGGCACCGGGCACCATCTCGCGGATGGTCGTCCCGAGCGGCCCCGGCGTGCGTTGGGACGCCGGTGTCGTCGAGGGTGACACCATCGCCGGAGCCTTCGACTCGATGATCGCCAAGCTCATCGTCACCGGGCACGACCGCCAGCAGGCCCTGGAGCGGTCGCGCCGCGTGCTCGACGAGCTCGTCATCGAGGGCATGCCGACGGTCACGCCGTTCCACCGTGCGGTCGTCGCCGACCCGGCCTTCGCGCCGGCCGACGCCGACACCCCCTTCTCGATCCACACCCGCTGGATCGAGACCGAGTTCGACAACACCATCGCCCCGTATGCCGGTGGGTCGGCTGACGCTGCCGAGCCCGAGGAGCGCCAGACCGTCGTCGTCGAGGTCGGCGGCAAGCGCATCGAGGTGAGCCTGCCCGGCGGGCTTTCGCTCGGTGGTGGCGGCAACGGTGGCGGCGGCGCTGCTGCAGCCAAGAAGCGCGCCCCCAAGCGCAGCGGCTCGGGCAAGGCCGGTGCTGCCGCGTCCGGTGACTCGCTCACCGCTCCCATGCAAGGCACCATCGTCAAGGTCGCCGTCGAAGAGGGCCAGACCGTCGCCGCGGGCGAGCTCGTCGTCGTCCTGGAAGCGATGAAGATGGAGCAGCCGATCAATGCGCACAAGGCCGGCGTCATCACCGGGCTCAAGGCCACCGTCGGCGAGACCGTGTCCAGCGGGACGGTCCTGGCCGACATCAAGGACGAGGCCTGACCGGTAGGTCGATCGGCCGCGTCGGTCAGCGCAGCGCGGAGTGCAACCTGCGCGCTGCCTCACCGATCGACCCGGAGATCGACGGGTAGATCGTGTAGGCGTTGGACAGGTGATCCACCGTGAGGCCGTTCTCCACGGCGATGGTGATCGGATAGATCAGCTCTGACGCGCGGGGGGCGACGACGACGCCACCGAGCACGGTGCCCTGGCCCGGCCGGGCGAAGATCTTGACGAAACCGTCGTGGATGCTGTCCATCTTGGCCCGGGCGTTGGTGGCCAGCGGCAGCGTGACGACCCGCGCCTGCACCTCACCCGAGTCGACCTGCTTCTGAGTGACCCCGACGTTGGCGATCTCGGGGTCGGTGAAGACATTGGCCGAGACGACGTCCAGGTGCAGGGGCGTCACCGCATCGCCGAGGGCGTGCCACATGGCGATCCGGCCCTGCATGGCTGCCACCGACGCCAGCGGGAAGACGCCGGTGCAGTCGCCCGCGGCATACACCCCTCGCACGGAGGTGCGCGACACCCCGTCGACCTGGATGTGACCGCCAGGGCCGAGCAGGACGCCTGCCGGTTCCAGGCCGATCCCCCGGGTGTTGGGCACCGAGCCGACCGCAAGCAGCGCATGCGAGCCCTCGACGGTGCGCCCGTCCTCCAACCGCACGAGCACCCCGTCGGAGGTGCGCTCGACGGCGCTCATCCGCGAGCGCGAGAGCACCTGCATGCCCTCGCGTTTGAAGACGTCCTCGATGACCTTGGCCGCGTCGGAGTCCTCGCCGGGGAGCACCTGGTCGCGGGATGAGACCAGCGTGACCTGGCTGCCCAGGCCGAGGTAGGCCTGCGCCAGTTCGGCTCCGGTGACGCCGGAGCCCACGACGACGAGCTTCTCCGGCACGCGATCCAGAGCGTAGATCTGGGTCCAAGTGAGGATCCGTTCACCGTCGGGCCGGGCGGTCGCCATGACCCGTGGGGTGGCGCCGGTGGCGACGAGGATCACGTCGGCTTCCAGGTCTTCCGAGCCACCGTCGGAGAAGTCGACCTGCACCCGCGACGGCGAGAGCAGGCGCCCGGTGCCACGGCATACCCGGATGCCGTCGGAGGTGACCCGCTGGGTGATGTCGGCGCTCTGCGCCGCTGCGAGCGCGAGGATGCGTTCGTTGACCGCCCGCAGGTCGGTGCCGGCGGACAGCGAGGAGATGTCGACGCCGTGTTCGGTCGCCGCGCTCATCCGGCGCACGACGTGGGCGGTCGAGATGAGGCTCTTGCTCGGAACGCAGTCGGTCAGCACGCACGAGCCGCCGAGGCCGTCGCTGTCGACGACGGTCACCTGGGCTCCGAGGCGGCGGGCGACGAGGGCGGCCTCGTATCCCCCCGGTCCCCCACCGATGACGACGACTGACGAAGCTTGGCGTGCGATCACCCCGCCATCCAACCACCTTCACCGGGCCGTGCCGCAGCACGCTCGGCGTGACTAGGCTCAGCCGGGTGAGCACCCACCTGGACCTTGCCGACCCGACCGTCGACCCCCTGCAGGTCGCCGCGGCTGCCGCGGCCGTCATCGCCGATCGCACCGGCGCACCCACCCATGACGTGGCCCTCGTCCTGGGCTCTGGCTGGGGCCAGACGGCCGAGCTCATCGGGCCGACCCTCGCGAGTGTCGACTCCGCAGAGATCCCCGGCTTCCGCAAGGCCGCCGTGGCGGGCCACTCCAGCGCCACCCGATCGGTGGCCATCGGCGACACCGGCGCCCGGGCGCTGGTCTTCGGCACCCGCACCCACTTCTACGAAGGCCGTGGCGTGCGGGCTGTCGTCCACGCGGTGCGCACCGCCAAGGCTGCGGGCTGCTCGACCATCGTGCTGACCAACGGCTGTGGCGGCCTCAACCCGGCCTGGGCGCCGGGCACCCCCGTGCTCATCCGCGACCACATCAACCTCACGGCGACCTCGCCGATCGAGGGGGCGAACTTCGTCGACCTCACCGACCTCTACTCCGCTCGGTTGCGCGCCATCGCCCATGGGGTCGACGCCGGCCTCGACGAGGGCGTCTACGTGCAGTTCCGGGGGCCGCACTACGAGACCCCGGCCGAGGTGCAGATGGCCAAGATCCTCGGCGGTGACCTCGTCGGCATGTCGACCACGCTGGAAGCCATCGCCGCTCGCCAGGCCGGCCTGGAGGTGCTGGGGATCTCGCTCGTGACCAACCTCGCGGCCGGCATCTCCGACCAGCCGCTCTCCCACGAGGAAGTCCTCGAAGCCGGTCAGGCCGCCGCCGCCCGTTGTGGCCGCCTGCTCGCCGCCGTCGTCACCCGCATCGCCCAGAGCCACTGAAGGCGCCAGTATGCCGTCCGCTCCCGTCCCGCCGGTCCCCTCCTCCCCGTCCGCTGCCCTGCTGGACACCGCCCGAGCCTGGCTCGCCGACGACCCTGACGAGATCACCCAGGCCGAACTCGCCGCCGTCATCGCCGACGTCGAGAACGGCGAGGCCACCGCAGCGGCCGACCTGGCCGACCGCTTCGCCGGGATGCTGGAGTTCGGCACCGCCGGGCTGCGCGGCGCGATCGGGGCCGGTCCCAACCGAATGAACCGCGCGGTGGTCATCCGGGCGGCAGCCGGCCTCACGGCATACCTGCGTCGCGATCTCCCCGACGCGCTGGGTGGGCCGCGGCGCAGTCCCTTCGTCGTCGTGGGCTTCGACGCCCGGCACCGCTCGGCCGACTTCGCGCGCGACACCGCGGCGGTCGTCGTCGCCGCCGGTGGACGCGCGGCCGTGCTGCCCCATGTGCTGCCCACGCCGGTGCTGGCCTTCGCGATCCGCCACCTGGGCGCCGATGCCGGGGTCATGGTGACCGCGAGCCACAACCCGCCGCAGGACAACGGCTACAAGGTCTATCTCGGCGACGGCTCGCAGATCGTGCCCCCCGCCGACGCCGGGATTGCCGCCCGGATCGCCGAGGTCACGTCGGTCGCCTCCGTGCCGCGCGCGACCGAGGGCTGGGAGACCCTGGGCGAGGACGTGCTCGACGCCTATCTCGCCGCAGTGGCCGCACTGGTCGGCGAGGATGCTCCCCGCGATGTGCAGGTCGTCCACACCTCCCTGCACGGCGTCGGAAACGACACTGTCGCAAGGGCTTTCGCGCTGGCTGGGTTCCCGGAGCCAGTGGTCGTGGCGAGCCAGGCACAGCCCGATCCCGACTTCCCGACGGTGCACTTCCCCAATCCGGAGGAGCCCGGGGCGATCGACGCGGCGCTGGCTCTCGCGGAGCAGCGCCACCCCGATGTCGTCATCGCCAACGACCCAGACGCCGACCGTTGTGCGGTCGCCGTGATCGAACACGGCACTTGGCGGATGCTGCGCGGCGACGAAGTCGGGGTGCTGCTCGGTGCCCATGTCATCGCCCGGGGCGTCCCCGAGGGACGGGTCTTCGCCAACTCGATCGTCTCCTCGCGGATGCTGTCGGCCCTTGCCGCAGCCGTCGGGATCCCGCACGAGGAGACCCTCACCGGGTTCAAGTGGATCGCCCGAGTGCCAGGGTTGGCCTACGGCTACGAGGAGGCCCTCGGCTACTGCGTCGCCTCCGACGTCGTGCGGGACAAGGACGGCGTCTCGGCCGCTCTGCTCGTCGCCGAGCTGACCGCGCAGCTCAAGCGCGACGGACGCACCCTGATCGACTTGCTCGACGAGCTCGCGGTGGCGCACGGGGTCTATGCCACCGACGCCTTCTCGATCCGAGTCACCGACCTCGCGCTCATCCCGGCGCTCATGACTCGCCTGCGGTCCGAGGTGCCGACGGCTGTCGGCGGGCTGGCCCTGGACCGGGTCGAGGATCTCTCCGAAGGAATCGGCGCGCTGCCCCCGACCGACGGGCTGCGCTACTGGTTCACCGATCGGTCCCGCGCCATCGTGCGACCGTCGGGCACCGAACCCAAGGTCAAGGTCTACCTGGAGGTCATCGAGCCGGTCGCCGGCCAGGACGACGATCTGGTGCGCGCACGGCATACCGCAGCGGCGCGGTTGGCGCAGTTGCGAGCCGGTTTCCAGGACATGACGGGGTCCTGACCCCGACACTGGGGGCCATGAGTCCAGTCTCTCCCCCTGGGCCTGAGCCCCACGCGGCCCCGGCCGATCGCGTCGCCCGCGACACCTACCGCTACCTGCGGGTCGCACCGCTCGTCGTCGCGCTCTTCCTCGGCGCCTCCGTCACCCTGCAACGCTCGGTGGCCGGCGGCTGCTCGCTGGGGTCGATCAGCGCCTACTACTTCACCCCCGTGCACAGCGTTTTCGTCGCGTCCCTGTGTGTCATCGGGGTGTGCCTCATTGCCAACCAGGGCAACTCGGCGTTCGAAGATGTCGTGCTCAACTTCAGCGGCTTCCTCGCCTTCCTCGTGGCCATGGTCCCGATGGTGGGCGCCGATCTCGCCCCCTGCGCGGGCAGCCTGGTCCAGTACGACACCGCGGCGGCCATCGCCAACAACGTCAAGGCGGTCCTCATCGCGGCGCTGGTCGCCGAGATCGTCCGCTGGGTCGTCATCGGCCGAGGCCGCAATGCCGCCTACCGCCACCCGGTCGTCGTCGGCATCGCCGTCGTCGGATATGCCATCGTGGCCCGGATCGTCTGGCAGTTCTTCGCCGACGAGGTGTGGTTCGTCAAGAACGCCCACAACTGGGCGGCCGTGACGATGTTCGTCGGGATCATCCTGGTCATCCTCACCAATGCGATCGGCGCCTACCTCAGCCGCGAGCGGGGCTGGGCGGCGGGGTACATCACGACCGCCGTCCTCATGGCCGTGCTGCTGGTCTGGGCGATCATCGCGACGGCGCAGTCCGAGAACGCCGACCGCGTCTTCTGGATCGAGGTCGTGCTCATCGCGTCCTTCGGCCTGTTCTGGGGATTGCAGACGACCGAGCTGTGGAACTTCAGCGATCGCTCGGAGAAGACCGAGGTCCGCGGCGAAAAGACCGGCACCCCGGTGCCCGACAAGGGCGTCCTCAACGAGATCTCGGGGGTGTGACCCTCAGCGCAGCACCATGGCGAGTGCCCACACCGCTGCCGGCACGGCGACCAGCCCGACGTCGAGCAGGTCCCAGCGCCGTCGCACCTGGGTCTGCGGTCCGGGTGCGCTCGGCGCGCGGAACTCGCCGGTCGCCACGCCCTCCTGCCACTCGGCATACGCCTGCTCGATGAAGCTCGCGGCGCCACTGGCGGTGCCCTTGACATGCGCGGGCAGCCCGGACGTGCGCGGGCTGTCCGGCTCCGGCGGCAGGTCACGAGTCAGCCGACCGCGGATCCCGGGCAGGCCGAGCAGCCCTTCGCCCCGCGGGCGCGACACCCGGGAGGCCAGCGCCCACGCCTTGATCTCGACATCGTCGGGCTGGTGCGCGGCATACACACAGAGGTTCCAGCGGCTCGCGACATCCTGGTATGCCGGCCACGGCACCGCGTGCCGCCGGAATGGATTGTCGATGCGGACCCCACCGGTGCCCACCCGCACACTCGGACGCACCAGCAGGACGACCGACAGCGCGGCGAAGGTGACCAGCGCGGCAACGAACTCCAGCCCGGCCGAGAGCGACACCCCAGCGACAATGAGCGCGCCCAGCGCCCCGATGACGCCGAGGCCCACGGTGCCGGTGTGCCGGAGGGTGTAGCCGAAATCGTCCTCGGCAGGGGCGGGCGCGTCGTTCATCGTCCGCCCATGATGGCATGTCGCCCTCCAGCACCCTGGGCCTAGACTCGCGCGGTGACCACAGTGCGCCCCTCAGTGGCCCAGCCCCCCGCGTCGGCGTCGACGACCGCCCGTGACCTGCTCGGGGTGTCCCGGCTCACCGATGCCGTCCTGCGGCGCTGGCTGCACGGCCTGCCCGGCGTCGACCAGGTCGGCGCCGAGGCCCGCGTCGCCGGTCTGGGGACCCGGTCTATCAAGACGACGTCGAAGGCGTGGGCGATCGACACCGCGATCTCGATGATCGACCTCACCACCTTGGAGGGCGCCGACACCCCCGGCAAGGTGCGCTCGTTGTGCGCCAAGGCCCTCGTGCCCGACCCCACCGACCCGGCCACGCCCCGGCCAGCAGCCGTGTGCGTCTACGGTGACCTCGCCTCCACTGCGCGAAATGCCTTGGGAGACAGCCCGATCCACGTCGCCGCGGTGGCGACCGCCTTCCCGTCGGGACGAGCCAGTATGCCGGTCAAGCTCGCCGACACGCGTGACGCGGTCGACGGCGGCGCCGACGAGATCGACATGGTCATCGACCGGGGCGCTTTCCTGTCCGGTCGCTATCTGCAGGTCTTCGACGAGATCGTGGCCGTCAAGTCAGCCTGCGCGCGGTCCGACGGCACCTCGGCCCACCTCAAGGTCATCCTGGAAACCGGCGAGCTCGCGACCTATGACGCGGTCCGCCGGGCGTCCTATCTGGCCATGCTCGCCGGCGCCGACTTCATCAAGACGAGCACCGGCAAGATCGCCCCGGCCGCCACTCTTCCGGTCACTCTCGTCATGCTGGAAGCCGTCCGCGACTGGCGCGAGCTCACCGGCACTCAGATCGGCGTCAAGCCGGCCGGCGGCATCCGCACGACCAAGGACGCCATGAAATACCTCGTCATGGTCAACGAGATCGCCGGCCCGGATTGGCTCACCCCCGAGTGGTTCCGCTTCGGCGCCTCGGGCCTGCTCGGCGACCTGCTGCTGCAGCGCCAGAAACTCGCCACCGGCGCCTACTCCGGTCCCGACTACGTGACGATCGACTGAGGACGAGATGACCCGCTTCGACTACGCCCCCGCCCCGGAGTCCCGGGCCGTGGTGTCCATTGCCGACAGCTATGGCCTCTTCGTCAACGGTGAGTTCGTCCCGGCGTCCGGCGCCCCCTTCCCGACGCTCAACCCGGCCACCGAAGAGGTGCTCGCCCAGATCGGGGAGGCGACCGCCGCCGACGTGGACCGCGCAGTCGCCGCCGCGCGCACGGCATACCAGGGCGTGTGGGGGCGCCTGTCGGGAGCCGAACGCGGGAAGTACCTCTTCCGGATCGCGCGCATCCTGCAGGAGCGGGCCCGCGAGTTCGCGGTGCTGGAGACCCTCGACAACGGCAAGCCGATCAGCGAGAGCCGCGATGTCGACGTGCCACTCGCGGCGGCGCATTTCTTCTACCACGCAGGCTGGGCCGACAAACTCGGGTATGCCGGTCTGGGCGGCTCCCCCGCCAAGCCCCCGAAGCCGGTCGGCGTCGTCGGGCAGGTCATCCCCTGGAACTTCCCGCTGCTCATGCTCGCCTGGAAGATCGCCCCCGCCCTGGCCTGCGGCAACACCGTCGTGCTCAAGCCTGCCGAGACCACCCCGCTCACCGCGCTGTTGTTCGCCCAGGTGTGCCAGGAGGCCGACCTGCCCCCGGGCGTGGTCAACATCGTCACCGGCGCCGGCGCCACCGGGCAGGCCCTCGTCGAGCACCCGGGGATCGACAAGATCGCCTTCACCGGCTCCACCGAGGTGGGCAAGCTCATTGCCCGCTCGGTCGCCGGCACCCGCAAGCGCGCGACCCTCGAACTCGGCGGCAAGGCCGCCAACATCGTCTTCGAGGACGCCGCGATCGACCAGGCCGTCGAGGGCATCGTCCGCGGGATCTTCTTCAACCAAGGGCACGTGTGCTGCGCCGGCTCGCGGCTGCTGGTCCAGGAGAGCATCCACGACGACCTGGTGCGCCGGCTCAAGCGGCGGCTTCAGACAATCCGCGTCGGCGACCCGCTGGACAAGAACACCGACCTCGGGGCGATCAACTCGGCCACCCAGTTGGCCCGGGTGCGTGAGATGAGCGCCGTCGGCGAGGCCGAGGGTGCCGAACGCTGGTCACCGGCCTGCGCCCTCCCCGAGCGCGGATTCTGGTTCGCCCCAACGGTTTTCACCGGGGTGTCACAGGCCCACCGGATCGCTCAGGAGGAGATCTTCGGGCCGGTGCTGTCGGTGATCACCTTCCGCACGCCCGCTGAGGCCGTCGCCAAGGCCAACAACACCCCCTACGGCCTCTCGGCGGGCGTCTGGACCGAGAAGGGCTCACGCATCCTCTGGATGGCCGACCAACTCCGCGCCGGAGTGGTGTGGGCCAACACCTTCAACCAGTTCGACCCGACCTCGCCGTTCGGCGGCTTCAAGGAATCCGGCTACGGTCGCGAAGGCGGCCGCCACGGCCTGGAGCCCTACCTCACGACGGGAGCGACCCTGTGAGCCCCACCACTGCGACGCCAGCGGCCGACCCCCGGCTGGAGGTCCGCAAGACCTACAAGCTCTACGTCAACGGCGCCTTCCCGCGCAGTGAGTCCGGCCGCGTGTATGCCGTGCACGCCGCCTCCCGTGGACGCGGCGCTGCCGCAGGAGCTGGCAGCCGGACCGGCGCCCTCCTGGGCAACGTCGCCCAAGGCTCCCGCAAGGATGCCCGGGATGCCGTCGTCGCGGCGCGCGCTGTCGTCGCGGGCTGGGCCGGTGCCACGGCATACAACCGCGGGCAGGTGCTCTATCGGGTCGCCGAAGTGATGCAGGGCCGCGCCGCCCAGCTCGCGGCCGAGGTCGCCGACGCCGAGGGCCTCACCGCTGCCCGGGCGGCAGCCACCGTCGCTGCGGCGATCGACCGCTGGGTCTGGTATGCCGGGTGGTCCGACAAGCTCGCCCAGGTCGTCGGCAACCTCAACCCGGTGGCCGGGCCGTACTTCAACATCTCGGCGCCCTCCCCCACCGGAGTCGTGGCCATCCTGGCGCCGCAACGCAGTTCGCTGCTCGGGCTGACCTCGGTCATCGCGCCGGTCATCGTGTCGGGCAACGCCTGCGTGGTCATCGCGAGCCAGGACCGACCCATCCCGGCCGTTACGCTCGCCGAGATCCTCGCCACCTCGGACGTGCCGGGTGGCGTCGTCAACCTCATCACCGGGCACACCGCCGAAATCGCGCCCTGGCTGGCCTCGCACCGTGACGTCAATGCCATCGACCTCACCGGGGCCGCCGACGCGACGGGCGTCGACTGGGGCACTTTGGAGGCTGCAGCCGCCGACAACCTCAAGCGGGTGCTGCGTCCCGAGGGTGTCGGTTCGCAGGCTCAGGAGCCAGACTGGAGCGCCACCCCCGACCTGCACCGGATGACCGCCTTCCTGGAGACCAAGACGGTCTGGCACCCCAAGGGCCGCTGACCGATGGGTGGGGTCGTCCTGCTGACCGGACCCTCGGGTGCCGGGAAGTCCCGGTTGGCGCGGCGGCTGCACACGGCCTACGGGTGGCCGGTGGTGCGCCTGGACGACTTCTACCGCGAGGGCGAGGACCCGAGTCTGCCGATGGTCGAGTTGGGCGGCACCCGGCTGCCCGACTGGGACGACCCGCGGTCCTGGCGCGCCGACGCCGCTCTCGACGCTCTGTCCGAGTTGCTCGCGACCGGGCGGGCCGAGGTGCCCAGCTACGACCTGGCGACCTCCTCGACCGTGGGCAGCCAGGTCGTCACCGCCCCGCTCGGAGGTGTCGTCGTCGCCGAAGGGATCTTCGCGGCCGAGATCGCGCCGGTGTTGCGTGAGCGCGGACTGCTCATCGGCGCCTACTGCATCACCCATGGGCGCCTCGGCAACTACCTCTTCCGCCTCGGACGTGACCTGCGCGAGCGGCGCAAGCCACCGCTGGTCCTCGTCCGCCGCGGCTGGGAGCTGGGCAGGCGCGAGGCGGACATCGTCGCCCGTGCGGTGCGCCTCGGCGCAGTCTGCGCGACACCGAACGAGACCTTCGACGCCATCGCCCGTCACCCGGACAGCCGGGCCATCGCCGGTTAGGGTTGGTTGCGACCCAGGGGGTGGAAATGACCGCGGCGTCCTCGATGCCGGACCCGGCCAGCGGCGCGCGCGCGACCGCGACCGGCTTCGGCCCGCCTCCTGGCGCGCCCGCGGTGGAACGCGCCCGACCGGCCTCTTACCTGCCACCCAGTGTGCGCGCCGGTGCCGTCACGGCATACGGGCGTCGTTATGCCCTCACCGCGGCCGCCAAGCCGGGGATCATCCCGCTGGCCCCACTCACCCTGTCCGAAGTCATCGACGGGGCGATCAACCACCTACGCCGCAACGCCGGCGCGATCCTCACCGCCTCGGCTGTCGTCAACGCCAGCACCCTCCTGCCGATGGCGGCCCTGCTCGCGCTGCTCAGTCGAGGCAGCTGGCTCTCCAGCAGCGGCGTCTCGGGGCTGATCGGCTCCCCGGTCGTCGTCCTGCTCCTGGGGCTGCTCGGGTCGGTGCTCGCGACCTTCCTGCTCAGCGCCGTGCTCGGGTATGCCGTCAGCCGCGCCACCCTGGGCCAACGAGTCAGCGCGGGGACCATCTGGCGCGAACTGCGACCCCGGGTCGGCCGCACCCTGGTGAGCCAGACCGCCGCAGCCGCCGCCCTCGCCGGACCATGGCTGGCCCTCGTCATCGTCGTCGCCGCGCTCAGCACCGGCTCAGTCCCGCTGACCGTCGCCGTCGCCCTGCTCGGGGGGTTGGTGTGTGTCGTGGCCTCGGCGGTGCTGCTGCCTCGGCTGGCGGTCATCGGGCCGGCGTTGGCCGTCGAGCAAGGGGGCATCGCGGCTTCCTGGCGGCGCGCGTTCCGCCTCAGTCGCAAGCGCTGGGGACGGGTGCTGGGGTCGCTGCTGGTCACGGCAGCAGCCAGCACCCTCGTTGCGCTCTTCCTCGACGTCGTGCAGACGGTCCTCTACGACCTCATCATCGGCATGCTGGAGCTTGACCGCGCGACCGACGCGGTGCTGTCGGCAGTGGGGGGCACGCTGGCCGCCCTGGTCACCTCGACCCTCGTCACGCCCGTGCTCGCCGGTGCCGCCGTCCTGCTCTACCTCGACCTGCGGATGCGCGGCGAGGGCCTGGACCTCACCCTGCGCCGCGCGGTCGTCAACGAGGCCCAGCCATGATGCGCGCCGTCCTCGACCCCTCCCCCGACCAAGCCCGACGTTGGCTGGTCGAAGAGCTGGCCAAGGCCGAGTACCAGGATTCGGCCAGCTTCCTCGAACGCTTCTTCCGCTGGCTGAGCGACCTGTTCAACCGAGAGCCCACCGGTTCGGCCGACGGGGTATCCGCCCCACCGATCGTCCTCATCGCCATCGGGATCGCGCTGCTCGCGGCGCTGGTCTTCCTCCTGCTGCGGATCCGGCAGGACCGAGAGGTGCTCAAGACGCCGCGGGAGGCCGTCCTGGGTGAGCTGGACCTGTCGATGGCCGACTATCTCGCCCGAGCCGAGGCGGCCCTGCGATCCCAACAGTGGGGTGCGGCCGTCCTGGACTACACGCGCGCGTTCGCCCGCGACGCCGCCGACCGGGACCTGCTGCGCGATGCCCCATCGCTCACCGCTCACGAGATCGGGCTGCAGCTCGTCCCGGTCTTCCCCACGCTGACCGACGAGATCCGCAGCGGGATGGACCGCTTCGACGCCGTGCGCTACAGCCGGTATGCCGCGACCGCCGCCGACGCGCACGCCTCCCGTGATCTGGCCGCCCGCGCCCATGCCGCGCGACCGGTCACCGACCTCACCTCCCCGGTGACCGGCGGTGCCTCGTGAGCCCGCGCGACACCGCCCTGCGCGTCGGCGCGGAGCCGGTGACTAGCCAGGCCGACCAGCCCGCCCACTCCGGCCGCTCGGGTCGAGGACGAGCGGCTCGTTGGCTCATCGTCCTCGTGCTCATCGCCGCCGCCGTGGCGTTCACCGTGGCCAACCAGCGGCCCGGCAGCCGCGCGGCATACCATCCGGCCAATCCCGGCCCGCTCGGCGCCCAGGCGCTGGCTCGGGTGCTGGCCGACCACGGTGTCGAGGTCACCATCGCCGAGGGCGAGAAGGCGCTGCGCGCGGCCGCCCCCGACGACAAGACCACCGTCGTCGTGAGCTCGACCACGGCGCTGCGCGAACCCACCGAGCGGTCCTTCCTCGAGATCGTCCGGCCCGCCGAGCGGGTCGTCCTCATCGCCCCAGACCGCGCCAACCTGCGCCGGATGCTGCCGCAGATCGACCTGCGGGTCAGCCCATCGGCGAGCGCCACGAGCGCCGAGTGCGACCTGCCCGACGTGCACCGCGGCGAGCAGCTCAGCCGGATCCAGACCCGCTACCTCGGGCCTGCGGCAGGCAGCACCTGCTTCACCACCTCCAACGGGTATGCCGGCTACCTCAAGGCGTCCGTCGGCGGGCTGCGCGAAGTCGTGCTCGTCGGCACCACCGACCTCATCGTCAACAGCCGGATCACCGAAGCCGCCAACGCGGCCATCGCGCTGCGCATCCTCGGCCACTCCGCGCGGCTGATCTGGTACGTCCCCGATGTGCTCGACGCCCCGGTGACCACCGCGGCGCAAGGGGACGACCCGATCCTGCCGCCGTGGCTGGGGGCCATGGTGCTCATGGCGACGGTCGCCGTGCTCGCGCTCATGTGGTGGCGCGGGCGGCGGTTGGGTCGACTGGTCCAGGAGCCCCTGCCGGTGCTGGTCCGGGCCGTTGAGACCACCGAGCACCGGGCGCGCCTCTACCGCAAGGCGGCCGACAACGAACGTGCCTCGGCGGTGCTGCGCGACGCGACCCGGCGACGGGTCACGGCATACCTGGGGTTGCCGCCCGGCACCCCGCCGGCGCTGCTCATCGAGCCGGTCGCCCACGCCACCGGCCGCACCCCGCACGAGGTCGGGTGGCTGCTCGGCGGCGCCCCGGCCGCCACCGAAACCGAGATGCTTGGCCTGGCCGCTGCCCTCGCGGCCCTGGAGAAGGAGATCCGCCGCAGATGAGCACGTTCCCGCCCACGGAGCCCACTCCCGCACCCGTCGCACCCCGGGAGGATGGCGCGACCGGGGATTCCGAGTCGGCACGCCGGGCGCTGCTCGCAGTGCGCGCCGAGGTGGCCAAGGCCGTCGTCGGTCAGGACGCCGCTGTCTCGGGCATCCTCATCGCGCTGCTCTCGCGCGGGCACATCCTTCTGGAAGGGGTGCCCGGGGTCGCCAAGACCCTCCTCGTGCGATCGCTGGCCCAGGCGTTGTCGGTGCAGACGACCCGGGTGCAGTTCACCCCCGACCTCATGCCCGGCGACATCACCGGGTCGTTGGTCTTCGACCAGCACAACTCGACCTTCTCGTTCCGCGAGGGGCCGGTCTTCACCAACCTCCTGCTGGCCGACGAGATCAACCGCACCCCACCCAAGACCCAGGCCGCGCTCCTGGAGGCGATGGAGGAGCGGCAGGTGTCGGTCGACGGCATACCTCGTCCGCTCCCGGTGCCCTTCCTCGTCGCGGCAACCCAGAACCCCGTGGAGTACGAAGGCACCTACCCGCTCCCCGAGGCCCAGCTCGACCGCTTCCTGCTCAAAGTGCTGCTCCCGGTGCCACCGCGCGAGGAGGAGATCGAGGTGGTCCGGCGCCACGCCGCCGGCTTCGACCCGCGTGACCTCGCAGCGGCCGGCATCACCGCCGTCGCCGGCCCGGACGACCTCGCGGCCGGCGCCCGGGCGGTGCGCCAGGTGGCCGTCGCTCCCGAGATCGCCAGCTACATCGTCGATATCGCTCGGGCCACCCGACAGTCGCCGTCGCTGTCACTCGGCGTGAGCCCCCGCGGCGCGACCGCCCTGCTGGCCACCTCGCGCGCGTGGGCCTGGATGAGCGGACGCAGCTTCGTCACCCCGGACGACGTCAAGGCGCTGGCTTATGCGACCCTGGCGCACCGGCTCACCCTTCGTCCGGAGGCCGAGCTGGAAGGAGTCTCGGTCGCCTCGGTGCTCTCGACCTCGATCGCATCCGTCCCCGTCCCCCGCTGAGACTCCCGCCCAGCACCCGATCACGGCAGGTATGCCGTGTACCGCACCGAGGAGGTGACCACCGATGGCCGTGACCGGCCGATTCCCTCTGTTGGTTGCGCTCGGCGCCATCCCGGTGTTCATCGACCCCACCCGGCGCACCGTGCTGCTGTGGGCGTTCCTCTGCCTGGTTTTGGCCCTGCTCGACGTTGGTCTCGCCCCCTCGCCCACTCGGCTGCGACTGGACCGGGAAGGCACCGCGTCGGTGCGGCTCGGCGAGGCCGGCCAGACCGAGCTCGTCGTGGCCAACCCCACCGGGCGGCGCTACCACGGGGTGCTGCGCGACGCCTGGGTGCCATCGGCCGGGGCGGTGACCGAACGGCATACCCTGCGGTTGCCGGCCGGTGAGCGGCGGCGCTTCGCTACCGCGCTGCGCCCGACGCGGCGGGGCGACCGGCGCAGCGATCTCGTGACGATCCGATCCGTGGGGCCGCTGGGGATCGCTGCTCGGCAGCGCTCCATCGACGTCCCCGGACGCCTCCGCGCACTGCCGCCCTTCGACTCGCGGCGCCACCTGCCCTCGCGGCTGGCCACGCTGCGCCAGCTCGACGGCCGCTCGGCGGTCCGGACCCGCGGCCAGGGCACCGAGTTCGACTCACTGCGCGACTACGTCGAGGGCGACGACGTGCGCTCGATCGACTGGCGGGCCACCGCCCGCCGGCGCAGCGTCGTCGTGCGCACTTGGCAGCCCGAGCGCGACCGGCGGGTCGTCCTCGTCCTGGACACCTCCCGCACCAGCGCCGGGCGCGTCGGCGACATTCCCCGACTGGATGCCGCCATGGACGCCGCCCTGCTGCTGGCGGCCCTCGCTTCGCGGGCCGGCGACCGGGTCGACTTCCTCGCCGGGGACCGTTGGGTGCGCGCTCGGGTCGCTGCCGCGGCCAACCGGACCACGCTGCTGGCCGACCTGGTGCAGGCCATGGCCCCGCTGGACCCGGCCCTGGTCGAGGCGTCCTGGCCCGCTCTGGCCAGTGCAGTCAGCGACATCACCCGACGGCGAGCCCTGGTCGTCCTGCTGACCCCGCTGGAACCCGCCGCGATCCGGGAGTCCCTTCTGCCCACCCTCGCGACGCTGACCCGGCACTACCGCGTGGTGCTCGCATCGGTCAGCGACCCGGCGCTGGACACGATGGCCGCCACCCGCGAGACGACCGCCGACGCGTATGCCGCCGCGGCGGCCGAGCGCACTCTGGCCCTGCGCGAGAGCACGGCGGCCATGCTGCGGCGGATGGGTGTCGACGTCGTCGACGGCTCGCCGGAGCAATTGCCGCCGCGACTGGCCGACCACTACCTCATGCTCAAGGCGACCGGACAGCTCTGACCGGCGGTCAGGCGCGCGTGGGCGCCGAGGCGCTCTGGTCGCCGGCCGCGACGTCGCCGGTCTCGCCGCGGCGCACGGCATACCGGCCGAGGGTGAAGACATAGGTGAGGAAGAGCGCCTCGACGAACACCCCGATGCCGATTCGCGCCCAGGTGGGCAGCGCCGACGGGGTGACGAATGCTTCGACGACCCCCGACACGAAGAGGACGACGACCAGACCGAGCGCCACCGTCATCGCCGAGCGAGCCTCCCGGCTCACGGCATCGAGGCGGGAGCGGGGTCCGGGCTCGACCCAGGCCCAGAAGACCCGCAAACCCACCCCGGCTGCGACGAAGACCGCGGTGAGCTCCAACAGGCCGTGCGGGAGGATCAGGCCGAAGAAGACGTCGGCACGGTCGTGGTTCCACATCAGCGCGCCGATGACGGCGACGTTGGCGATGTTCTGCCACAGCAGGTAGATGACCGGGAAACCGAGGATGCCGAACGCCAGGCACAGTGCAGTCACCCAGGCGTTGTTGGTCCACACCTTGAAGGCGAAGGAGCCGGCGGCATACTCGCTGTAGTAGTCGGCGAAGTCGTGGTTGACCAGCTGGTCGATCTCCGAGGGCGTCGCGAGCGAGGACTCGAAATGTGGGTTGGCGACGAACCACGCGCCCAGTGCGAAGGCCACCACGACATTGGCCGCCAACACCCAGAGCCACCACCGCCGGGTGCGATAGAGCGCCGCGGGGAAGGTGGCGGTGAAGAAGCCGACGGCATCGCGCCAGGTCGTCGTGCGCGCGCCCCCCGCCCGCGCTCGTGACCGCGCCAGCAGCGAGGACAGGTCGGCGACGACACTCGGGTCTGGTGTCGTCGAGCGCACCTCCGACAGGTGGGTGGCGCAGCGTTGGTAGAGGTCCAGGAGTTCGTCGGCCTCTGCCCCCGTCAGTGCGCCGCGCGCGGACACCAACTGCTCCAGGCGCATCCACTCGCGCGAGTGCACGGCGACGAAGGCATCCAGGTCCACGGACAGCACTGTATGCCGGGTGGGCCCCTGGCGTAGCGTGGTGCCCGACGATAAGGGGGTGAGGCATGAGCCTGCAGCCTGGAGCGACCCTCGGGCTCACGGCTGACGATCTGGTGACCGGCGAGGCCGTCGCCCTCGATCTGCCCGCTGCCTCGCTCGGGATGCGGATGCTGTCCGGGCTTATCGACCTGTTCGTCCTGCAGATGCTCGCCTCGGTCGTGCTCACCGTTGCCTCGATGTTCGTCCTTCGCGCGGACGATGCGGTGGCGGCCGGCATCATGCTGTTGGCGACCGTAGCCGTCCTCGTGGGCTACCCGGTGACCCTGGAGACGCTCACGCGGGGCCGCACCATCGGCAAGCTCGCGACCGGCCTGCGCACCCTCCGGGACGACGGCGGGCCGATCACCTTTCGCCACGCCCTGACCCGTGGACTGATCGGCGTCGTCGAGGTCTACATCTTCGCTGGGATGCCGGCGGTCGTCGCGGCGGTCATCAATCCGCGCACCAAACGGATGGGCGACATGGCAGCCGGCACGTTCGTCGTGCGCGAGCGCGGCCGAGGCCGGCGCACGAGCCTGGTCCCGATGCCGCCCTACCTCGCGGCCTGGGCCACAACTGCTGACATCGCCCCGCTGCCCGATGACCTCGCGGCAGCGCTGCGATCCTTCCTGCCCGCCGCGTTCCAGATGGATCCCGTGGCCCGAGAGCAGCAGGCGCGGGAGCTCTACGACGAAGTGCGTCGCTACCTCTCCCCCGAGCCGCCACCCGGAGTCCACCCCGAATACGTCATGGCGGCCGTCGTCGCCGAACGACGTCGGCGCGACCATGGCCGGCTGCTCGCCGAGGCGGCCCTGCGCGACCGGCTCACCCCACCGGATCGGCTCTGAGGCAGCCGGCCAGTCGGCGGATCAGCCGATGGCGGCTGACGAACCCACGGCGCCCAACGCGGCATACCGGGGCTTGAGTTGCTGCTCGATGATGGCCAGCCGTTCGTCGAAGGGGATGAACGCGGACTTCATCGCGTTGATCGACACCCAGCGCAGGTCATCGAGGGTCCAGCCGGCCTGATCGACCAGGGCCTGCGCCTCTTTGGACATCGTCGTATTGCTCATCAGCCGGTTGTCGGTGTTGAGCGTGACCCGGAATCGCAGTCGCTTGAGCAAGGTGATGGGGTGTAGCGCGATCGAGGGAGCCGCACCCGTCTGCAGGTTGGACGTCGGGCACATCTCCAGCGGGATCCGCGCATCACGCACGTAGGCGGCGAGTCGCCCGAGGCGCACCGAGGACAGGTCGACGTCATCGAGGCTGGCGATGTGGTTCTTCTCGGCCATGCGGATCCAGAGGGGGGCGGCCACTCCGGCGATGGCGATGTCGTCGACGATCCGCACCCCGTGGCCGAGCCGGTCGGCCCCGCAGTATTGGATGGCCTCCCAGATGCTCGGCAGACCGAAACCCTCGCCGGCGTGGATGGTGAAGTGGGCGTTCTCGCGGCGCAGGTACTCGAAGGCATCCAGGTGTCGCGTGGGCGGGAACCCGGCCTCGGCTCCGGCGATGTCGAACCCGGCCACCCCGTCGTCGCGATAACGCACCGCCAGCTCGGCAATGGCGGTGCTGCGCGCGGCATGGCGCATGGCCGTGAGCAGTGAGGTCACCCGGATGGTGTGCCCGGCCGCGGCCGCCTCGGCCTCACCCTCGCGGAAACCGGCGATGACCGCCTCAATGACCTGTTCCAGCCTCAACCCGCCGGCGAGATGCTGCTCAGGGGCATAGCGGCTCTCGGCATAGACGACTCCGTCCGCGGCCAGGTCCAGGACGCACTCGCGAGCGACCCGCCGCAGCCCGGCCTCGGTCTGCATGACCGCCACGGTATGCCGGAAGGTCTCCAGATAGCGCTCCAGGGACCCGGAGTCGGCCGACTCGCGGAACCACGTGCCGAGGCTGTCGGCGTCGTGGGCCGGCAGGTCGGCATACCCGATCTCGTCGGCGATCTCGAGGATGGTCTGCGACCGGACGCCGCCGTCGAGGTGGTCGTGCAAGAGCACCTTCGGCGCGGCCAGGACGGTGGCCGCATCCGGCCGGGTGCTCGTGCTCATGACCCCTCGCGATGGGCAGTTTCCGGTGTGTATGCCGGCAGGCAAATAGCGACGTATTCGGCGCCGAGCGGGCCGGCGGAGTACTGCACGCGCTCGCCGGCTTTCGTGATGATCGACTGTCCCGCGCTCACCTCGTACCGCTGGCCGTCGCAATCGACATGGAGCGAGCCCCGGACGACGACGGTGATCTCGTCGAACTCTGGCGTCTGAAAGGGTTCCTCCCAGCCGGAGGGCGCGAGCATGTGAGCGACCGATACGGCGGAGGTGGAGGTCGCCACCTGCCCGACGTGCTCGTTGATGACCTTGCCTCCGGGGACCGGGATCCGGACTGGGTCGGTGGTGACGTGCGGCATCCTCGAACTCTAGTCATCCACCGTCGCGGCCGTCAGCCTTGCGACCGCCAATCCCACGACCGGCAATCCCACGCCCGGCAGTCCCACGGCGACAGGACTGCCCAAGTCCCATCGCCGTGGGTTCGCCGGGTGTACCGGCCAGCCACTCATGAACAGCTACGCGTTGCACAAGTCGCCGCAGGAACCGCTCCCCAAGTCGCGGTTGTTCGGACGGATGCATTTCCCGCGCATACCGCCCGCCTTTCGCGATCGTGGACCGTAGGTGTCCCATATGACTGAGCTGACTTTCCCCTGCAGGCCCACGCAGAACATCTGCGTGGGGCCCCTGTTGGTCCCGACGGGCCGCATCAACCCGACGAGTCCACGGTCAACCGGGAGTCTCGGTGGCCGCTCTGAGTGACAACCGGTCCCTCAACCCGTTGCTCCCCGAGTGTGACGATCCGCACCGTGTGGTGCGGTCCGAGACGGAATCCCCCCGGATCCCGGCTCCTCCCCGCACGGCGGACCGCCCGAGGAGACTTCTGATGTGCCACGCCACTCTCGGATGATCAGCCCGGGGGCTGGCGCTCCGTCATGCTGGCAGAGCGCAAAGCGAATGTCACGACGGGGATTAATTTCGATCAAGAATCATCACAGGTTTGCTTTAACTCCTGATCTGGATTAACCGTCAGCGTGACTCAACGCGCATGTGGGTGGCATGCTCGCCCCGATTTCTCGTTCCCCTCGACGCGGCTGCGCGTCGGCGGGCGGCGGGAACCGCCTCCCTCCCACATTGGGCGGCCTCGTCGGAGTGGCCGCGGGCTCGTGGGCTTCCCCTCAGCCCCACACAGCCCGCGGTCACTCGCCCGCAGTCCCGCTCACAGCCACCCGGCCGTCGGCCGATGGGCTCAGGTGGCGGCGTAGCCGAAGGAACAGGGCAGCGGCCAGCGCCGTGCCCCCGACCGTGGCGGTCACCCAGACGCCCGCCAGGCCGTTGCCCAGCAGCAGCCCGGCAGTGGCAGGCCCGAGGACCGACGCTGTCGTCCACACCATGGCCTGAGCCGAGTTGTAGCGGCCGCGCAGGTGTTCGGGGGCGAGGTCGTTGACCACGGCCGGCGCGACCGGCGCCCACAACGTCTCGCCGACACCGAACAGGCCCAAGCCGAGGATGGCGAAGACCACCGCGGCGCCGCCCTCGACTCGCCCGGTCATCGCGACGACGAGCCAGGACACCGACCAGATGCTGGCGGCCAAGGCGAGCACGCGAGTGCGGCTGCGGCCCGGGATGAAGCGCAGGGCGACGAGCTGGCCGAGCACGATGACCACGGTGTTGGCCGCGAAGGACCACCCGAGCCGGCTGGCCGGCACCCCGCCGGTCTCGGTGACGTATGCCGCGAACCCCGCCTCCATCTGGGCATAGCCGAAGGTCACGACGACGATGCAGACGAGCATGAATCGCAGCATGGCCCGGTCCGACAGCACCTCGCGCCACCCGCCGGGGAGGACCTCGGCGCCCGCGTCGGTGACCGATTCGAGAGATCCGG
>JADJVI010000034.1 GCA_016710645.1 Actinomycetales bacterium | reverse complement strand
TGTCCTTGACCTGGGCATGGATCCGGTAGTGGATCGGCTGGTCGAGCAGCCACCAGTCCAGGCTGCGGGCGTCGGACCACTCCGACTCCTGGCCGAACTCCGAGCCTGCCAAGCAACTGCTTGCCCGGGTGGGTCCACATGTAGGCGATAAAGGCCCGCAGCGTGGCGATCCGGTCCTCACGGCTGCCGTTGGACTTGCGCATGAGCGAGCCCTTGCCGTGGACGACCTCGTCATGGCTGATCGGCAGCACGAAGTTCTCGCTGAAGGCATACATCAGCGCGAAGGTCAGCTTGTTGTGGTGGTACTGCCGGTAGATCGGGTCGGTCGCCAAATAGCGCAGGGCGTCGTTCATCCAGCCCATGTTCCAGCCAACCCGAAGCCCAGCCCGCCCTGGTGGGTCGGCTTGGAGACGCCGGCCCAGGAGGTGGATTCCTCCGCGATCATGACCACGCCAGGGGTGCGCTTGTATGCCGTGGCGTTGGCTTCCTGGAGCAGCTGCACCGCTTCGAGGTTTTCCCGCCCGCCGTGGATATTGGGGATCCACTCGCCGGGCTGACGGGAGTAGTCGAGGTAGAGCATCGAGGCGACGCCGTCGACCCGCAGCCCGTCGATGTGGAACTCCTCCAGCCAATAGGTCGCATTGGCGACGAGGAAGTTGCGCACCTCCGGCCGACCGAAGTCGAAGATGAACGAGCCCCACTCCTTGTGCCAGCCCCTTGCGCGGGTCCGGGTGCTCATAGAGGGCCTGCCCGTCGAAGCGCGCGAGCGCCCAGGGTCGGTGGCGAAGTGCCCGGGTACCCAGTCGAGGATGACCCCGATGCCATTGCGGTGCAGGTAGTCCACCAGCAGCCGGAACTCGTCGGGGTGCCCCAGCGCGAGGAGACGGCGTAATAGCCGGTGACGTGGTAGCCCCACGAGGGCACGTAGGGTGCTCCATAACCGGCAGGAACTCGACGTGGGTGAAGCCGAGGTCCTTGACGTAATTGACCAGGTGCTCGGCCAGGTCGCGATAGGTCTGGCCCTGGCGCCATGAGCCAAGGTGCACCTCGTAGATGCTCATCGGGCCGGTGTGCGGGTCGCGCTGGGCGCGTGCGGTCATCCAGTCCTGGTCGCCCCACTCGTAGTGCGACTGGTGGACGATCGAGGCCTGCTTGGGGGCCACCTCGGCATACCGGGCCATCGGGTCGGCCTTGAGGTGCACCGCGGTGTCCTGGCCGCGGACGGCATACTGGTAGTTCATCCCCTCGGACGCGCCGGGATGAACAGCTCCCACACGCCGGACTCACCGAGGCGTCGCATCGGGTGGCTGATCCGGTCCCAGCCGTTGAAGTCGCCGACGACGTGCACGGCGGTGGCATTGGGGGCCCACACCGCGAACGACACTCCCCATACATCGCCCATCGGGCCCTCGTAGTGCCGCACGTGCGAGCCGAGGACGGTCCAGAGTTGCTCGTGGCGGCCCTCGTTGATGAGGAAGCGGTCGACCTCGCCGAGGGTGGGGATGAAGCGGTAGGGGTCGTCCTGCTCGTGCTCGACTCCGTCGCCATAGTCGACGAGCAGCCGGTAGTCCTGGCTCGCGTTGGCGACGTCAGTCGTGCCCGACCACACCCCGCCGCGCACGTGCGGGAGGTCCAGCACGGTGCCATCAGCCAGGCGCGCGCGGACGGTGCGGGCCATCGGCCGGTATGCCGTGACCGTCAGGCCCCCCGGGCCGACGTGGTGGCCGAGCAGGTCGTGCGGTTGCGAGTGTCGGCCTTCCAGGAACGCGGTGATCGCGCTCTCGTCAGCGACGAGTGCCTGCGTCTGGACGGGATCCATGGTGCTCCTGACGGTGGGGTCCGGGGTGTGCGTCTCGGGGGCTTCGGCGAGCAAGCGCTCGACGGCCTGGCGTGGGATGGGCAGCCAGGCTGGGCGTTGGCGAGCTTCGTAGCCGACCTCGTAGAGGGCCTTGTCGAGTTCGAGGGCTGCGAGCATGGCGGTGTCGGTCGGGCCGCCGCCGGGGATGGTCTCGCGGTAGGCGGCCAGGAAGGCATCCCGGCAGGTATCGGCCCAGTCCTGGCGCTCCAGTCCGCCCGCCTCCATGCGCACGGCACCGGCGACATAGTCGAAGGATCGCACCATGCCCGCGACGTCACGCAGCGCGAGGTCGGGCACGGTGCGCTCGGCCAGCGGCCGCAATGGCTCGCCCTCGAAATCGATGGCGAGGACGTCCTTGGCGCCGAGGTAGAGGATCTGGCCAAGGTGGTAGTCGCCGTGAACTCGTTGCAGCGCAGGCCATTCCATGGTTGCCACGGTGTCGAGGGTCGCCTCGACGGCGCCCTGGTGGGCGGCGAGCGCTGGCACGGCGGTGACGGCCACGGCATACCGGGAACGAATCGAGTCCAGCAGCGCGGTGCGCGCCGACGCGGTCGCGACCGTGGTGCCGAACGCCGTCGCGAGGGCGCCGTGGATCCGGGCGGTGACACGGCCGAGGGCCCGCGCGGTGGGGGTGAAATCGGTGCCGGCACGGCATACCTCGAGCGCCACGCGCCAGGCATCGCGGACGCCGGGGACGAATGCCTGCGCGACTGCGAGGTGACCCGAGACCGACCCGGCAGCCGAGGGCCAGGTGCCGCGCAGCGACCCGACCGGCGCGGGCACCAGGCCGGGGTCGGTGGCGGCGAGAGCCCCTTGCACGGTGACGTCGGGGTTGTCGCCGGCTGCGAGGGTGCGGAAGACCTTGACGATGACGTCGGAGGGGAGGCCGGCGCCCTCGACCTGGCAGATGATCGACGTGTTGGACTGCTCGCCGGACAACACCCTGGCGGACACCAGCCGGGGAGCGGCCTCGGACGCGGCGCCGTCGCCGCGCACGGTGACCTCGACGACCCCATCGCTGCGGTCGGCTTCGCGGCCGCCGGTGACGATGGTGCGCACCAACTCGGCGACGTATGCCGGGTCGTGCGGTGCGTCGTAGACCCACCGGGTGCCCAGGACACTGTGCTGCATGGTGCCGACCAGGGCGCTCTCGGCCCCGGCCAGCGGTGCTCCGCGATAGGTGAGCGGCACCTGGTAGAGCACGGCGTCAGTGCCGCCGTCCCCGCCGCTGGTGTCCGCGATGAGCAGGGTTTCGATGCCGACCTCGCCGGCCGGGTCGACGAAGCGATAACTGCCGACTCGGGTGAGGGCCGGCTCCGATCCGGTTGCGTTGTACCAACGCTGTTGGCCGATCCAGGCATGGACCAGGTCGAGCTTGGACGGTGTCAGGGTCGCGGCGTGGATTTCGGCAACGCCGGTCATGCGGCACCTGCGCTCATGGGGTCCGGCCCGCCTCGCCGACGGCCAGCCAGTAGTAGCCGCGCGCGCCGAGGGTGAGGGTGACCTGACCGTCGGCCCCGACGGCGGGGAAGGCGGCCCCGCCCAGCAGATCGGTCAGCTGCTTGCCGGCCGCGTCGGGCAG
Organism: Actinomycetales bacterium; assembly: GCA_016710645.1. Classification (GTDB taxonomy): domain Bacteria; phylum Actinomycetota; class Actinomycetes; order Actinomycetales; family Dermatophilaceae; genus Phosphoribacter. Next base: position 14,551 of record JADJVI010000034.1, on the reverse strand, counting down.
GTCGATGGTCGCCGACTGTGCGCTGGCCGAGAGGTTAGCCACGCACAGCAGCCGGTCCGCGCCACGGGCGACGTCGGCCTGGCGGGTGTAGGCGAGGACGGCGGGGTTGTCGGACGACCGGTCACGGAAATCGCCGAGGCCGAAGACCGGATGAGCCTTGCGGATCGCGAGGATGCCGCGCAGCCAGTGCAGGAAGGAGGCCGGTGCGGCCTTCTGGGCCTCGACGTTGACGGCCTGGTAGCCGAAGACGAGAGAGGACACGACCGGCAGGTAGAGCTTGCCCGGGTCGACGGTCGAGAACCCGGCGTTGCGGTCGGGGCTCCACTGCATGGGAGTGCGCGAGGCGTCGCGGTCGGGCAGCCAGATGTTGTCGCCCATCCCGATCTCGTCGCCGTAGTAGAGGCACGGCGAGCCCGGCAGCGACAGCACGAGGGCGTGGATGAGCTCGAGCTGGGCGCGGTCGTTGTCCAGCAGGGGAGCCAACCGGCGGCGGATGCCGACGTTGGCGCGCATCCGCGGGTCCGGGGCATACCAGGTGTACATCGCCGAGCGTTCCTCGTCGGAGACCATCTCCAAGGTGAGCTCGTCATGGTTGCGCAGGAAGGTGCCCCACTGCCCGCCGGAGGGGATCGCCGGGGTGGCGCGCAGCACGTCGGCGATCGGGGCCGCGGTCTGGGAGCGCAGCGCGTAGTAGATCCGCGGCATCACCGGGAAGTGGAAGCACATCTGGCACTCGGGCGCCTCGTCGGTGCCGAAGTAGTCGACGACCTCCTGGGGCATTTGATTGGCCTCGGCCAGCAGGATCCGGCCCGGGTACTCGCGGTCGACCATGGCCCGCAACGAGGCGAGGAACTCGTGGGTGCGCGGGTGGTTCTCGCCGCTGTGACCCTCCTCCTCGAACAGGTAGGGCACGGCATCGAGCCGGAACCCGTCGATCCCCATGTCCATCCAGAACCGGACGACCTCGAACATCTCCTCCTGGACCGCAGGATTCTCGAAGTTGAGGTCGGGCTGGTGGGAGAAGAATCGGTGCCAGAAGTACTCCTTGCGCACCGGGTCGAAGCTCCAGTTGGAGGCCTCGGTGTCGATGAAGATGATCCGGGTGCCGGCATACTTCGCGTCGGTGTCTGACCACACGTAGTAGTCGCCATACGGGCCGGACGGATCGGACCGGCTGGCCTGGAACCACGGGTGCTGGTCACTGGTGTGGTTCATGACGAAGTCGGTGATGATCCGTATGCCGCGCGCGTGCGCCTCCTGCAGCAGCACCCGGAAGTCCTCGATGGTGCCGAACTCCGGCAACACCTCGCGATAATCGGCAATGTCGTAGCCGCCGTCGCGCAGCGGCGAGGCGTAGAACGGCGGAATCCACAGGCAGTCGACGCCGAGCCACTGCAGGTAGTCGAGCTTGCCGATCAACCCGGTGAAGTCACCCGATCCCGACCCGGTCGAGTCGGCAAAGGCCCGCACCAGCACCTCGTAGAACACCGCGGTGCGGAACCAGTCGGGGTCCTCCCGCAACCCGGGCCGGCCGGCAACAGCCGCTCCCGGAGTGTGGGAGCTGGTCTCGACGGGGTGGGCGGTCATCTCGTCCTTTCGCGAACGGGTGTCAGGTGGGTTGATCGGGGTCGTCGTGCGTTGGGGGTGCTCAGTAGCGGCCGACGGACATGATGTGCACGGGCTCGGTGTCGGCGCCGAGCCGGATGTAGTTGGTCTCGTGCCAGTGCCAGTGCTGGTCGGTGATGAGCTCGTGGACCGGCATACCGGCGTTCCATTCCAACCCGAGGGCCGGCATGTCCAGGTGCACCTGTGACTCCCGGGTGGAGTGCGGGTCGAGGTTGGCCACGACGATGATCGTGTCGCGCGTGCCATCGGGGAGTACCCGCGACTTGGAGAAGCACATCAGCGCCGGGTCGTCGATCCGGTGGAAGCGCAGGTTGCGCAGCCAGCGCAGCGCGGGATGGGCGCGCCGGATCTCGTTGAGCCGGGTGAGATAGGGCGCGAGGGACTGGCCTTCCTTGGGTCCGCCGGGCTCGTAGTCCTCCCAATGCCGGTTCTTGTATTCATACTTCTCGTTGTCGATCTGCTCCTCGACACCGGGCCGCGCGACGCACTCCATCAGCTCGTAGCCGGTGTAGATGCCATAGGTCGGCACGAGCGTCGCGGCCAGCGCCGCCCTCAGCTTCCACGCCGTCGGGCCGCCGTACTGCATGAACGGCGTGAGGATGTCGTGGGTCGTCGGCCAGAACGACGGACGCATGTATGCCGCCGCGTCGCCGGCCAGCTCCTCGCAGTACTCCCGCAGCTCGGCGACCTCGTTGCGCCAGGCGTAATAGGTGTAGGACTGCTGGAACCCGGCCTTGGCCAGGGTGTGCATCATCGCCGGCTTGGTGAACGCCTCCGACAGCCAGATCACCCCCGGGTGATCCTTGGCGACATCGGCGATGAGCCACTGCCAGAACTCCACCGGCTTGGTGTGCGGGTTGTCGACCCGGAACACCTCGACGCCATGGTCGATCCACACCTGGATCATCCGGCGCATCTCGGCATAGGACCCGGCGGGGTCGTTGTCGAAGTTGAGCGGGTAGATGTCCTGGTACTTCTTCGGAGGGTTCTCGGCATATGCGATGGTGCCGTCGGCGCGGGTGGTGAACCACTCCGGATGCATGTCGACATAGGGGTGGTCGGGGGAGCACTGCAGCGCGATGTCCATCGCCACCTCCATCCCCAGGCGCTTGGTCTCGGCGACGAAGGCGTCGAAGTCCGCGAAGGTGCCCAAGTCCGGGTGCAGCGCGTCGTGGCCACCGTCGGGCGAGCCGATGGCATACGGGCTGCCGGGGTCGCCGGGCAGTGCGACGAGCGTGTTGTTGCGGCCCTTACGGGCCGTCGTGCCGATCGGGTGGATCGGGGTGAGGTAGACGACGTCGAAGCCCATCGCGGCGATCGCGGGCAGCCGCTTCATCGCGGTGCGGAAGGTGCCCGAGGCCCACTCGCCGGTCTCCGGGTCCTGCACGGCTCCCTCCGAGCGCGGGAAGATCTCGTACCACGCGCCGAAGAGCGCGAGTTCGCGCTCGACGAGCCAGAGGTGCCGCGGGCTCGGGCTGACCTTCTCCCGGAACGGGTATGCCGTGAACACGGCGTCGACCTCGGGCGCCAGGGCCGCGTGCAGTCGGGCCAGGGCCGGCCGGTCGGTGTCGCGCAAGGCAGTCACCGCATCACGCAGCGTCTGGGCGGCCTCGGCGGGCGCCACGTCCGGCAACACCGTGAGGGCCCGCTCGATGACCCGGGCGCCCTCTTCAAGCATGAGCTCGCTGTCGATGCCGGCCTCGACCTTGATGGTGCCGTCGTGCACCCAGGTGGCCCACGGGTCCGACCAGCCCTCGACGTGATAGCTCCACCAGCCCGGCCGGTCGGCGCTCACGGTGATGTCCCAGAGCGACAGGCCCGGGTTGACCGGGTTCATCGCGCTGCGGTGCTCGACCCCGTCGGGGTCGGTGAGCACGACCGACGCATTGACCGCGTCATGACCCTCCCGGAAGACCTGGGCGGTGATGACGAACTCCTCGCCGACCACGCTCTTGGCCGGGCGGTTGCCGCCGTCGATGGAGGGGGTGACGTTGACGACCGGGATCCGCCCGATCGGCATCACCCCTGGCTGCAAGGGATTGCCCGGACCCGGGGCTGGCGCGGGGATTGCCGCGGCCGGAGCCGGTGGGGGTGCGGCCGGAGCCTGAGGCGGTGCCGGCGCTGCACTCGCTGGTGCGGCCTGCGCACGCGACCCGCGGGCGGGTTTCTTTCGGCCGCGGGCAGCGGCGGGGGTGGGACGCGGACCAGAGGCGGAGGTGGCGCTCACAGTCCCGACGCTACTAGGTTCCGCGCCTCCCCGCGCCCCCCGACCGGCTATCGAAAGCGACTGATGTAAACGTTTTCGGATCTGCTGCTCCGCCAGGGCGGATCGGCGGTCCATCACCGCGCAGCCGAGAGGCAACCGGACGGCATACCGTGTGCGTCTGCACAGTGTCGGCACCCAAGCAGCCGACAGACAGGGGGCTCGAGATGGGCGCGGACGTCACCGCCGTGCGTGACTTCTACGAAGCGCGCTACGGGCGCCTGGTCGTGCAGCTCACCGGGATGACCGGCAATCGCGACCTCGCCGAGGAGGCCCTCCAGGAAGCCTTCGTCCGCGCCCTTGACCGGCCGCAGGCGTTCGTTCGGCTGGACAACCCGGAAGCGTGGCTGCGGACAGTGGCGCTCAACTACTGCCGCAGCCGCTGGCGCCGGATGGCGTTGTGGCGGCGGACCCAACCGCGCTTGCTCGCGCTCCCCCAGGACCAAGTGGCCCTGAGCGAGACCCAGACCGTCGTGCTCGGGGCCCTGGCCCAACTGCCGGTGACGCTGCGGCAGGTGGCGGCTCTGCACTACCTATCCGACCTGTCGGTCGAGCAGGTGGCCCACGCTCTCGACCTGCCCAGCGGCACGGTCAAGGCACGGCTGGTCCGGGCCCGTAACGCCCTGCGGCCGTTGCTGTCCACCCTCGTGGAATCGGAGGCTTCTCATGACTGACGACCTGGACGTCCTGCGCGCCATCGGGCGCGACCTGGAGCGCACGGTGCACCCCGTCGCATTCGACACCCTGGTGGTCGCCGCGGCCCAGCGCCGGCGCCGTCGCCGCACCACTGTCGCCGCTGCCGCGGTGGCAGCGGTCGCGGCCGGCACGGCATACGCGACACTCGGTATGCCGCGCACCGACCGGGCGCTCATCCCCGCCTCCCCAGCCGAGACCGTTGCTACGGCGAGCGCCACGGCGACCTCGGGGACTGCGGCCCCAGGACGCGCCGCGCCGACCGGACCAGTGGCAGCCACTGCGCCGGTCTCGGTGCGGGCCGATGCGGCGATCGCGTCCGCGGCCACCCTGCGCGGGATCTGGGGTGCCGGGAACGGGTTGGTCTTCCAGGCCTTTGCCTCGTGTCCGACCGACGGCTGCGACAGCGCGTGGCGGGTCATCGACGCATCCGGTCGGATGGTCGGTCGGGGGATCCTCAGCACGACGGGAGTGTTCAACCGAGTCATCCCGCACGCGACCGGATTCGTCGTGATCGACGGTTCGGACGCGGGCTTCTCCGTCGGGTCCGATGGGGTGGCCCACCCGCTTCCGGCGCTGACCGCGCCGGCGCAGGGCTTCGGGCCGCAACCAGGCGATGTCCTGCTGACCGCGTCCTCGACACCCGAACTGTTCCGGCCCTCGACCGGGCAGCGCTGGGATCTGCTGGCGGCGTCCGGAGGGCACGAACCGGTGCCCGGCGGCTCGGTGTGGGCTCTGGCGGCCATCGATCCGACTGGCCGGATCTGGGTGCCGACGATGAGCGCCGGTCGCACGACCGTGCACTCCACGAGCGACGGTGGTCGCACCTATCTCGAGGCTGGGTTCACCGGCGCGCAACTGGGCAACCTCGTGACGTCCGGGACGGCGACCCTGGTGATGTACCAAGGCGACACCATGCGCAGTATTACCGGCAGTCAGGTGGTCACGACAGGCAAGCCGGTGACCGGACCACTGCCCAAGGGTGTCGAACTCATCGGTCTCACAGTGACGTCCAGCGGTCGGCTGGTCGCCCATGTCGGCGACTACGACACGCACCGGCAGTCGTTGCTCATCTCGGTCGATACCGCGTGGAGCGCGATGGCGCCGCTGGCCACCTGGCCCGCACCTCAGACCTCGGTCTCGCCATATCAGTTCGGGAGCGACCAGATCGCAGCGGCCGGCACAACACTCTGGTCGGTCAGCTCCCTGGACACCCTGCATCGTTCGACCGACAACGGCGCGACCTGGACTGCCGTTGCTGCGCGCTGAGGGGCGCCGGACGGCATACCCGAGGCGGGCGAGGAGCAGCGAGAATCCTGTGCCGTCGAAATGTTCGACTATGTCGCGATTCGACACATTTCTAGGGTGAAGGGCCCTCACCACCGCTCGACAGGATCCAGCAACCCATGATGCCGTTCGCCCGACGATTGCTCCTTGCCGCTCCCACGTTCGCACTCGCCGCGATCGGACTGGTCGGCATCCCGACCTCGTCTCATGCCGCGACGACCCCGCTGACGTGCAACGACGGCGCCTATCAAAACATCCTGGCGGTCGGGGCTGCCACGGAGAAGTGGGTCGGCACGGACCCGACGGCGATGACCGTGGGTGGGGTGTCCTACAGCGCGACGACCTACACGATCACCTTGACGAGCACGTCGTCTTACGTGGTCACCGACGTTCGGCTCGTCTATCCGTTCAATGTGCTCGCATCGGGGACGACGTCCTTCCCCGGGGACCCCAGCACCTGGTCAGAGGCCGACGGCGCGTTCATCCTCAATCCCGCTGGCGCCGACGTCGTCAACGCCGCCGACCCGGTCGCGGGGTCGTCGACGATCGTGGTCAAGGGGGATGGAACCACGGTCGATCGGGCTGCGGTGAGCACCTACAACGGTGCCGTGCCGCTGACCTACACCGACGCCAACTACCGGGCGCCAGCCACCGTCAAGGCGACGGACACCGTGCCCTACCTGGTGGCGAGCAACACCACCTTGCTCCCGGCGAGCACGATGAAGATCACGTCGCAGATCCGCCAGGAGACCGCCTCGACATCCTCGCAGTTCGTCTACGACACCCAGCCCTATTACGTGGGCATCATTCACTGCGCGCCCACCGCGCCGGCTGCTCCCACTCCTCTCGTGGTGTGCGGAGCCGACAACGACACGGTCACCCTGCCCCCCTTCGACGAGACCAAGCTGGCCCGCACCGACAGCGGGTGGAGCGGCGGCAAGCGGACTCTGACCTACACTCCGGTGGCGCCCTACACCACACTGGCCGATGGCACCGCTCAGACCGTGCAGACCCTCGCCGATGCCGCCACCGCGTGCCCGACGCCCACTCCCACGCCCACTCCGACCGTGGTTCCGACAGCGCAACCCTCGGCAACGAGCACGCCCTCAGCGACCGCGGCCGCTCCGACTCTGCCGTCGACCGGATCAGACGATTCGCTCCGACTGGGTGCTTTCGGGGGTCTGCTGATGCTGCTTGGCTCGATGCTTGTCGTCACCGCACGGCGCCGTCAACCGGGCCGTCACCGCTGATTGACCTGCCCACCTGCATCGGGGCCGAGTCGCACCTGCGGCTCGGCCCCGATCCACATCCGTCTGACGCCGCCAACTCCCCACAACAGCCGAGGGCAGGGGGTTCAGGTGGGGTCGACCACGCGGTAGACCCGCATCGACGCCGGCAGCATCCGTACCGCCTGGTCGTACGGCATCGGGATGGGCGCGTCCGGGGGACGATCCCACGCGCTGTCCCAGAGCAGTTCGTATGCCGTCGCGCCCGGCGGCCGGGGCAGGGTCACGTCGGCCTCGTGCTGACCGCCGTGCAAGACGACCAGCAGCGAGGCCTGCCCCTCCCAGGCGCCGTTGAGCAGCATCTGCAGGGTGCGCAGCCGTTCGTCGCCCCAGCGGTCCTGGGTCATCGGCGAACCGCGGTCGTCGAACCAGTCGAGGTCCTTCGATCCGTCGATGTGGACCTCGCCGCCGCTCCAGAACATCCGCTGGCGCAGCACCGGATGGGACCGCCGCAGCGCCGTGAGGTAGCGGGTCGTGTCGAGCAGATCCTGTTGCCAGGGCCGCAGGTCCCAGTCGTAGTAGCTCAGGTCGCTGTCGTGGCAGAAGGCGTTGTTGTTGCCGTGCTGGGTGCGGCCGAACTCGTCGCCGCCGTTGATCATCGGCACACCGGTGGACACCAGCAAGGTGCCCATCAGGTTGCGCAACGACCGGTGGCGCACGGCCGAGATGCCGTCGTCGATCGGGCCCTCGATGCCGTGGTTCCACGAGGAGTTGTTGTCCGACCCGTCGCGGTTGTCCTCGTGATTGGCCTCGTTGTGCTTGTGGTTGTACATCGTGAGGTCGGCCATGGTGAAGCCGTCGTGCGCGGCGACGAAGTTGATCGAGGCGATCGGGCCGCGGTCGCGGGCGTGGAAGAGGTCGGCCGACCCCGAGAGCCGGGTGGCCAGGTCGCGCACGCCGTGAGCGTGTTGGCCGGAGATGAGCCGGGACAGGTCCGAGAGCCAGAACGAGCGCACTCGGTCGCGGTAGCGGTCGTTCCACTCCGAGAACGGCGGCGGGAACTGGCCGGTGCGCCAGCCCTGGATGCCCAGGTCCCACGGTTCGCTGATGTTCTTGACCTGGGAGAGCACCGGGTCGGTGCGCAGCGCCACGAGCAACGGGTGGTCGGGGTCGAAGTCGTCGTTCTTGCCGCGACCCATGGCCACGGCCAGGTCGAAACGGAAGCCGTCGATGTGGCACTCCTGCACCCAATAGCGCAGCGAGTCGAGGATGGTGCGCACGACGACGACGTGGCGGGTGTCGAGGGTGTTGCCACAGCCGGTGACGTCGATGTCGTCACCGCGGCCGTCGAGGCGGTAGTAGGCCCGATTGTCCAGACCCCGCCAGGACAGGGTGGCTCCCCGCGCGGACTGCTCGGCGGTGTGGTTGTAGACGACGTCGAGGAAGACCTCGATGCCGGCCGCGTGCAGCAGCTTGACCATGCCCTTGAACTCGTCCAGCGCGCCCTGCGGATCTTTCGACGCGGCATACCGGGCATGCGGGGCGAAGAAGCCGAGGGTGTTGTAGCCCCAGTGGTTGGTCAGGCCCCGGCGCCACACCTCCGGCTCGGTGACGAAGGAGTGCACCGGCAGCAGCTCGACCGCCGTGATGCCCAGCGAGCGCAGATAGTCGATGGTCACCGGGTGGGCCAGGCCGGCATACGTGCCACGGAGTTCCGGAGGAACCCCGGGCAGGCGCATGGTGAGGTTGCGCACATGGGTCTCGTAGATGACCGTGTCGCTCAGGGCGTGGCGCGGGGGGCGGTCCCGCCCCCAGTCAAAGCGATCCGAGACGACGACGCTGCGCGGCACGTATGCCGCGGAGTCGCGATCGTCGGGTTGGTAGAGGTCCTCGGGGGTGAGGTCTGAGCTGGTGCGGTGTCCGAACACCTCACCGCTCCAGGTGAGCTCGCCCTCGATCGCCCGTGCGTAGGGGTCCATGAGCAGCTTGGCGGGGTTGTAACGCAGCCCCGCATGCGGCACCCACGGCCCCTTGGCCCGGAATCCGTAGCGCTGGCCGAGGCCCATCCCAGGCACGAAACCGAACCAGTAGCCGTAGAGCCGGTCGGTGAGTGCAACCCGCCGCTCGGTGAGGCCGGTGCGGTCGCCAGCATCGAAAAGGCAGACGTCGACGGCGTCGGCATGACCGGCATACACGCACACCTCGGCGCCGCCCGGCACGAGGGTGACCCCGGGGAGAGGCGGATGGTCGCGGCGGGTCGTCGGTCGCGGCATACGGCCAGGATAGGGGGGCGATACCCTCGGGGCATGACGGATCCTGCCGCCCTGCCGAACTTCCCGCCCCCTGCCGACGAGCACCCCCTGCGGGGCCGGATGCTCGATGTCATCAAGGACCTCGGCACCCTTCCCTCGATCGACGACGACGGCGACATCGCCTTCGTCGTGGGCGAGCCGGCGCAGCAGCTCTTCGTGCGCTGCGTCGACGGGGAGTTCCCCATCATGCGGGTCTTCGGACAGTGGGTCATTGGCGACGGGGTGCCCGCGGACGACGTTGCCCGCCTGGAGCGCTGCAACGACTTCACCCTGCAGCTCAATATCGCCAAGGTCGGCATTGCCAACGGCAACCTCATCGTCACGGCCGACCACGTCGTGACCGAGGCCACCGACCTCAGCACCCTGTTCCAGCTGACCGTCAACCTGCTCATGCAGGTCGTGTCGGCGTGGTTCGGGTCGTGGGATCAAGGGCGCCATGAGGCGCCGGGAAGTGAGGACACCGATGGGTGAGTTCGTGCGACTCGAGGTCGCCGACGGGATCGGCACGATCCGGCTGGACCGGCCGAAGATGAATGCCATCAACCTCCAGGTGCAGACCGAGATCAAGGCGGCTGCCGAAGAGGCCGGTGAGCGCAGCGACATTGCCGCGGTGATCGTCTACGGCGGCGAGCGGGTCTTCGCAGCCGGCGCAGATATCAAGGAAATGCGCGAGATGTCCTACACCGACATGGCCGGCGCGGTCGACACCCTGCACGCCTATGTCTCGACGCTGGCGCGGCTGCCCAAGCCCACCGTCGCCGCGGTGACCGGCTATGCCCTCGGTGGCGGCTGCGAGCTCGCGATGGCCTGCGACTTCCGCTTCGTCGGCGCGTCGGCCCAGATGGGCCAGCCCGAGATCCTGCTCGGGGTGATCCCCGGCATGGGCGGCACCCAGCGGCTGGCCCGCCTGGTCGGCCCCACCAAGGCCAAGGAGTTGTGCTTCACCGGCCGGTTCGTCAAGGCCGACGAGGCGCTCGCGATCGGCCTCGCCGACCGGGTGGTTCCGGACGACCAGGTGTATGCCGCGGCCGTCGAGTTCTGCCGGCAGTTCGTGGGCGGCCCCGCGGTCGCGCTGCGCGCCACCAAGGAAGCCATCGACCGGGGCATCGAAACCGACCTGGAGAGCGGGCTGGCCCTGGAGCGCACCCTCTTCGCCGCGATGTTCGCGACCAAGGACCGGGCGATCGGGATGGAGTCCTTCGTGGCCAACGGCCCCGGCAAGGCGGTCTTCGAAGGTCGGTGAGGGTCGTGTCCGAGCTGGACATCGACATCCTCGTCACCTATGTCCCGATCGAGCGCACCGATGCGGTCCTCGCTGCGATCTTCGCCGCTGGTGGTGGGCGCATCGGCGATTACACCGAGTGCGCGTTCGTCCAGGCCGGGACGGGGCAGTTCCGTCCCGGCGCGGGCAGCGACCCCACCACCGGCGCCGTCGGGCGGCTGGAGCGGGTGGCCGAGCACCGGGTCGAAGTCGTCGTGCCGCGGGCTCTGCGTGGGCAGGTGGTCGCGGCGCTGCGGCAGGCCCACCCGTACGAAGAGCCTGCGTTCCACATCGTCGAGACGGCATCGGGGTAGGTCCCGGTCGAGGCTCGGCGTGGAGTGACGAGGCTCACGTGCTCGGATGGATTGCGGTGGCATGGTTACCGACAAGTAACATTCAGCAACCCGGTGCGATCCGCACGCTGTCGACCACGTCGTCAGGTGGCAGGCATCACGCCAGAACCGGCTCGGCCCACGGCAGCCGGACTGTCAGGATGAAAGCAGTGGGACGGCATACCGTGCCGTCTTCCCCGTACCCCCAACGGAAGAGGACGTTCGACCGATGAACATCGTCGTCTGTGTCAAGTACGTGCCGGACGCCCAAGCCGACCGCACGTTCAACGCCTCCGACAACACCACCGACCGGGCCAACGTCGACGGGTTGCTGTCTGAGCTCGACGAGTATGCCGTGGAGGAGGCCCTCAAGATCGTCGAAGCCGGCGAAGGTGAGGTCACCGTCCTCACCGTCGGGCCCGACCAGGCCTCCGACGCCATCAAGAAGGCCCTGCAGATGGGCGCCGACAAGGGCGTGCACGTCAACGACGACGCGATCCACGGCTCGGATGCCCTGGCCACGTCGCTGGTGTTGGCCGAGGCCATCAAGAAGATCGGGATGCCCGACCTCGTGGTCACCGGCATGGCCTCCACCGACGGCACCATGGGCGTCGTCCCGATCATGCTCGCCGAGCGCCTGGGCGTGCCCGCGGTCACCTTCGCCTCCGAGCTCACCGTCTCGGGCTCCGGCGTGTCCGCACGCCGCGACGGCGACGCCGCGAGCCTCACCATCGAGGCCGGCCTGCCTGCGCTCGTGTCGGTGACCGACCAGATCAACGAGCCGCGCTACCCGTCCTTCAAGGGGATCATGGCGGCCAAGAAGAAGCCGGTCGAGAACTGGACGCTCGCCGACCTGGGCATCGACGCCTCCGCCGTCGGTCTGGGCAACGCCTGGACCAAGGTCGAGGCCGTCGCGGCCCGCCCGCCGCGCGCGGTCGGCACCATCGTCAAGGACGAAGGAGACGGCGGCGCCAAGCTCGCCGGGTTCCTCGCCGAGCGCAAGTTCATCTGAGCCGACCACCGACAAGGAGATCACTGACATGGCTGAAGTTCTCGTCCTGGTCGACCACGTCGACGGCGCCTGCCGCAAGACGACCAGTGAACTGTTGACGATCGCTCGCCGCCTCGGCGAGCCCTCTGCGGTCTTCGTCGGCTCCGGCTTCGACGCCGCCAAGGAGACTCTGGCGGCCTTCGGCGCCGAGAAGGTCTACCGCGCCGACGCTGCCGCCCTCACCGACTACCTCGTCGTTCCGCAGGCCGAGCTGCTCGCCCACCTGGTCGAGAAGGTGTCTCCGGCCGCGGTGCTGGTGGCCTCCTCGGCCGAGGGCAAGGAGATCGCCGCTCGACTGGCCGTCAAGATCGGCTCCGGGCTCATCACCGACGCCGTCGACGTGCAGTCCGACGGTGCCGGCGGGGTCGCGACGACGCAGACCGCCTTCGCGGGTGGCTACACCGTCAAGGCGACGGTCACCAAGGGTGTGCCGGTCATCGCCGTCAAGCCCAACTCCGCTGCGCCGGAAGCTGTTTCGGGCGCGGCTGCCGACGAGGCTGTCGACTTCACCCCCTCGGCGCTCGCCTCCGGTGCGCGGATCAGCGCAGTCAAGCCGCGCGAGCGCACCGGCCGTCCGGAGCTCACCGAGGCCGCGATCGTCGTCTCCGGTGGCCGGGGCACGGGTGGCGACTTCTCCAAGGTCGAGGCCTTCGCCGACTCGCTCGGTGCCGCCGTCGGTGCCAGCCGCGCAGCAGTCGACGCCGGGTGGTACCCGCACACCTCGCAGGTCGGCCAGACCGGCAAGCAGGTCAGCCCGCAGCTCTATGTCGCCTGCGGCATCTCCGGTGCGATCCAGCACCGGGCCGGCATGCAGACCTCCAAGACGATCATCGCGATCAACAAGGACGAGGAGGCGCCGATCTTCGAGTTGGTCGACTTCGGCGTGGTCGGCGACCTGTTCAACGTTCTGCCCCAGGCCACGAGCGAGGTCACGGCCCGCAAGGGCTGAGGCCGCTCCGCTGGGCCGGAGTCCGAGACGGGCCGTCGCTGCGTTCGCCAGCGGCGGCCCGTCCGCGTCCCGGCGATCATGAGAGCGTGAGGCGTCGCACCGCGCGTGCTGTTGCCACGGCATACCGGCGCTGCTTTGATCAGCCCGTGGATCTCTCGCTCCTGGAACGCCAGCCCACGCTCGTGGGCGCAACGGTACGCCTGGAGCCGATCGGAGTAGAGCACCTCGACGCGCTGTGGCCCCTTTTCGCAGACCCCGAGAGCCGCACGGCGACCGGGCCGCTGGCCGAGTTCACCCGCGAGCAGGTGCGGGCCGGGCTGCGGCGGGCGGGCGAGCGACTGGATCGGGCCGACTGGGCGATCGTGCGGGTCGCCGACGGGCGGGCGATCGGTGAAGCCGTGCTCTTCGAACTCGACGAGGACCACGACGCGATGACCTTCCGGATCGCTCTGGTCGGCCCTGAGGTCTTCGACCAGGGGTATGGCACCGAGGCCACCCGATTGGTGCGGGATTTCGGCTTCGGGCCGCTCGGACTGCATCGGCTCGGTCTGGAGGTCGTCGATGACAACCGCCGCGCCATCCGCGTCTACGAGAAGGTCGGGTTCGTCCTGGAAGGGCGGCGGCGCGAGGTGCAGCGGGTTGCCGGACGCTGGCTGGACACCCTCGACATGGGGATGCTCGCGAGCGATCCGCGGCCCTGACTCAGGCGTCGCCGGTCGGCTGGGCGCGCCGCCGCGAGGCCACCCGACGCCCCCGCGACCAGGCCGCGCCGGGGCTGGCCGCGGTGGCCCGGATGGCCCGTCGCAGCGATTCCACGCCAGTGCGCAGCCGACCGACCTCGACGATCCGCCAACCTCCGGCTACAGCCGCATGGCGCAACTCGTGGTCAGGGTTGACCGCGACCGGATGCCCGACCGTGCGGAACATCGGTGCGTCGCTGATCGAGTCGGAGTAGGCGAAACACTCGGCAAGGTCGTAGCCGTGCTCGGCGGCCAGATCGGCGATGACCTCGGCCTTGCCCTCCTTATAGCAGAACGGCCCCGACAGGGTGCCGTCAAAGCGGCCCTCGGGGTCACGTCCGGCCGTCGTTCCCCGGCCGTAATCCATGCCCGCCGCCACCGCGAACCGCTGGACGATCTCGGTGGGAGAAGCCGACACGAGGACCAGGTCATGGCCGGCCGCCCGGTGCTCGTCGAGGATCGCACGCATCGTGGGGGTGATCGTCGCGACGAGATCGTCGAGGAAACCGTCGGCCAATGACTCGACCTCACTGGCCGCGTGACCCTTGACCCCGCGCAGGATCCGGTCGCGGACCTTGGCCGAGCTGTCGTCGCTCGCCCCGCGCAGCATGAAGGACACATTGCGGGCCAGGTCCAGAGCCAGCTCGCGCTTGCTGACGAACCCGGCGCGGAAGGCAGCCTTAGCCAACGGGATATTGGCCGACCCCGGGATGAGGGTGCCGTCAAGGTCGAAGAACGCGGCGATGCGCGGCTGCGCTGCAGTCGACTCGGCCATGGCGTGGGTCTCCCGGGATGGGGGCGGTGATCAGGT
>JADJVI010000033.1 GCA_016710645.1 Actinomycetales bacterium | reverse complement strand
GGTCGCCGAGATCGCGTTCCTCGGCCAGCCGCAGCGCGACCTCGATGATCATGTCTTCCTGGCCGCCGACATAGCCCGCCTCGCCGACCTTCTGCAGGATCGCGTGCGCCGGGACGCCATAGCGTTCGGACGCCCGCTCGGCGTGCAACAGGAAGGAGGAATAGACCCCCGCCTGGCCCTGGGTGATCGATGCCCGGTCCGCTGAACGGCAGCCTCGGCAGGAACGGCCGCACCACGTCCTCGGCCGCAGCGAGCACGCCACCGACGTCGACCCCGGTCTTGATGCCGAGCCGGTCGAAGGTTGCGGCGAGCACCTCGGTGGGCGAGTTACCCGCGCCCGCACCGAGCGCGCACAACGCACCGTCGATCTGCTTGGCTCCGGCGCGATAGGCGAGCACCGAGTTGGCCACGCCCATCGAGAGGTTCTGGTGGCCGTGGAAGCCGACCTGGGCCTCGCCACCGATCTCGGCAATGAGCGCCTCGACGCGCTCCTGGCAATCGGTCAAGACCAGCGCACCGGCCGAGTCGACGACATAGACACATTGCGCGCCGGCGTCGACCTGGATCCGCGCCTGCCGCGCCAACTCCGCCGGCCCGACTCGGTGGCTCAGCATGAGGAACCCGACGGTCTCCATGCCAAGGTCCCGTGCCGCACCGAAGTGCTGGATCGCCGTGTCGGCCTCGGTGCAGTGCGTGGCGATTCGAGCGACCGATGCGCCCATCTCGTGAGCATGCTTGAGATGCTCGATGGTCCCGACGCCCGGCAACATGAGGATCGCGATCTTGGCCCGGTGCGCCTCTTCGACGGCCGCCTTGATGAGCTGCATCTCGTCGACGAGCGAGAAGCCGTAGTTGAAGCTCGACCCGCCCAGGCCATCGCCGTGCGCGACCTCGATGACCTCCACCCCGGCACCGTCGAGGGCGTGCACGACCCCGCGCACCTGCTCCTCGGTGAACTGGTGGCGCATCGCGTGCGAACCGTCGCGCAGCGTCGAGTCGGTGATCCGCAGATCGCGCGGGGCGGCTTCCGCTGCCGCCTCAGCTGCCGAATCTGCCGCCGGGGCCGTCGGGTCGGTCACCGTGTCGCTGTCGGCCCGGTATGCCGTGTCGCTCATGCCTGTGCTCCTGCCGGCTGCGCGGCGCTCGTGGTGATCTGGGTGCTCTTGGTGGACGTCGCAGCATTGCGCGCAGCACCACCTGGTATGCCGTGCCCGCCCTGGCGGTGCTCGACCACCAGGTCGCCGACCCGGGCCGCTGCCGCGGTGATGATGTCGAGGTTGCCGGCATAGTCGGGCAGGTAGTCGCCACGTCCGATGACCTCGACGAACACCGCGACCCGGGCCATGCCGTTCCACGTGTCGCGAGCGTGGTCGTACTGCGGATCGGCCCGGAACGAGTAGCCCGGCACGTATTCGCGCACGGTGTCGCGCATCGCGAAGATCGACTGGTTGAGCTGGTCCTGCAGCGGGCCGGGCTCGGCGGCTTCGGCCGGGATCGCGCAGAAGACCGTGTTGCGCATCTTCATCGGCGGCTCGACCGGGTTGAGGATGATGATCGCCTTGCCCCGCTCGGCACCACCGACGACCTCCAGGGCCTTGGCGGTGGTCTCGGTGAACTCGTCGATATTGGCGCGGGTGCCCGGGCCGGCGGACTTCGACGCGATCGAGGCGACGATCTCGGCATACGGCACTGGCACCACGCGCGAGACCGCCGCGACGACCGGGGTGGTGGCCTGACCACCACAGGTGATCATGTTGAAGTTCATCGCGTCGAGGTTGAGATCGAGGTTGACCGGCGGGCAGCAATACGGGCCGACGGCGGCCGGGGTGAGGTCGATCGCGACGATGCCCGCGGCCTCATAACGCGGGGCGTTCGCCGCGTGGGCCTTGGCGCTCGTGCACTCGAAGACGACATCAGGCAGCTCGTCCTGGGCGAGCAGCCAGTCGACCCCGTCGGCGCTGGCGGTGAGCCCGATCGAGGCGGCGCGACGCAGCCCGTCGGAGGTGGGGTCGACGCCGATCATCCATTTCGGGGTGATCCAGTCGCTGCGGCGCAGCAGCTTGAACATGAGGTCGGTCCCGATGTTGCCGGGGCCGACGATGGCAGCGGTCGCAGCGCGCCGGGGCAACGAGCCATGGGACACAGTCACGTCAGTTCTCCTTGGCGAAACGAGCGGTGACCGTGCCCAGACCGGCAAAGACCGCGGCATAGGTGTCACCAGGGGCGACCGGCTGGGCAGCGGTGACCGAGCCCGGCAGGATGACATGGCCAGGTTCGAGGGTGACGCCCAGGGCGCCGACCGTATTCGCCAGCCAGACAAGGGAATTGATCGGCGAGCCGAGCACCGCGCCGCCTGCACCGGTCGCG
Organism: Actinomycetales bacterium; assembly: GCA_016710645.1. GTDB lineage: Bacteria > Actinomycetota > Actinomycetes > Actinomycetales > Dermatophilaceae > Phosphoribacter. The sequence continues at coordinate 6,811 of JADJVI010000033.1, read as the reverse complement.
ACGACCTGGCCGTTGCACAGCAAGGTGCAGCCGGCCAGCCTCAGGTCGACGTCTTCCAGGCGCGTCGGACGGCTGCCGAGGACCAGGCCGCCAGAAGACGCGTTGTCGGCGATGGTGTCGACGATGCCGATCTTCCAGTTCTCAATGCGCGAGTCGATGATCTCCAGCGCCGGCAGCACATAGTCGACCGCCGAAATCGCCTCGGGCACCGTCACTCCCGGGCCGCTCAGCCGCCGTTTGAGGACGAACGCGACCTCGGGTTCGATCTTGGGCTGCAAATAGATCGAGCTGGGGATCGGCGTGTGCTCGAGGAAGAACATGTCATCGAGCAGGTGGCCGTAATCCGGCTGGTCGACGCCCAGCTGGCGTTGCATCGCGGCCGACGTCAAACCGACCTTGTGCCCCTTGATGGTGCGGCCCTCGGAAAGGCGACGTTCGATCTGCAGCTGCTGCACGGCATACGAGTCCTCGGTGGTCATGCCGGGATAGGTCTGCACGAGCGGGGGGATGGCGAGCTTGGTGTCGTAGGCGTCGAGCAAGGCTGCGGCGGCCTGCGAGCGAAGCGTGAGATCCACGCGGTGTTCCTTCCTCAGGCGGACAGGCGGTGGGCGATGTGGCCGGCGACGGTGCGGACCAGGCGGGCAGTGCGATCGAGGTCGCCGATGAGCACCGAGCTCGGGCCGACGACCGAGACGCTGGCGTAGGCCCGGCCGGACAGGTCGCGCACCGGCGCGGCGACTGACGAGATGCCGGTGACCGCCTCGCCGTGACCGATCCCGACGCCCAAACGCCGGGTCTCGGCCAGCGCGAGGTCGTAGTCACGGATCGAGCGGATCGTGCCCGTGGTGCGCGGCGGGAAGCCGATGTCGCGGCGGGCCTGGGCCAGCTCGGCGTTGAAGGCCGCGATGGCCTTGCCGGAGGAGGTGCAGTGCGAGGGCCAGCGGCGCGAGACGCCGGCGAGGAGTTCGCGGCCGGCCGGGGTTTCGAGCCGCTCGGCATACACGATGTCGGCGCCGTCGATGACCCCGAGGTGGACGCTGAGACCGCTGACCCGGCGCAGGTCCTCCAACAGCGGAAGCGCGGTCTGGCGCAGCTTGAGTCGGCTCTGGGCGAGTTGGCCGAGTTCGTAAAGATGCAGGCCGAGGCGGTATTGCCCGCTGTCGGGGTTCTTCTCGGTGAGGCCGCGGGAGCAGAGCGTCGAGAGCAGCCGGTGGGCGGTGCTCTTGGCGATGCCCAGGCGGCGGGCGATGTCGGAGACGCCCAGCTCGTCGTCGAGGGCGAAGCATTCCAGGACATCAAGCGCCGTGGCGACCGACTTGAGCGTCTCGGACCCGGAGATCGGGGCCCGCCCGATGGGGGTGGGTGCCGGGCGACGAGCGGGCGTGCCGGGCGCTGGGAGGCGACCGGACGGCATACCGGCTGGTATGCCGTGTGCCGCCTCCGCGCGCATACCCCCGGGGCTATGCGGATGGAGCGGTGAGAGGGTCATGCGACACCTTTCGCCTCGGGCCGCCGAATGGGAACCCCGCGGGGCGGCTACGGGGTGGACACTGGCCGGTCGCGCGGCGACAATCAACGCATGTGTCCCACTGAACGGGACAGCGGAGCCGATTCCTGGGCCGCTGCGCCGCCGCCCCCGACCCGCGAGTCGGTGCTCGAGCGGGCCGTCATGGTGCTGCGGGCCTTCGATGTCAGGCATCCCGTGCTCACCGTCTCAGACCTGTCGCGTCGGGTGGGGCTACCCAAGTCGACGGTCCACCGACTGGTGCACGAGATGGCGCGACTCGGTCTGCTGGAGATCACTCCCGACGGGATGCGGCTGGGGATGCAGCTGTTCGAGTTGGGCGAGCTGGCGCCGCGGTCACGGGATGTGCGTGAAGCTGCCCGGCCCTATATGGAGGACCTGCACGAGGCGACCAGCGCGACGGTGCACCTGGCCGTGCTCGACGGGGTCGACGTCGTCTACGTCGACATCCTGCGCGCCAAGCACGGCCCGCGGCTGCCCTCGCGGGTCGGCGGGCGGCTGCCGGCGCACGCGACGGGAGTGGGGAAGGCGATCCTCGCGTTCTCGGCGCCGGAAGTGGCGGCGGCGAGGGTCGCGGCCGGGATGCCGGCGCTGACCCGGCATACCCTCGCGATGCCCGGCGCCTTCCACCGCGCGCTGCAATCGATCCGGCGCGAGGGGGTCGCCTACGACCACGAGGAGTCGAGCTACGGCGTCTACTGCGCGGCGGCGCCGGTTTTCGGACGCGGGGGTATGCCGGTCGCGGCCCTCTCGGTGACCGGCACGACCCACCGCATCGACCTCCCGCGGCTGGCCCCTGCCGTGCGCACGGCGGCCATGGCCGTGACTCGCCGCCTGCAAGCGTCGGCGTAGCGCGAGGTGTGCGGGGTGGGTCACCTCGGCACCCCGGTCCCCTCGGTCCCCTCGGTCACCGCGCTGTCGCGAGAGGGCGCAAACTCCTGTTTCAAGGCCTGAATCGACCCGCGAAACCGCACTTTGCGCCTTCTCGCGGTGCCGGGCGCGCTCGAGGAGCCACGCGATGACCCATGTGGCCCTTTCGAGCGGGCCGAAGGGGCCATCCGCGTCACCCGGAGCTGCCTCCCGATACACGAGATGAGCCAATCTGTGGGTTCCCGGCCCGCGAACCCACGAAATGGCTCATGTCACCGGGGCACGGGTAAGCCGGCAACCCGTTCGACGGCGGGGCTGTCCTTTGCTCGGAGCCCGACGTAGCCTCGATGAATGGACGACATCATCGATCTGCCCAGCCTCGCCGCCGAGCTCCTCGACCGCGCCCGCCAGTCCTCCTCCGGTCGCGCCGCCAAGCAGGTGTATGCCGTGGGCCCGCTGCGCGCTGTCGTCATCGGGCTCACCGAGGGCGGCCAACTCGCCGAGCACAACGCCCCGCCCGCCGCGACGCTGCAGTGCGTCACCGGCAACGCCCGCCTCGTCGCTGGCGACCGGTCCTGGGTGCTCACGCCGGGCCAGCTCGTCGCGATCCCGCCGGAGCGGCACTCGGTCGACGCGCTGTCGGACTGCGCGCTGCTGCTCAGCGTCGCGGCGGACACCCCGCCGACCCCCGTCGAGGAAGCCATCGCCGCCGGCTGATCCTGTCGGCGACGACAGCCCCACCCGCTAGGTCACATCTCGTGCGGGGTCTCCACGCCGAGCAAGCCCAAGCCCTGCTCCATGACGGCGAGGGTCAGCGCGGCCAGGGCCAGTCGCGACGAGCGCACCTCACCCTCGGCCTTGAGCACCGGGCAGTTCTCATAGAACGAGGAGAACAGCGCGGCCAGCTCATAGAGATAGCCACACAGCCGGTGGGGTTCGAGCGCGTCGCCGACCTGCCCCACCACTGACCCGAAGGCGAGCAGGTGCAGCGCGAGCGCCCGCTCGGCGGGCTCGGCGATGGCGACGGACCGCTCCACTCCCCCCGCGGAGAGACCCGCGGTGCGGAAGATCGAGCGAACTCGCGCGGCGGCATACTGCAAATAGGGGCCGGTGTTGCCGGTCAGCGCCACCATCCGGTCGAGGTCGAAAACGTATGCCGTGTCGTGCGCGACCGACAGATCGGCGTACTTGATCGCGCCGATCCCGACCTGCCGGGCAATCTCGGCCCGCACGTCCTGCGGAAGGTCTGGGCGCGCCTCGTCGACATACGCGCGAGCCTTGGCGACACCATCATCGAGCAGGGCCATCAGCTTGAGCGCGGCACCTTCGCGGGTGCGCAGGATCTTCTTGTCCGGCCCCAGGACGTTGCCGATCTGGACGTGGATCGGCTCGACGTCATCAGGCAGCCAGCCGGCCTTTCGCGCCGTTGCCCACACCATCTGGAAATGCAGCGCCTGTGGCGCGCCGACGACGTAGACGATCCGGTTGGCGTGGAACTCCCGCACGCACTGCCGGATCATCGCCAGATCGGTTGTGGCGTAACCGAATCCGCCGTCCGACTTGCGGACGATGAGGGGCACCGGCTTGCCATCGCGGCCGGTGAACTCGTCGAGGAAGACGCACAGCGCCCCGTCGGACACGACCGCGATCCCCGCCGCCTCCAACTCGTCGCAGATCCGCGGGAGGTCGTCGTTATAGGTCGATTCACCCGCCAGATCGGCGTCGGTCAAGGTCACGCCAAGGGTCGAATAGATCCGGTTGAAGTAGCGCTTCGACGCCCCGAGCAAGGTCTCCCACCAGTGCAGGGTCTCGGGGTCGCCGGCCTGCAGCGCGACCACCCGCGCCCGAGCCCGCTCGGCGAAGTCCGGCGACTCATCGAACTTCGCCCGCGCCGCGGCGTAGAAGGCGTTCGGATCAGTCTCGGCCAGCCGCGCCTCGTCCGAGCCCTCCCCCACCTCCAGGAGGTGTTCGACGAGCATCCCGAACGGCGTGCCCCAGTCACCGATGTGGTTCTGCCGGATCACCCGGTGGCCCAGGTGCTCGAGCACCCGCGCGAGCGCGTCGCCGACGACCGTCGTGCGCAGGTGGCCGACGTGCATCTCCTTGGCGACATTGGGCGAGGAGTAGTCCAGCGGGATGACCTGCTGCGCCTGCAGCGGCACACCCAGCCGTCCGTCGCGCGCCATCCCCTCAGCCGCACTCGCGATCCAGTCGTTGGACAGGGTGAGGTTGACGAACCCCGGCCCGCTGATCTCCACGCCCTCGCACACGCCTGCGACGTCGAGGGCGGCGACGATGCGCTCGGCAACCTGGCGGGGCGGCATACCGAGCCGTTTGGCCAGCGGCAGCGCGGCATTGGCCTGCAGGTCGGCGAACTGGCTCGGCCGCAGCACCGGGTCGGCACCGCGGAAGTCGTCGCCGAACGCGGCAGCGATCGCTGCGGACACGGCGGGAGCCAGCACATCGTGGGGGGAGGGCATGCGGTTCAGGATATCGACGCGCGGCAACCGGGTTCCCCGCAGCCGCTCCGGTATGCCGTCCGCCCACCTCCCAGCCCGACGCCAGTCAGGTGGACGTGGAACGGATCAACCTCGATCAGTGCGGCGACTCGACGTGCTGGGGAACGGAATGACGACCAGGCCCACGCCGACGAGTTGGATGAGCGGGATCCAGGGCGCGCGCCCCCAGAACACGGCCGAGACGATGAGGAGCACCACGCCGGGGAGGGCGAAGCGCAGGTAGCCGCGATCCGTGATCGCGTGCCGGAGCCTCGACGTGAAGGACGCTGAGGCTGTGCGCTGAGGGTTCATCGGCCACCTCCGATCCGGGGCAGGTCAGGCGGTGCGGGGCACGTGCAGCGAGAGTACTTCGGCGTTAGGCAGGGCCGCGAGGGCAGCGCCATCGACGAGAAGCTTGGCGCCGCGCACCCCTGCGCCGATGACCACCGGCCCGGCTGCGGCGACTGCGTCGTCGACGAGGATCAGCCAGTCCTCGGGCAGGCCCACCGGCGTGATGCCACCCTGGCGCATTCCGGTCAGCTCCTGCGCCGCCTCCTGCGACATGAACGACAGCTTGCGCACGTCCAGGTGCTTGCGGACCACCTTGTTGATGTCGGCCCGGTCGATCGCGAGCACCATGACGGCGGCGCGCACGGTGCGCTCGGCGCGCCGCCCTTCCACGACCACACAGTTCGCGGACGCCTCCGGCGCGACGTCGTATGCCGTGCAGAAGGCCGCCGTGTCGGCCAGCTCGGCGTCGATCTCGGTGACCTCGGCGAGCGGGACGAGCTGGGCGGCGGCAGCGACGGGTTCGGCGACCAGGTCGAGGTGATCGGCGAGCAGGTGCCAGGCGAGATTTCCACGGGCGGACGGCATACCGGCGAGCCTAGAACGTGACGCCCTCACCCAGCGCCCCACTCCTCGGATCGCGATCAGTGAACTTGGCTCACGCTATAGAGGCAGCCAAGTCAACTGATCGCGATCTCGATAAACCCCGGACGGCATACCGGAGGGGAAGCACCGCTCCGGCATGCCGTTCCCCGCCCTGCGCGACCAGCGACTCGCTGATGTCTTACGCTCGAAGAGTCAGGGTCCACAGTCCGGCGTCAGTCGGAGTATTCGGCTGCTGCCAGGACTTGGGCCCAGGTCACTCGGCGGGGTTCGACGAGGTCACCGACCGGGATGACGGCCAGCGCGCGCCGACGTTCGTCGCCGCGCAGCTCATCGCCGAACCGATCGACCACCATGACCAGCCGTGGCTTGGCCAACCCGCCCAAGGTCTCGCGCACGCTCTCGCCGAGATCCCGCGCCACCGCAGCCAGCCCCCGCCCGCCAGCCGCAGCCGATCGCGCCGCCTCAGGCGTCAGCACCACCGCTGCCGCGATATAGCGTCCGCCGGCGTGGTCACGGCGTTCGATGACGTCCACCGCAGACACGAACGGGTGGTCAGCCAGCAACCCCCGGATCTCCATCAGCGAGACGAGCTGCCCAGAAACCGAGACGACCTCGTCGGTGCGCCCGAGAAACTCCAATTCCCCACCGGGCAGGATCCGCGCCCGGTCACCGGTGGCATAAGCCCCCGGCGCCCGCTCCCAATACTCCCGATCCACCAGCACCGACGGCGCATCCAGGCCGACCATGAGCCCCGCCCACGGGCGCGTGACGACCAATTCACCGGGCGCACCATCCGGCACGGGAAGTCCGTCGCGATCGACGATGGCCTCGCCGAGATCGGGCATCCCGCCGGCGCGCACCGGGTTGTCCAGCCGGGTGATCCCGGCCAACTCAACCTGACCCCACCCGTCGGCGACGCTCACCTCACCGGAGGCCAACCCGTGCCGCGCCCACTCCCGGATCTCGGCGTCCACCGGCTCACCGAAGGACACCACCCGCCGCAACGATGCGATCCGCGGCGGCT
>JADJVI010000032.1 GCA_016710645.1 Actinomycetales bacterium | reverse complement strand
TTGGCGGCATACGCCGAGAGGTGGTTGTAGGTCGTCACCAGGCCGTTGCCGTGGTCGATCGCGACCTGGGTGCCGTTACCGCCCGCGGGGCCGGTCCTGATGACCGTTCCAGCCTTGGCGGCCCACACCGGCGTCCCACACGGGGCGCCGAAGTCCTGGCCGCTGTGCAGCTTCCAGATGTGCAAAATCGGGTGGTACCGCGGGCCGAACGCCGAGGTCGGCACCCCGACGACCGGACGCACAAACCCGGACTCCAGCACCTGCGTGCTGCTGGACAACCCGAGCAGGACCGCATCGAGATCAGGCAGTGTCTCGGAGGCCGCCGGATCAGGGTCCACGGCCGCGGTCGCACTGGGATCGGCCAGCGCGGTCGGCGAAGGAGCGGCCCCATGGGGCACCGGGTCAAGAGGGTCCTCTGCGACGTCCACGCCCGTCCAGGTCACCGGGGAGGTCGCCTGCCAGGCCGCCAGGGCCACGGTGTCAGGCGCCGTACCGTCCGCGGCGGGTGCTCCGCCCGCAGCGGCCGCGGTGGACCCGAGCGCAGCCCCCACCAGCAACACCAGGCTGGTCAGTCCCGAGCCGACCGCCCGGCCGATCGCAGACACGGTGCCGCGCAACCGCGGGGCACCGGTGGCCACCGGTGCCGGACGATTCACGTGCACGATGCGCAAAGCCATATTTCGAGCCCTCCCCTGGATCTCGCCCCCCGGCGTTGGATTCACCTTAACCCCGTCGCGCGGGTGACGGGGAGCGGTTCGGCAACTTCGGCGTATGCCGTGCCCCGCGAGGCTTCCGGTCGGCGGCGGTACCCTCGTCCCAGAGCCGGGCGACCCCCGCTCGCCCGTGTCCGTCCCCGAGACCTGCACTGGAGTGCGCACCATGAGCCAGACCGCCACGCACGAGCAACCCCTCGCCTTCACCGTCGAGCCGTCGAGCCACGCGGTCAGCGACGAGCAGCGGGCCGCGATCCTTGCCAACCCGGGGTTCGGCAAGTCGTTCACCGACCACATGGTGCTGGCCACGTGGACCCGCGGACAGGGGTGGCACGACGCGAAGGTCACGGCATACGGGCCGTTGCAGTTGATGCCCTCGGCCGCGGTGCTGCACTACGCGCAGGAGGTCTTCGAGGGCCTCAAGGCATACCGTCACGCGGACGGGTCAATCTGGTCCTTCCGGCCCGAGGCCAACGCCGAACGCATGCAGCGCAGCGCCCGTCGGCTCGCGCTGCCCACCCTGCCGGTCGACGACTTCGTCGAGTCGCTGCGTGCGCTCGTCACCGTCGACCAAGCGTGGGTGCCGGCTGCCGGCACCGGCGAGACCAGCCTCTACCTGCGGCCGTTCATGTTCGCGTCGGAGGCATTCCTCGGGGTGCGGCCCGCCGATGAGGTCACCTACTCGGTCATCGCCTCCCCAGCCGGCGCCTATTTCGCCGGCGGCCTCAAGCCGGTCACCCTGTGGATCTCGACGGCCTACGCGCGGGCGGGTGCGGGTGGCACCGGCGCCGCCAAGTGCGGTGGCAACTACGCCTCCAGCCTGGCCGGCCAGATGGAAGGCATCGAGCACGGCTGCGACCAAGCCGTCTTCCTCGACTCGGCCACTCACGAATACATCGAGGAACTCGGCGGGATGAACCTCTTCTTCGTCACCAAGGACGGTCGTCTGGTGACTCCCGAGCTCACCGGCACCATCCTCGAAGGGGTCACCCGGTCCTCCATCCTCGAGCTCGGCAAGGAGCTCGGTCTCGACCCGGAAGAGCGGCGCATCCCCATCGAGGAGTGGAAGGACGGTGCCCGCTCCGGTGACATCGTCGAGATCTTCGCCTGTGGCACCGCTGCCGTTGTCACCCCCGTCGGCGAACTGCGCTGGGAGGGCGGCTCGGTCGACCACCGGCGCGGTGGCGCCGACATCGGCGAGGTGACCCGCACGGTGCGCGAGCGGCTCCTGGACATCCAGTATGGCCGCGCAGAGGACTCGCACGGATGGCTGACCCGGCTGGTGTGACCCTCCCGTCGGGGCGGCCGGCGCTGCTGGCCTCCGATCTCGACGGGACCCTGCTGCGGGGGGACGGCAGCATCTCGGCGCGCACCCGGGCCGCCATCGAGGCTGCCGAGGAGGCGGGCATCGGCGTCCTCTTCGTCACCGCGCGCCCGCCCCGCTGGCTCGCATCGGTCGCCGACGCCGTGGGTGGCCATGGCACGGTCATCGCCGGCAACGGAGCCTGGGTCTATGACGTCCACGATCGGAGAGTCACCGCCGAACGCGGGTTCGGTCGAGATCAGGTGCTCGGTCTGGTGGCCCGGTTGCGGGCTGCCCTGCCTGATGCGGGTTTCGCCGCCGAACGGGCCAGCGGACCGCACATCGAGGCGGCCTTCCACGAGCGGCATCCCGAGTCGGACCCGGCGGGGGCTGTCTCGGGGCCGATCGAGGGGCTGTCGGGGGAAACCGTGGGGAAGTTGCTCGCGACCGCCCCGGGGCTGCGCGACGAGGAACTCCTGGAGCGGGTGTCGGCTGTCGTCGGGAGCAGGGGGGTCTTGGCCTACTCCGGTGCCCCCGGGCTGGCCGAGATCAGCGCGCCTGGGGTGACCAAGGCAGCGGCTCTTGCGCGGTGGTGCGCGGAGCACGGCATACCGTCTGATGCGGTGTGGGCGTTCGGTGACATGCCCAACGATCTGCCCATGCTCCGGTGGGCCGGCGCGTCCTTCGCCGTCGCCAATGAGCACGCCGACGTCCACAGCCAAGCCACTCATCGCTGCCCGAGTAATGACCAGGACGGCGTGGCGCATGTGGTCGAGGCGGTGCTGGCACGGTGATCCGCGCTGGTGTCCAGCGGGTGACGGGGGAGTGAAGATGGACAGACTGTCCCGCATATCGAGACGGTATGCCGTGTGGTCGCCTCGTGTGGGAGGCTGCATCCCGTGAGCCTTGGGACCCGTGTGACCACCGTCACCACGATCGTTATTAGCTAGGCGCGACGAGCCGATCTCCTCGTCGCGCAGACCTCCCACACCCCGGGGGGTCTTTTTGTTGGTCCCGGTGCCATCCCAACCGGCTCCGACAGCGCCGAGGGGAACGATCGACCCGAGTCCCTGCTCACGACATTCATGCCTCGACCGAAAGCCGCAGAGAACATGTCCAGCACGACCAGCTCGCTGACCGACCTGCACGTCTACGACACCACGCTGCGCGACGGCGCCCAGCAGGAGGGTCTCAACCTCTCGGTATCGGACAAGCTGGCGATTGCGCGGGCGCTGGACGACCTCGGTGTGGGCTTCATCGAGGGTGGCTGGCCGGGTGCCAACCCCAAGGACACCGAGTTCTTCGCGCGGGCCCAGCGTGAGCTCGACCTGCGCAACGCCACGCTGGCCGCCTTCGGGGCCACCCGTCGGGCCGGTGGTAAGGCCGCCGACGACGTCCTGGTGCGGGCGCTGTTGGACTCGGGTGCTCCGGTCGTCACTCTGGTCGCAAAGTCGCACACTCGCCACGTCGAGCAGGCGCTGCGCACGACCCTCGCCGAGAACCTGGCGATGATCCGCGACACGGTGTCTTTCCTGCGTGGCGAGGGCCGCCGGGTCTTCGTCGATGCCGAGCACTTCTTTGACGGGTATCGGCTCGACCGTGACTACGCCCTGGAGTGCGTGCGCGCCGCGGCTGAGTCCGGCGCCGAGGTCATCGCTCTCTGTGACACCAACGGCGGCATGCTGCCCGGCCAGGTGGCCGATGTCGTCCGCGACGTGCTCGACGGCACTGCCGCGCGGATCGGCATCCACTGCCACAACGACACCGGCTGTGCGGTGGCCAACTCCATGGCCGCTGTCGAGGCGGGGGCGACCCATGTGCAGGGCACCGTCAACGGCTATGGCGAGCGCACCGGCAACGCCAACATCCTCACCGTGGTCTCCAACCTGCAGATCAAGCAGGGGCGCGAGGTCGTCGCGCCAGAGCGGCTTAAGGAGGCCACCCGGATCGCCCACGCGATCAGTGAGGTGACCAATGTGCCGCCCTACAGCCGCCAGCCGTATGTGGGGGCAAGCGCCTTCGCGCACAAGGCCGGGCTGCACGCCAGCGCGCTCAAGGTCGACCCCGACCTCTACCAGCACACCGACCCGTCGCTGGTCGGCAACGCCATGCGCACCCTGGTCTCGGACATGGCCGGCCGCGCGAGCATCGAGCTCAAGGCTGCCGAGATGGGCGTCGACCTCGCCGATTCGCCGACCCTGGTCGCCGGGCTGCTGGCCGAGGTGAAGGACCTGGAACTCAAGGGTTGGACCTTCGACGCGGCTGACGCGTCGTTCGAGTTGTTGCTGCGCCGCCACCTGGGCCAGGCCGTGAGCTATTTCGACGTCGAGTCCTGGCGGGTCATCACCGATGCCCGCGAGGCAGGGGAGGCCACCTCGGAGGCCACCGTCAAGCTCACCGCGGGTGGACGGCGCCATGTCGCTACCGGCGAGGGGAATGGCCCGGTCAACGCGCTCGACCACGCGCTGCGCCAGGCCCTGAGCCCGGTCTACCCGGAGTTGGAGTCCCTCGAACTCGTCGACTTCAAGGTGCGCATCCTCGACGCCTCGCACGGCACCGACGCGATCACCCGCGTGCTCATCGAGACAGCCGACTCCGAGACCACCTGGCAGACCGTCGGAGTCGCCCCCAACATCGTCGAAGCGAGTTGGCGAGCGCTGGTCGACGGCATCACCTATGGCCTCAACCGCCAGGGGGTGCCGGCCCGATGAGCACCTCGACCATGCCCCCGGTGCAGGGCGGTCTCGTGCTGCGCCCCGCGTCGGCCGGCGACGCCGCAGTCCTGAGCGACCTGGCCTTCCGCAGCAAGGCATTCTGGGGCTATTCAGACTCGCTGATGTCCGCCTTCCGTGCTGAGCTCACCTTGACCGCGGCCCAGGCGGCTTCGGCAGTGGTCGCCGATGTCGACGGGGTGTTGGCTGGCTTCTACCTGCTTGGTCCGGTGAGCGGCCCGCTGCCGGCCGAACACCGGGCTGATGCCCAGTCCGGTTCTGCCGCAGGGGAACTGGACATGCTGTTCGTCGAGCCGGACTTCATCGGCGCTGGCGTCGGCCGGGTGCTCTTCCAAGCCGCGGTGCAGGCTGCCATGGCTCGTGGTTGGCGCAGGATCTACATCGAATCCGATCCACAATCGGAGGGGTTCTACGAGCAGGTCGGGGCCGTCAAGGTGGGCGAGCGGCTCAGCGGTTCGGTGCCCGGCCGAATCCTCCCGCTGCTGTGCAAGACCCTGCCGACGACCGGTCAGGGTGGTCGCGGACCGCGAGCGACCTACTGGCGTTGACCGAGCAGCTGCTCGCCCACGATCCGGTCGCAGGCCTCGACCAGGCGCCCGCGCAGGGTCTGGGCGGACCCGGCATACTCGCGTTGCAGTGACGTGAACTCGGCTCTCCCGGAGGGTTTTTCGATCTCGATGGGGGTGTAGCCCAACGACGTCACGTCGTAGGGCGAGGCCCGCATGTCGAGTTCCCGCAGCCGCAGCGCCAGTTCGAAACAGTCCAGGGCGAGCTCCGCGGGGATCCCCGGGGCGAGTTTCATGGCCCATTTGTAGAGGTCCATGCCGGCATGGAGGCATCCGGGCTGTTCCTGGTCGAGCACCGCGGCTCGGGTGAGTTCACGGGTGTTGAGCGGGAGCGCGGGCGGGGTGAAGAAGCGGTAGGCGTCGAAGTGCGTGCAGACCAGGGGCGTGGCTTCGACAACCGTTTCGGCCTCGCCCGGGGACAGTCGCAGCGGCAGGCTCTGGTGACGCACCTGGCCGGGCTCCTGCCGGTAGACCATGGCCCACTCGTGCCTGGCGAAGCACCCCCACTGCGGGGCACGGTCGGCCGTCGCAAGCGCCAATTCCCGCACGAAAAGCGCGAGTTCGCCACGCTCCTGCAGGTATGCCGTCCGGTCCACCCGCACATCACGGCCCGTCGACGCCATGAAGCGCTGTCCAGCGGTGTCGGACCCCCGGGCGTCCTGCAGCAGGACGTCGATCCCCGGTGACCAGCGGCGCAGGGCGGTCGGCGAAAAGCGGTAGTAGGTGAACAGGAAGTCCTCGACGGCGTGCGGAGTGCCCGTGGCGCGCCGCCGGCGATGGCCAGCAGTGAGCTGGTCGGCTCGCTCGGCGTGCCGGCGAGCTGCTGCCTCCCACTCGGGCCGCGCCAGGACGATCTCCACGGGTCGCCAGGGTAGTCGGACCGGCGCGCGGCCCAGCCCTCGGCAAGGGCACACTGCTGGCAATGTCGGGAAAGCTGTGTGCCAGATCACAGCTGGTGTCATCCTGGCAGCATGAGACGCCTCGTGGTCGTGGTCCTCACCGTCCTGCTCGGAGCGGCCGGAGCGCTGGTCGCCCCCACCGCCAGCGCCGACCCGTCGCCGCAGGGGCGCGCCAATGCCAAGGGCTACTACCTCGCGCTCGGCGACTCGCTTGCCGCCGGCTACCAACCCGGTGTCGGAGACGACCGCGCTGGCGGCTATGTCGGTCAGGTGCTCACCGCGGTGCAGCGGTCCGCTCCCAAGACTGCACTGGTCAACCTCGCCTGCTCGGGCGAGACAACCGTGACCATGCTCGAAGGCGGTCGGTGCACCTACGCCGCCGGCTCCCAACTTGCGGCGGCCCGCGACTTCCTGCACGCCCACGGCCAATTCGTGCGGGTCGTCACCATCGATATCGGCGCCAACGACATCACCCGATGCGCGGCCGGCGGGTCGCTAGACCAGGCGTGTTTCGTGCGTGCCATGGGCACCGTGCATGCCAATGCCCGGGCCATCCTCGCTCAGCTGCGCGCCCTCGCACCGCATGCCTCGATCGTCGTGCTCACTTACTACAACCCCTTCCTCGCCGCGTGGCTCACCGGGTCATCCGGCCAGGTCCTGGCGCGGACGACGACAGGTGGACTGCAGGCCTTCAACGCCGGCCTCGTGGCGGCAGCCACCTCGGTCGGGGGTGTAGGGGCCGACGTTGCGGGCGCCTTCTCCAGCACGGTCTGGACCCTCGTGCCGTTCGGGGGCGGGATGCAGGTGCCCCTCAACGTCGCGCGGATCTGCCAGTGGACCTGGATGTGCACCCTCGGTGACATCCACACCAACGACACCGGGTATGCCGTCCTCGCCACCTCGGTGATCGCGGCCCTGGACGCGATGGAGCCCCTCGCCGCTGGCTAGAGTCGGGGCGTGCGCATCGCGAGATACACCATCGGTGAGGACCCGGCATACGGGGTCGTGCAAGGCGACGGACCGGACGCGGTGGTCATGCCGCTGCAAGGAGATCCGCTCTATCTCGGGGTGCGTCCGGCCGGTGGAGCCCCTGTGCCACTCGATGACGTGCGGCTGCTGGCGCCGGTCATCCCGCGCAGCAAGGTGGTGGGGATCGGGCGGAATTACGCCGATCATGCTCGCGAACTCGGCAACGAGGTGCCCGCAGAACCGATGATGTTCCTCGTGCCGAACACCGCCGTGGGCGGCCCGGGCGACCCGGTCATCCTGCCCCCGGGGGCAACCGAGGTGCACTACGAGGGCGAACTCGCCGTCGTCATCGGCAAGATCTGCAAGGACGTGCGCATCGAGCAGGCATTGGAGTGCGTCTTCGGCTACACCTGCGCTAACGACGTCTCTGCCCGCAACTGGCAGCGCTCGGACGGTCAATGGGCCCGCGCCAAGGGTTTTGACACCTCGTGCCCGCTGGGCCCGTGGATCGAGACCGATCTCGATCCGGCCGGGCTGCGGATCCGCACGCGGCTGGACGGCCAGGTCGTCCAGGATGGCACGACGGCCGACATGATCCACGGCGTGGCCGAGTTGATCGCCTACGCGTCGGCGGCCTTCACCCTGCTGCCCGGCGACGTCATCCTCACTGGCACGCCAGCCGGGGTGGGACCGGTCGAGGCCGGGCAACGCGTCGCCGTCGACATCGAGGGCATCGGCGTGCTCGATAACCCCTTCCTGCGGCGGCGCTGAGCACCGCGTCGCGATCGCGGCCTCGGCTGCTGCGCGACGGTCAGGCTCTACGCTGAGGGGACCATGACAGCCACCAAGACCCTCCCGGGCGCCGTGCGCCTGCGCGTCGCCCCGTCCCCGACCGGCGATCCTCACGTCGGCACGGCATACATGTCGATGTTCGACCTCGCCTTCGCCCGGCAGCGCGGCGGGCGGTTCATCCTGCGGATCGAGGACACCGACCGGGCCCGGCTGCATGCCGGCAGTGAGGACCAGATCTTCGACACCCTGCACTGGCTGGGACTGACCTGGGACGAGGGCCCGGACATCGGCGGACCGTGCGCGCCCTACCGCCAGTCCGAGCGGCTCGACACCTACGCGCCGTATGTCGAGCGGCTGCTGCGCGAGGGCCATGCCTACCACTGCTGGTGCTCGACCGAGCGGCTGACCCAGATGCGCGAGGAGCAGCAGCGACGCAAGCAGCCCACCGGCTACGACCGGCTCTGCCTGGGCAAGACCCGCGACGAGCGCGCAGCCCTGCCCGGGTTCAGCGAGACCCCGGTCGTGCGGATGCGCATCCCCGACGACCTCGACACGAGCTTCGTTGACCTCATCGCCGGTCGGATCGATGCCCCCATGCCCGACGACCAGGTCATCCTCAAGACCGACGGCTTCCCGACCTATCACCTGGCTGTCGTCGTCGACGACCACGAGATGGGCATCACCCACGTCGTGCGTGGGCAGGAGTGGATCTCCTCGACGCCCAAGCACCTGCTGCTCTATCGGTGGCTCGGTCTCACGCCGCCGCAGTTCGCCCATATGCCGCTGCTGCGCGATGAGAAGAAGGCCAAGATCTCCAAGCGCAAGAGCCCGTGGGCCCGCTTGACGTGGTTCCGTGAGCAGGGCTATTTGCCCGAGGCTCTCGTCAATTTCCTTGCCCTGCAGGGATATCCGCCGATCTTGGAAGAGGACGGCAGTGAGCGTGAGGTCTTCACGTTCGAGGAATTCGCCCAGCGGTTCGACTGGGCCAAGGTCAATCCGGCCGGCTCGATGTTCAACCTCGACAAGCTGGACTGGCTCAACGGGGTGTGGATCCGCAGCCTCGAGGTGGGGGAGTTCGCCTCGCGGCTGCTGCCCTTCCTCGAAGCGGGGGGGATCCTGTCGGACAACCCTTCCCTGGGTGAGCTGGCCCGCCTCAAGCAGATCGCCGCGCTCATCCAGACCCGCATCGTCAAGCTCACCGACGCTGTGGCGTTGGTTGCCCCCTTCTACCTCGGCGACGATGTCATCGAGATCGCTGCGGATGCCCGCGCCACGCTGGATGCTCGCTCGCCGGAGGTCCTCGACGCTGCCGTGCGCGCCCTGGGCGATATCGACGATCACGGGACAGGACTCTTGGGTGCGGAGTCGGCCTGGAATGCCGCTCGCATCGAGGAGGTGCTGCGCGAGGCCATCGTCACCGGGCTCGGAGTCAAGCCCAAGGCGGCCTTCGGGCCGCTGCGGACTGCCGTCTCCGGGCAGCGCATCTCGCCTCCCCTGTTCGAGTCGATGGAGATCCTCGGCAAGACCTCGACCCTGGCTCGGCTGCAGGCCTTTCGCGACACGGTGTGACTCGTGTGGCTGGCTGAGGGCGGGCTCGGCGATTTGGGGCATCCCAGCCGGACCGGTAACATCGCTCTCCGGTTCACTCTCGAAGGCTCACGTCTTGACGTGCGGCGCGCGAGCAGTGATACCCCATGGGGTATGGTGTAATTGGCAACACGACTGATTCTGGTTCAGTTATTCTAGGTTCGAGTCCTGGTACCCCAGCTCCGGCTGGCCCTCTTGGGTCCGGTCCGGACGATTCGGTGGAAAGCTCCGGTGACCGGTAAGGTTTCCACCGGTGTCCGCAGGGCTCATCCCCTGCCGGATGCGCTAGGGCCCCGTTGTGTAGCGGCCTAGCACGCCGCCCTCTCAAGGCGGTAGCGCGGGTTCGAATCCCGTCGGGGCTACGTGATGGCCCGGACTTCGGTCCGGGCCATTGTCATGTCCGGTTCCGTTGCGCCCCAAAGACGTTCCCGGTATGCCGTGGGGCCGGGTTCCAGTCGGAACCCGGCCCCACGGCATACCAGGCTCGTCGTGAGCCTCGTGCGCTGGTTTCAGCGGTAGACGATCACCGCGTCGCCGATCCGCACCTGGTCGAAGAGCCAGGTGATGGTCTTGAGGTCGCGGACGTTGACGCATCCGTGCGAGGCGCCGTTGTAGCCGCGGGCAGCGAAGTCGGGGGAGTAGTGCACGGCCTGGCCACCGCTGAAGAACATCGCGTAGGGCATCGACGTGTGGTACAGCGTCGACACGTGGTCGCGGCTCTTCTGGAAGACCCTGAAGGAACCCTCGCGAGTAGGGAGCTCTTGGCTGCCGAAGCGCACGTCGACCCGCGCCAATGGGACGCCGTCGACGACCCACACCAGCTTGTTGGTGGCTTTGGAGACGCACATGGCTCGGCCGGTGAGGCAGCGCGGGTCGAGACCGTTGGTGGTGAGTCCAGCTGCCGGCTTGGGCTTGACGTTGTTGAGGTCGTCGGAGGTGGGCTTGCGGGTCATGGCCCGCAGGCGGTCGAGAGTGCGCTGGTCGACCTCTCCCGTCTCGGGGATGCCGCGCTTGGCCTGGAAGCCCGTGACGGCCGCCTTGGTCTGGCTCCCGTAGGTGTCGGTGACGTCACCGGACCACCAGCCGATCTGCTTGAGGCGCGCCTGCAGGTCGCGGACCTGGGCCCCCTTGGAGCCGGCCTTCAGCAGTGCCGGGCCGGGGATCAGATGGCCGGCAAGGTCTTCGGCGCTCGGGTTCTTCGTGGCGGCGATGAGGGCGTCGTATGTGGCCTGGTCCAGGGCTCCGGTGGCGGTCAGGGTGTTCTTGGTCTGAAACCCGCGCACGCCGCTGGTGGTGACCGGACCGTAGACGCCGTCGACGGTCTCGTCGTAGAGGGAGAGTTGCTTGAGCCGGGCCTGCAGATCGCGCACCTTGTCGCCGGTTGCGCCTTCGGCCAAGAGGGAGGGCGCGACCGGGGTGGGAACCGTCACCGATGGCTCGGCGCTCGGACTGGGGGTGGCGGGGGGAGTGACTGCCGAGGTCGAGGTGAGCGCGGAAGATGTGCCCGCGGCGGTGGTGGGGGTGGTGGGTGTGCTGGCGGTCGCGGTGCACCCGGCGAGCACGAGCGACAGGGCCGCGAGGGCCACCAGGCCACGCATCTGCTGGGGTCGAGTCTCGTTGCTGTCCACGTCGTTGCCTCGTCTTCGTCTTGAGCCGGGTCCTGCTGCTGTCACCCGGTGTGATGCGCCACGAGAGGATTTGGTTGGGTCAATTCCTCAAGAACTTGTGCCGATCTGGATGCGGGGTGTCGTGGCGAGGTTGGTGATCGCCACGACTGCCTGGCACATCCACCCTAACCGTGGGCCGCTTGGTGGGCTCGGCGCAACACATCGGTCAGCTTGTTGGCGCCGGCGACGACGGTGGCCGCGTGCAAGCGGCCCGGTTGCCGGGAAAGGCGTTCGATCGGCCCGGAGATAGAAACGGCGGCCACAACCCGCCCGGATGGCCCACGGACCGGGGCCGACACGGAGGCGACGCCAGGTTCGCGCTCGCCAACGCTCTGGGCCCAGCCCCGGCGGCGCACTGCCGACAGCGCCGTGGCGTTGAAACGGGCCCCTTGCAGGCCGCGGTGCAGCCGGTCGGGCTCCTCCCAGGCAAGCAGGATCTGAGCCGCCGATCCCGCCAGCATCGACAGGCTCGCGCCGACCGGGATGGTGTCGCGCAGGCCCATCGGGCGCTCGGCCGCGGCCACGCAGATCCGCTGGTCGCCTTGGCGTCGGAAGAGCTGAGCGCTCTCGTTGGTGTGGTCGCGCAGTGCCCCAAGGACGGGGCCTGCCGCAGCCAACAACCGGTCTTCGCCGGCCGAGGAGGCGAGCTCGGCCAGGCGCGGGCCGAGGACGAAGCGTCCCTGCATGTCCCGTGACACCAGGCGATGGTGTTCCAGGGCAACTGCCAGCCGATGAGCGGTGGGGCGGGCCAGCCCGGTGGCACCGACTAGCTGGGCCAGGGTGGCCGGCCCGGCTTCGAGGGCACTCAACACGATGGCGGCCTTGTCCAGGACGCCGACGCCGCTAGAATTGTCCATGCACTGATACTGCCGTCTCAGGGCGTGAGACGCAAATCCACGGTGTGCAGGGCTTGGACAGGCTGGCCTCGACATAAGTGTGTCAGCTGGGCAGAAGGGTTTGTAGCGATGGCAGGAACACTGGCCGAGAAGGTCTGGGAATCGCACCTGGTTCGACGGGCTGAGGGCGAGCCCGATCTCCTCTACATCGATCTGCACCTGCTCCATGAGGTGACCAGTCCGCAAGCGTTCGACGGCCTGCGCCTGGAGGGCCGCACGGTCCGCCGGCCCGACCTCACGCTTGCCACCGAGGACCACAACGTCCCCACGACGCCTGGCCCCATCACTGACCCGGTCAGCCTGACCCAGGTGCAGACCTTGCGGCGCAACTGCGCCGAGTTCGGCGTCCCGAACTTCCCGATGGGCGACCCGGAACAGGGGATTGTCCACGTCGTGGGTCCGCAGCTCGGCCTCACCCAACCCGGCATGACGATTGTGTGCGGCGACAGCCACACCTCGACGCACGGCGCCTTCGGTGCGCTGGCTTTCGGCATCGGCACCTCCGAAGTCGAGCACGTGCTCGCGACCCAGACGCTGCCGCTCAAGCCGTTCCGGACCATGGCGGTCACGGTCGATGGTGAGCTGCCCTCGGGTGTCACGGCGAAGGACATCGTCTTAGCCGTCATTGCTCGGATTGGTACTGGTGGTGGTCAGGGCTATGTCATCGAGTTCCGGGGGAGCGCGATCGAGGCGCTCTCCATGGAAGGTCGGATGACGGTCTGCAATATGTCGATCGAGGCGGGTGCCCGGGCCGGCATGATCGCGCCGGACGAGACGACCTTCGCCTATCTCCAGGGCCGTGACCACACCCCGACGGGTGCGGATTGGGAGGCGGCGGTGGCCGATTGGCGCCGCTTGCGCACCGACGACGACGCCGTCTTCGACGCCGAGGTCCTGATCGACGCGGCCTCGCTGTCGCCCTACGTGACCTGGGGCACCAACCCGGGGCAGGGGCTGCCGCTGTCAGCCACCGTGCCGGATCCGGCGGCCATCGTCGATGAGAACGAACGCCTCGCTGCGCAGAAGGCATTGGACTACATGGGCTTGCAGGCCGGTATGCCGTTGCGAGACATCGCTGTTGACACGGTCTTCGTGGGGTCGTGCACCAACGGGCGGATCGAAGACTTGCGGGCCGCGGCCGAGGTGCTGCGGGGCCGCCAGGTTGCCGAGGGGGTGCGAGCGCTTATCGTTCCCGGTTCGGCGCGCGTGCGCGAGCAGGCTGAGGCGGAGGGGCTGCACGAGGTGTTCCTCGCGGCCGGCGCCGAGTGGCGACTGCCGGGCTGCTCGATGTGCCTGGCCATGAATCCCGACAAGCTCGCCCCGCAGGAGCGCAGCGCGTCGACCTCCAACCGCAACTTCGAGGGACGCCAGGGCCCGGGGGGCCGCACCCACCTGGTGAGCCCGCTCGTCGCCGCTGCTACCGCTGTGCGGGGGACGTTGTCCTCGCCGGCAGACCTGTGAGGAGTCGATCATGGACAGCTTCGTGACCCACACCGGCGTCGGAGTTCCGTTGCGCCGCAGCAATGTCGACACCGACCAGATCATCCCGGCCGTCTACCTCAAGCGGGTCAGCCGGGACGGCTTCGAGGACGGGCTCTTCGCGGCCTGGCGCGAGGACACCAGCTTCGTGCTCAACAACCCCCGGTATGCCGATGGGTCGGTGCTCGTCGCCGGTCCGGACTTTGGGACGGGCTCCTCCCGCGAGCATGCCGTCTGGGCCCTGATGAACTATGGGTTCCGCGCGGTGTTGTCCTCGCGTTTCGCCGACATCTTCCGCGGAAACAGCGGCAAGCAGGGATTGCTCACCGCGGTCGTGCCGCAGGACGACATCGAGCTCATCTGGAAGTACCTCGAGAATGAGCCGGGAGCACAGCTCACCGTCGATCTTGCCTCGCGCACCGTCACCGCTGGCGACATTGTCGTGGCATTCGAGGTCGACGACTACACCCGGTGGCGCCTCATGGAGGGGTTGGACGACATCGGCCTCACGTTGCGGCATGCCGACCTGGTCGCCGAGTTCGAGGCCGGGCGGTCGTCGTACAAGCCTGTCACGCAGTGATATTCGTCGCCTCGGCGGCGTGACGAAGCGCTGTGCAGGCGTAGCTGGTGGACTAGATGGGGCAAAGTCCGTGCGGCACAACGAAAATCAGATCAACAAATGATGGACTCGCGGTGTCGCCAACCCCTAACGTTCATCCCTGACGAACGTCACGGTTCGTGGCCCACATCCCCTGGCATCCAGCCAGCGGCTAGACCCGCGGAGGCACGGTGAACAAGGCAGAACTCGCCCTTGCTCTGGAGAGCAAGCTGGGCAGCAGGAAGCTCGCGCACGACGCATTGGAAGCGGTCCTGGAGACCATCATTCGTGAGGTCGCACGCGGCGGTCGTGTGTCGATCACCGGGTTCGGCACTTTCCAGAAGGTCGAGCGTGGTGCTCGTACCGGACGCAATCCGCGCACTGGCGAAGAAGTCCGGATCAGGAAGACCACGGTGCCGCGCTTCCGTCCGGGCACCTCCTTCCGCGCCGTGGTGGCCGACCCCCGCAAGCTGACCCGCACCCCGGTTGTCGGCCGCGCATCGGCCGGCACCGTCGCCCGGACGGCGGCTCCGGCAGCGCCCGCGAAGGCTGCGCCGGCCAAGGCTGCGCCCGCGAAGGCTGCGCCCGCTAAGGCTGCGCCCGCTAAGGCTGCGCCCGCTAAGGCTGCGCCCGCGAAGGCTGCGCCCGCTAAGGCTGCGCCCGCTAAGGCTGCGCCGGCCAAGGCTGCGCCCGCTAAGGCTGCGCCCGCTAAGGCTGCACCCGCCAAGGCGGACAAGAAGGCGCCGAAGAAGGCGGACGGTAAGGGCAAGAAGTCCTCAAAGAAGGGCTGATCCGCAGCGTATCCGGGCCGGCGCGCCTCCCCAGCAGCGGAGGCGCCCGGCCTGGTCCGTCCCTCGACACCAGCAGCGATTGCGGCGAGGATACGGGCGACAACGAAGGAGAGCTGGCGTGACCCACCGACGACTGCCCCCGGCATACCGGTTTGTCGTGCTCATCCTTCGGCCGCTGCTGCTGCTGCTCACGAAGCGGGACTGGCACGGCATGCAGCACCTCCCCAAGGACGGCGGCTGGATCGCCGCACCCAACCACATGTCCTACTTCGACCCGTTCGTCGTCGCGCTCTTCCTCTACGACAGCGGTTTCCCGCCGTTCTTCCTCGGCAAGGAAGCGGTCTTTCGCATCCCGGTCCTCGGCAAGCTGGTGAAGTGGTCGGGGCAGATCCCGGTCTACCGAGGCACCGGGCAGGCTGCCGGGGCCTATCGTGCGGCGGTCGACGCCGTGCACGAGGGCAAGACGGTCGTCATCTTCCCCGAGGGGACCTTGACTCGGGACCCCCGGCAATGGCCGATGCGGGGCAAGACCGGCGCCGCGCGGCTGGCGCTGCAGACCGGGCGGCCGGTCATCCCCATCGCGCAGTGGGGCGCCCAGGAGGTGCTCGGCACCTACGAGAAGTCTGTGCATCTGTGGCCGCGCAAGACCGTTCACGTCGTGGCGGGCCCGCCGGTCGACCTTGACGACCTGCGGGACCGGCCGATGGATGCCGAACTGCTGCGCGAGGCCACTGAGCGCATCATGGCGGCGGTGACGACGCTGCTGGAACAGTTGCGCGGCGAATCGGCGCCCGAGCGACGCTTCGATCCGCGCGAGCACGGCGTCCCAGAAATCGGCAACCCCAACAAGGAGGGCACATGACACGCGCAGCCGTGATGGGCACCGGCAGCTGGGGCACCGCCTTCGCAGCCACCCTCGCCGATGCCGGGACCACGGTCCGGATGTGGGGCCGCCGCCCCGAATCGGTGGCCCAGATCAACGCGGGGTGCAACACCGACTACCTGCCCGGGATCGACTTGCCCGACGGCATCAGCGCGACCGCCGATCCGGCCGAGGCGCTGCAGGATGCCGAGATCGTCGTGCTGGCCGTCCCCTCCCAGACGCTGCGGGCCAACCTCAAGCAGTGGGCGTCGCTCCTCCCTTCGAGCGCCGCCGTGGTCAGCCTGATGAAGGGCGTCGAGCTCGGCACCACCAAGCGGATGAGCGAGGTCATCCACGAGGTCGGACAGGTGCCCTGGGACCAGGTAGTCGTCGTGTCAGGACCCAACCTGGCCCGTGAGATCGCCAACCGGCAGCCAGCCGCCAGCGTCGTCGCCTGCCGCGACCACGACACGGCTGACCGGGTCGCCGCGGCCTGCATGACCGGCTATTTCCGTCCTTACACGAACACCGACGTCGTCGGCACCGAACTCGGCGGGGCAGTCAAGAACGTCGTCGCGCTCGCGGTCGGGATGGCCGAGGGCATGGGGATGGGCGACAACACCAAGGCGTCGATCATCACCCGTGGCCTGGCCGAGACGGCCCGCCTGGGGGTCCGGGTCGGAGCCGACCCGGGCACCTTCCTCGGCCTGGCCGGCGTGGGCGACCTCATCGCCACCTGCATGTCGCCCTTGTCGCGCAACCGCACCTTCGGCGAAAACCTCGGCAAGGGCCTGTCTGTCGACGAAGTCATTGCGGTCACCCGGCAGACCGCCGAGGGCGTCAAGTCTTGCCATTCGGTGCTCGATCTCGCGCGCACCAACGACGTGGAGATGCCGATCGCCGAGGCGGTCACCTCGGTCATCGACGGTGAGCGCACCCCGGAGGAGCTCGTCGATCTGCTCATGTCGCGCAGCCGCAAGCACGAGCGCAGCTGACGGATCGCTAGCGACATCGGGTATGCCGTCCCGCTCGCCTCGCGCACGCGCGGCGTCGACGCGGGTCAGGTCAGCGCGGCAGCCAAGGCATCGTTCAGATCGGCCCAGAGGTCGGCCGGGTCCTCGATCCCAACCGACAGGCGCAGCAGCGACTCGGGCACGAGGTCGGACTCGCCGGGATAGCGGCGGCGGCGTTCGATGAGCGATTCCACCCCGCCGAGGCTCGTGGCGCCCAGCCACAGCCGGGTGGCCGCGACGACCCGGTCCGCTTCAGCGTGCCCACCGACGACGTCGATCGCGAGCATCGCGCCCCACCCGGGGTAACGGACCCGGCATACCGCGGGGTGGTCGGCGAGCCGCTGCGCGAGGTATGCCGCGTTGTCGCAGGCCCGTCGCAGCCGCACGTCGAGGGTGCGCAACCCGCGTAGGGCCAGCCAGGTCTCCATCGGGCCGGCGATAGCGCCGCGGCGGGTCCGGTGGGTGAGCACCTGCTCGCGCAACTCACGTGCCGCCGGAGCCGAGACGACCGCCCCCAACAGCACATCGGAGTGGCCGGAGAGGTACTTCGTCACGGAATGGACGACCAGATCGGCCCCGAGCTCGAGCGGCCGTTGCAGCAGGGGTGTCGCGAAGGTGTTGTCGCAGATGACGACCAGTCCGCGGGCCTTGGCCGCAGGGATGATGGCCGCGAGGTCGGCGACCTGCATGAGCGGGTTGGTGGGCGACTCCAGCCAGATCGCGCCGGCACCGTCGAGCGCAGCGATGACCGCGGCGGTGTCGTCGATCGCCACTCGTCGCACCTCACCCCCCGCTGCGGCGCGCTCTTCCAACAGGGCGGAGGTGGTGTTGTAAGGAGTCGTCGGGGCGACCAACGGCAGGTTGCCGGGGGCGACCCGCAATGCGGCGTCGATGGCGGCCATGCCTGAAGCAAAGACCAGGGCACGGCCGCCCTCCAGGGCCCCCAGGGCGTCCTCGAAGGCGGTCCAGGTGGCGTTCTCGGCCCGTCCGTAGCCGATGGCGTCCGGGCGCACGGCATACGTGCTCGATAGCTCGATCGGGACGTTGACCGGGGCGCCCGGCAGGGGAGCGGGCCGCCCGGCACTCACGACGACCGTCGCGAGGGAGCGTGGCTGCGGGGCAGCAGGGGCGGCTGCGGGGGCGGGGGACTCGGGGGAGGCATCCACCCGGCCAGCCTATGCGGCTGCTCCCGGGTGGCCGCGCTAGTGTCAAACCCGATGAGCACCCAACCCTGCACGCAACCCCGCGCTGAACGCCCGCGCAAGCCCCGCATCGCGATCCTCTTCGGAGGCCGGTCTTCCGAGCACGCCGTGTCGTGTTCGAGCGCGGCGAGCGTCCTGCGGGCGATCGATCGCGAGGCATATGACGTCGTACCGATCGGCATCGCCCGGGACGGCCGCTGGGTCCTCGTGCCCGACGACCCGCAGGCCCTCGAATTGCGACGTGAGCACGTGCCGGAGGTCGATGGGTCAGGGGATGCCATCGTGGCCCCGCTGGCCACCACCGACCGGACCCTGCGGGCGCTCGACCAAGCCGACGTCGTGCGCGAGCTCGGCGAGGTCGACGTCGTCTTCCCGGTGCTGCACGGGCCGTGGGGCGAGGACGGCACGGTCCAGGGGATGCTCGACCTGTCCGACGTCCGCTATGTGGGCTCCGGCGTGCTCGCGTCGGCGGCCGGCATGGACAAGCACTACATGAAGGTCATCTTCGCCGGTCACGGACTGCCTATCGGCCCGTATGCCGTCATCACCGACCGCGCCTGGCGCGCCGATCCGGCGGCGGCAATGGACGCGGTGCACTCGCTCGGGTTCCCCGTCTTCGTCAAGCCGGCCCGCGCCGGGTCGAGCATGGGCATTACCCGGGTCAACGACCCTGATGACCTTCAGGACGCCATCGAGGCCGCGCGGGAACACGATCCCAAGGTCATCGTCGAGGCGGCCATCTTCGGGCGCGAGATCGAGTGTGCGGTGCTGGAAGGACGCGACACGGACGCCCCGCGCACCTCCGAGGTTGGCGAGATCGCGGTGGTGCAGGGTCACGAGTTCTACGACTTCGAGGCCAAATACCTCGCCGAGAACGACGTGCGGTTGGTGTGCCCCGCAGACGTGCCTGACGAGATCTCCGACGAAGTGCGCCGACTCGCGGCCGAAGCGTTCGTGGCGCTCGGATGCGAGGGATTGGCCCGGGTCGATTGCTTCTACACCAATGACGGCCGAGTGCTCATTAACGAGATCAACACCATGCCGGGGTTCACCCCGCATTCGATGTATCCCCGGATGTGGGCCGAGACCGGTCTGAGCTACCACGACCTCGTGGGCGAACTCATCTGGTTGGCCCAGCACCGCCGCACCGGCCTGCGCTGAGGGATCAACTGCAGTGTCGGCCGGTCTCCGGTAACGATCGGGCGGCTGCGGCGAAGGCCGGCAGCAGCAGTGGTTCCGGGGAGTAGCGGGATGGCACGAGCACGTCCATGGCCGGGCTGCGTCCGTAGGTCGTGAATTGCACGCCGTCGCTGCGGCGCTGGATCACCCAATCCACGCCGTCGACAGCCACGCATTCGGCCGTGCTGGGGGCGGGGGCTGGGTAGCCGCAGATCGCGATCACCGCAGGGTCACCCCACGCTCGCGCGGCCGGGGAGCTCACCGACACTGGGCGGGAGGTCAGGCCGGAGACCTCCTGCGGCCAGCGGTCGACGAGAGCCGTACAGGCAGGGTCGGTCGCCGCGTCGGGCAGGGTGACCGACACGGCCGGGGTGGAGCAGGCGGTGAGCGACACGGCATACAGCAGGGCGGAGCCGAGCCCGAGAGCCGCCCCGACGCACCGCGACCGCGCGGCCGGATCGGCCCACGCGGTCGCGACCTGCCTGGCGGGGGTGTGCGGGCCCCCGGTCAGACGTGGACGACGGTGCACGTCAGGGTGCGGGTGATGCCCTGGACGTCCTGGATGCGGGCGATGACGAGCTTGCCCAACTCGTCGACGCTGTGGGCCTCGACCCGGGCGATGACGTCGTAGGGCCCGGTGACGTCTTCGGCGGACGTGACGCCGGCGACAGTGCGGATGGCCTCGGCCACGGTGGCGGCCTTGCCGACTTCGGTCTGGATCAGGATGAATGCCTGGACCACGGGACTCCTTCGCTTCTGGACGGGTTGGCGCGGAGCAGAGCCCCGACTTCCGGATCGGACGTGTGTCGACCCGTCTACGGGAGACGCTACCGTGCCGGTGACCCATTCGTCCCAGCCGACCGCGAGGTGCCCGTGACCGCAGCAGCCTCGGCCCCACCTCAGGGGCCCACTCTCGCCGAGGTCGATGAGGATGCCGTGTTGGCTCGCATCTTGCCGCTCATGCGCGGGGACGACACCGAGGAGGTGCTCGTCGGACCAGGCGACGACGCAGCCGTGTTGCGCACTCGTGGGCAGACCGTCGTCACGACCGACACCATGGTCCGGGGCCGCGACTGGCGGGACGACTGGTCCTCGCCGCAGGACGTCGGGTTCAAGCTGGTGGCCCAGAACCTCGCCGACGTGGCTGCCATGGGGGCGGTGCCGACAGGCATCGTCGTCACGCTCGTAGCCGACCCAGTCACCACGCTGGAGTGGGTGGAAGGGTTCGCCGACGGCGTCGCCCAGGGCGCCCGAGGTGCCGCGGTTCCCGTTCTCGGAGGCGACCTATCGTCAGCGCCGGCCGGCACCGTGGTCGTGTCGATCACAGCGCTGGGCGAGGTGACCCAGGCCGGCCCTGTGCTGCGCAGCGGGGCCTGCGTGGGCAATCGCGTCGCGGTGCGTGGGTCGCTGGGTCGGTCGGCGGCGGGTCTGCTCCTGCTCACCGACGGTCGAGCTGAGGCGGCTCCGCACCTCGTCACGGCTCATCGTCGTCCCGATCCGCCCTTGTCGGCCGGCCCGGAGGCGGCCCGAGCCGGAGCCACGGCCATGCTCGACCTGTCCGACGGGCTGGTCCGCGACGGGCTCCGCGTCGCGCGCGCCAGTGGGGTGCGCATCGACCTGTCCCGCGCAGCGTTGGGGGTCGATGCCGACGCATTGGAGCCCTATGTCGGTGAAGACGCCGCGTGGGAGTGCGTTCTGGGGGGAGGGGAGGAGCACTCCCTGCTGGCGACCTTCCCGGGCCAACCTCCGGCGGGGTGGCGGGTCATCGGCTCCGTATGCCGTGGCGACGGACTCACCCTCGATGGCGAGACGACCCCGGTGCGGGGCTGGGATCACTTCGGGCGTGGCGCTCGCGCATAGCGGAAACTTACGGTAGCGTAACCTACGCAAGCGTAGCTTAGCTGCTCCCCACCGTCGAAAGAGCCGCGCCATGAGCGCTCGATCCGTGCTGCCCGCAGACTCCTCCGTCGCAACGACGTCTCCACACGGTTCGCTGCGACCACGCATCATCCAGGGCGGTATGGGGGTGGGTGTTTCGGGCTGGAGGCTGGCCCGCGCCGTCTCCCGCTCCGGCCAACTCGGCGTGGTGTCGGGCACCGCGATCGACGTTGTCCTGGCCCGCCGGCTGCAGGACGGCGACCCCGACGGGGACATGCGCCGGGCCTTGGCCGCCTTCCCCGACCAACGCATCGCGGCGTGGATCCTCGACGCCTACTTCATCCCCGGTGGTCGCCCGGTGGGGGAGAAGTACCGTCCGGTGCCACGGCATACCCTCGCGTCTGCTGCCCGACTGGTGGAACTCACCGTCGCCGCGGCGTTCTGCGAGGTGTGGCTGGCTAAGGAGGGGCACGCTGGCACGGTTGGCCTCAACGTCCTGCGCAAGATCGAACTTCCTTTGCCCGCAACGGTTTACGGGGCAATCTTGGCGGGCGTGGATGCAGTGCTGGTCGGGGCCGGCAATCCGGGTGAGATCCCGGCGCTGGTGACCGGCTTGGCTCGACACGAGGACGTCACCATCGACGTGCGGGTCATGGGAGCGCGGTCCAGCGATGGCTTCGGCCGTATGCCGTTCTCTCCCAAGGCTGTTCTGCCAGACACCACCGTCGCGTGTGCCCGTCCGCAGGTGCTCGCCGTCGTCGCGTCGACCGATCTCGCGCGAGGTTTGGCTCAGGACCCCGCCACGAGGCCGGATGGCTTCGTCATCGAGGGGGAGATCGCCGGCGGTCACAACGCCCCGCCGCGCGGACCACACCGCGAGGACGACTACGGCCAGCCGATCTACGACGAGCGCGACGAAGTCGACCTGCCCGCCATCCTCGCCCTCGGCCTGCCGGTGTGGCTGGCCGGTGGGTACGGGACCCCTGAAGGCCTGCGCTCGGCCCTGGCACTGGGCGCCACTGGTGTCCAGGTCGGCACCACCTTCGCCTTCTGCGACGAGTCGGGCTTCACGCCCAGCATCAAGGCCCAGGTCCGCACCCTGGCCGGCTCGGGTGACCTCGTCGTCCGCTCGGACTGGCGGGCCTCGCCGACCGGCTTCCCGTTCCGAGTAGCCCAGGTGCCGGACACGCTGTCCGACCCCTCGATCTCCAGTGCGCGCAAGTCGGTGTGCGACCTCGGGGTGCTGCGCACGGCATACCTGTCCGGAAAGGGTGAGGTGGACTTCCGCTGCCCGGCCGAGCCGGAGACCGCCTACCTACGCAAGGGGGGCCGTGAGATCAACCGGACCGGCCGGGTCTGCCTGTGCAATGC
Source organism: Actinomycetales bacterium (assembly GCA_016710645.1). Taxonomy (GTDB): domain Bacteria; phylum Actinomycetota; class Actinomycetes; order Actinomycetales; family Dermatophilaceae; genus Phosphoribacter. The sequence goes on along the minus strand of JADJVI010000032.1, from coordinate 85,282 downwards.
GCTACTGGCTAGCGCCGGTCTGGGCCAAGTGCGTCCGGGTGGGGTCGTCGAGCCGCCATTGGTGACGTCCGGCACCGACCTCAGCGGGGTCGTCTCGCTGACCGGGGCTGCCCCGGGGGGCGGCTATACCGCGGCCGACGTCGTGAACTACCTGCTCACCGGAGCGGCTTGAGTGTCACCGGGACAGTGAGAAGGGCCGGTATCCGCGGAGGGATACCGGCCCTTTCTCGTGGCGGCACGAAACCCGCCACAGGGTCAACAGGCGGTCAGCGCGCGACCTTGCCAGCCTTGAGGCACGAGGTGCACACGTTGACCCGCTTGGGGGTCACACCGTTGACGATCGCCTTGACGCGCTGGATGTTGGGGTTCCAACGGCGCTTGGTGCGACGGTGCGAGTGCGAGATGTTGTGACCGAAGCCCGGTCCCTTGCCGCAGACATCGCAGGTGGCAGCCACGGGTGATCTCCTACACGTTCGAAATGGGCGCCGACGAGGTCGGCGGATGGTTCAGGGTGCTGGCCTGGTCGAGTGCCGAGAGCGGACGACCCCAATCAGAGGTCGACGCCGCCCCAGCGAGCAGGCAACCGGTACAGAATAGCCGAGCCCGGGGTTGCACTCCAAAACGTGCCGTGCCGCAGCCTCCGGTGTCGGTGGGGCTGGCTACGCTGAACCCTGCGCCACCCACTCGCGCGCTGTGCTCTAGGGCCGTTGGACCGTTGGGCTCGGGCCCGAGGGTAGCCTGCCGATCTCGTCGAGCTCGATCAACCGCAGGAGGTATGCCGTGACCACACCGCCCCGCCTGCCCCTCGCCGTCTTGGACGCCAGCGCCTTCCTGCGCTGGGCAGCGCTGGCGCGCTCCTCGTTCGCCAACGCCCGGGCCGAGATCGACGCGCTCAATGTCTTCCCGGTGCCCGACGGCGACACCGGCACTAACCTCTATCTCACCCTCGACGCCGCCCTCGATGCCACCCGGTCGGCCCTATCGGGTCTCGGCTTCGGTGGCCTCGCCGACCTGGCGGCGATGTGCCGCGAGACCTCCCGGGCCATGCTGCTCACCGCCCGCGGCAACTCCGGAGTCATCCTCAGCCAACTCTTCCGGGGCATGGCCGAACACGTCCACGTCAGTGGATCCGGCACCCTCGACGCTGCTGGATTGGCTGCTGCCCTGCATCGGGCCGACGAGCACGCCTGGAAGGCGGTCACCGACCCGCGGATGGGCACCATCCTCAGCGTCTCGCGCGCCACGGCCCAGGCCGCCATGGCCGCCGCGACCGGCGTGGGGGCCACGTTGGCCTCGGTCGTCCGGGCTGCCGTCGACGCGGCACACGAGGCATTGGCGGCTACCCCCGATCAATTGCCGGTGCTGGCCCGCGCCGGGGTGGTCGATGCGGGCGGCGCCGGCTATGTGCTCTTGCTGGAGGCGCTGCACCGGGTGGTCAGCGGCGAGGACGGCGATGTCGAGGCCGTTGACCCCTTCCATCGGCGGGCCGGATGGACCCGGGCCGAGACCTTCCACGAGGGACATCCCAGCTCGGCGACTGAGCGGCCCACCCGTCCGCCGGTGACCGGTCGTGAAGCGGAGGATGCCCAGGCGCCGGCTGGACCGGCATACGAAGTCATGTATCTGCTGTCGGACACCGATCAAGAGCAGGTCGAGGTGCTACGCGAGCGGCTGTCCGGCCTCGGTGACTCCCTCCTGGTGGTCGGGGGCGATGACACGTGGAATGTCCACGTTCACGTCGATGACCCAGGCGCCGCGATCGAGGCCGGAATCGAGGCCGGACGGCCGCACCGGATCTCGATCACCCATTTCGGCGACCAGATCGCCCACGCCGGTCAGCACGGCAGCGATCCCGATGCCCCGGCCGTCGTGGCGTGCGCGCCCGGTCCTGGGTTGGCTGAGGTCTTCCGCTCGGCCGGTGCCGAGGTGCTCACCAGTGGTCCCGGCGACCGGGCGTCCGCCGGGCGCATCCTCGACGCGATCCGGGCCACGGGGGCTCGCCGCGTGCTCGTGCTGCCCAACGACGGTGACACCCGACTGGCGGCTGCCACGGCGGCCGCGGTCGCGGCCGAGTCGGGCATCGCGGCCACAGTCATCGAGAGCACGACCGCCGTGCAAGGAATTGCCGCGCTGGCCGTCCTCGATCCGGGTGACGATCTGGAGGCCACGGTCGCGGCGATGACCGACGCCATCGCGGCGACCCGCCACGGGGCGGTCTCCGTCGCCTCCAAGGAGGCCGACACCCCCGTCGGGGTATGCCGTCCCGGCGACGTTCTCGGGTTCGTCAGTGGGGCCATCGCGGTGATCGGCCAGGACGTGAGCGCTGTCGGTCGCGAGGTGGCACTCACCCTGCTCGCCGATGGCGGGGAACTGCTCACCCTCGTCAGTGGAGCGACGGCACCGGAGGACTTGGCCAGCTACGTCGCCGAGGCTGCGCGCGAGCGGCATCCCGACCTCGAGGTCTCGGTCATCGAGGGAGGGCAACCGCTCTACCCCTTGCTCGTCGGCGTGGAGTGACGTGACCGCGACGCTCTCGCAGTTCAGCGAGGACACCCTCGTCACCCGGGTCTTCGGCAAGCGGTTTGGCGAGCCCCTGGAGAAGAACAAGGGCATCCGCACCGTCGCCGACCTCTTCGAGTTCCTCCCGCGGCGTTATCTCAAGCCCTACGAACCGACCGATCTGGCCGAGGTGATCGAGGGGGAGGAGACGACGATCGTCGCCCGGGTGCAGTCGGCTGCGACCCGGCCGATGGCCCGGCGCCGCGGGCAGTTGCTCACTGTGGTCATCGGCGATGGGCGCAGCACCCTCGACCTCACCTTCTTCCGGCCGCATCCGCACAAGGCCCGGTTGGTGCCCGGCGTGCTCGGGGTCTTCACCGGCACGGTCACTCGCTATGGAGCGAGGCTGCAGCTGGCCCATCCGGAATACCAGCTCATCGGCGACGACCAGGTGGAGGAGGCCACGGCATACCTCTCCACGCATCTCGTGCCGGTCTATTCGAGCACCGGCAAGGTCGGATCGCTCGCGGTGCGCACCGCGATGGAAACCGCACTCGGGTTGGTCGACCGGATTCGCGAACCGGTGCCGGAGGCGCTGCGTCGGCGGCGCGGACTGTTGACCCGTGGAGAGGCCTTTCGCACGCTGCACCACCCCCCGATCGATGCCGACCTCGCCGCGGCCATGGAGCGGCTGCGCTATGACGAGGCGCTGGTCCTGCAGGTGGTCCTGGGCCAACGTCGGCTGGCCGCGGCCGCCGTCCCGTCCACGCCCCGGCTGCCGCGGATCGGCGGGCTGCTGGCGGCCTTCGACGCCAGGTTGCCCTTCGACCTCACCGCCGGGCAGCGCGAGGTCGGGGAGCTCCTCGCGGCCGACCTGGCGCGCGACCGCCCGATGCACCGACTGTTGCAGGGCGAGGTGGGCTCGGGCAAGACCGTCGTCGCCCTGCGGGCCATGCTCGCCGCGATCGATGCCGGTGGGCAGGCGGCCTTGCTGGCTCCGACCGAGGTGTTGGCGGCCCAGCACCTGCGTTCGATCCATGCCTTGCTGGGCGACCTCGCCGCCGGCGGGATGCTCGGGGGCAGCGAGATCGGCACCAGCGTCGCCCTGCTGACCGGCAGCCAATCGGCCGCGGCACGCCGCCGCGCCCTGGCCGATGTCGAGTCGGGAGCCGCCGGCATCGTCATCGGCACCCATGCGCTGATCCAGAAGCACGTGACCTTCGCCGACCTCGCCCTCGTCGTCGTCGACGAACAGCACCGCTTCGGGGTCGAGCAGCGCGACGCGCTGCGCGAGAAGGGCCGCACTCCACCGCACGTGCTGGTCATGACTGCCACGCCCATCCCGCGCACGGTGGCGATGACGGTGTTCGGCGACATGGAGACCGTCACGCTGGCCGAGTTGCCGGCCGGTCGATCACCGATCGACACCCACGTCGTCGATGCGGCCAAACCCACCTGGGTGGCACGCACGTGGAGCCGGGTCGCCGAGGAGGTCGCGCGCGGGCACCAGGTCTACGTCGTCTGTCCCAAGATCGGCGAACCCGGCGACGGCAGCGCGCTGACCAAGGACAGCACCGATGAGGACGCCACTTGGGATCCCGACGAGGACCTGGATGGGGACAGCGGCGGTGATGGGGAGGGTGCGGCCCGCGAGTCCGCCCAGGTGTATGCCGTGGCCGAGGCCCTGCGCGCAGATCCGGTCCTCGCCGGAGTCCGGATCGGAATCCTGCACGGCCGCCTGGAAGCGGAGGTCAAGGATCAGGTCATGCGCGATTTCACCGCCGGGCGCCTGGACCTGCTGGTCGCGACGACGGTCATCGAGGTCGGGGTCGACGTGCCCAATGCCTCGACGATGGTCGTCCTCGACGCCGACCGGTTTGGCATCTCCCAGTTGCACCAATTGCGCGGTCGGGTGGGGCGAGGGTCGGTCAAGGGGCTCTGCCTGCTGCTCACCGACTCCGAGAGCGCCCTCTCGCGGGCTCGGTTGGAGGCACTCGCGGCTACGGGTGACGGTTTCGAGTTGGCCCGTCGCGACCTGCAATTGCGCCGGGAGGGCGATGTCCTCGGGGCCCGGCAAAGCGGTCGCGGCACGTCGATCCGTCACCTGCGGATGGGGGACCGGCATGACGAGGACCTCATCGTCCAAGCGCGTGAGGACGCCAGTGGCATCCTGGAAGCGGACCCCCGCCTCACTGCGCCGGAGCACGCCGACCTCGCGGCCCGAGTGCGACTGCGGGTGGATGCCGAACAGGCGGCCTACCTGGAGCGTGGCTAGATGACGCGGATCGTCAGTGGGAGTGCGGGCGGACGGCGGCTACGCACCCCCGCCGGATCAGACACTCGCCCCACCTCAGACCGGGTCAGGGAGGCGCTGTTTTCTCGGCTTGACCACCTGGACGTGCTAGCCGGAGCGCGAGTCCTCGACCTGTATGCCGGGTCCGGCGCCCTCGCGCTGGAAGCGATGAGCCGGGGTGCCGCGCGGGCCCTGCTGGTGGAGTCCGACCGAGCTGCCGCCGCCGTGGCCCGCAGCAATGCGCAGGCGCTGGGCTGGTCGTCGGTCGTCGAGGTCCGCAGTGAAAGTGTCGAGAAGGCGCTGCTGGGCGGGACGGCATACCCGGTCGACCTGGTCTTCCTCGACCCGCCCTACGACCTGGCCGAAGACCGGCTGGGCGACGTGCTCGCGCTCCTGGTCGCCCATGGCTGGCTGGCCGCCGATGCCCTCGTCGTCGTCGAGCGGTCTTCGCGCAGCCCCCAGCCGATGTGGCCGGTCGGATTGGCCGAGGCGGGGGAGCGTCGCTACGGCGAGACCAAGGTGTGGTTCGCGGACGCCCCCGGACCCGACGAGGTAGCGTGACGCGCGTGTCGCAGCCTTCGTCCTCGTCCTCGTCCTCGCCGGTCGGTATGCCGCGGCGGTGCCTGTGCCCGGGGTCCTACGACCCGATCACCAGCGGGCACCTCGATGTCATCACCCGAGCTGCGGCGATCTACGACGAGGTCATCGTCGCGGTGCTGCACAACCCCGCCAAGAGCGGCACCTTCCCGGTCGAGCGCCGGATCGAGCTGATCCGGCAGTCGTTGCCCGCGGGAGAGGTGTCCGACCGGGTCCGCGTCGAAGCCTTCGCGGGGCGGCTGCTGGTCGACGTATGCCGAGACCTGGAGGTCGACGCCATCCTCAAGGGACTGCGTAGCAGCACCGACTTCGCCTACGAGCTGCCGATGGCCTTGATGAACCGTCACCTCACCGGCATCGAGACGGTCTTTCTGCCTGGCAACCCGGCATACGAGCATGTGTCGTCCTCGCTGGTCAAGGAAGTGCATTCGCTCGGCGGCGACATCACCGGGCTGGTCCCCGACGTCGTCCTCGCGGCCCTGCGCGACCGGAGCTGACCCGGCATACCAGCCCTGCGGGCTCGGCCGCTTTTGGGAGCCGACGGCAGGGTCGGCTAGGCTTTGACGTCGGTCTCTGTCCGTCCTGGGCGGGGCCGAACCTTCGACGCTGCTTCGACTCTGCCGGAAGACATGACTCGCCTCGATCCTCGCGCCCCCCTGGTGTTCGACACCCGGGAACTCAGTCGGCGCCCTGGCTCGATGCAGGAGGTCACCCGTCGGGTGGAAGCGCCGGAGGAGTTGGGCACTGACATCATCGCCGTGCCGACCGGTTCGCCGGTCGACTTGGTCGTGCGGTTGGAGTCCGTCTCCGAGGGCGTGCTCGTCTCGGGTTCGGTCCGTGCCACGGCCGGCGGCGCATGCGTGCGATGCCTGGACCCGGTCACCCTCCCTGTGGAGGCGACCTTTCAGGAGTTGTTCGCGTATGCCGATCGGGCGGCGCACCACCGTGAGGTGGACGCCGACGCGGACGAGGACGAGGTGTACGAGCTCGTGGGCGACTTGATCGACCTCGAACCCGTGCTCCGGGACACGGTGGTGCCGATGCTGCCGTTCCAACCGGTATGTCGTGCCGACTGCCCAGGGTTGTGCTCCGAGTGTGGAGCGCCGCTGGCGGCCGACCCCGACCACCGGCACGACGTGATCGACCCCCGATGGGCGGCGCTGAACACTCTGCGTTCAGACCGGCCGGACCAGAGCGAAGAAGAGAGAAGGACCTGACGTGGCCGTTCCGAAGCGGAAGATGTCGCGCTCCAACACCCGTTCGCGCCGCGCGAACTGGAAGGCTGTCGCGACCGCGCTGACCACCTGCCCGCGCTGCTCCAACCCCACCCCGGCGCACCAGGCGTGCCCGAGCTGCGGCACCTACAAGGGTCGCTACTACGCCGCTGCCGAGCGCAGCGAGCACCAGGGCTGATCGCCGGCTCGGCGATGTCCGTGTCCGGCGGCTCGCGCGGCGAGCCTGTCGACACCCTGCGGGACTTCCTGCAGGGTGTCATTGCCATGCCCGTTGACGAGGACATCCTGCAGCGGGCGCTGACGCACCGCTCGTACGCCTACGAAAACGGGGGGCTGCCCAACAACGAGCGGCTGGAGTTCCTCGGTGACGCCGTGCTCGGTTTGGTCATCACCGACACCCTGTATGCCGCCCACCCCGACCTTCCCGAGGGGCAACTGGCCAAGCTGCGCGCGTCGGTGGTCAACATGCGGGCGCTGGCCGATGTCGGCCGGGGCATCGAGCTCGGCAGCTATGTGCACCTGGGGCGCGGCGAGGAAAGCACCGGTGGGCGGGACAAGGCCTCGATCCTCGCCGACACCATGGAAGCCCTCATCGGCACGATCTATCTCTCTGGTGGGCTGGCTGCAGCTGGGCGGCTGGTCCACCACCTCTTCGACCCGCTGCTGACCACGTCGGCCTCGCTCGGGGCCGGATTGGACTGGAAGACCAGCCTTCAGGAGCTGTGCTCGGCCCATTCGCTCGGATCTCCGGAGTACCGGTTGGCCGAGTCTGGACCCGACCACGAGAAGAGCTTCGAGGCCTCGGTCGCCGTCGGGCGCGAGATCCTGGGTCGCGGCAGTGGTCGAAGCAAGAAGGAAGCCGAGCAGCGCGCAGCCGAGGAGGCGTGGCAAGGCATCACCGCACGGCATACCGCGCCCGTCGCAGCGCAGACCCAGTCGGGCAGGGCAGACTCAGCCACCGACCAGGCCGCCAGCCTGAACTGACGTGCCCGAACTACCCGAGGTCGAGACCGTCCGTCGGGGTCTGGCCGAGCACGTCGTCGGGCGTGAGATCAGTTCCGTCGTCGTCTCAGGTCCTCGCGTCGTGCGTCGGCACCTGCCGGGCGCCGATGATCTCATCACCCGGCTGCTTGGAACGACGGTTTCGGCTGCGCGTCGGCGCGGGAAGTACCTCTGGCTGGAATTGGCGTCGACTCAGCCGGGGGGTGTGCACGGTCTGGCCGACCCGGCATACGCGCTGCTGTTGCATCTCGGGATGAGTGGGCAGCTGTTAGTGCAGCCTGCTGACGCACCCGCGGAAAGACACCTGCACGCGCGACTCCGGTTTGGCGATGGCGGGCCGGAGCTGCGGTTCGTCGACCAGCGGACCTTCGGGGGGATGGCGTTGTCCGACACCGGGCCGGACGGCATACCGGAGGTGATCGCGCACATCGCGCCGGACCCGTTCGAGCCGACGTACGACCTGGAGCGGGTCGTCGCCCGGCTCAAGGCGCGCCACAGCGCGATCAAGCGCGGGCTGCTCGACCAGACCATCGTGTCGGGGATCGGCAACATCTATGCCGACGAGGCGCTCTGGCGGGCCGGGATCCACGGAGGGCGAGAGTCTGCCGAGCTGACCCGGCCGGCGCTGCGACGCGTACTCGGCCACGCTCGCGAGGTGATGGAAGAGGCGCTGGGGCAGGGCGGCACGAGTTTCGACCGGCTCTACGTCAATGTCAACGGCGCGTCAGGGTACTTCGACAGGCGGCTCCGGGCGTACGGTCAAGAGGGCCGGCCCTGTGAGCGGTGCGGCACGCCGATCCAGCGGGAGCACTTCATGAACCGGTCGTCGTTCTTCTGCCCCCGCTGCCAGCGAGTCCCCAAGGGGCGCGACTGACCAGACGGAGGAAATGGATTGGATAGTGCGACGCCGCTGGCCTGCCAAAGCCCGCTCGGGTCGGGGTCACAGTTTCTGTTCGAGGGCCAGATCCCGCTTCAGGACGGTCAGATTGGGTGAGGTCGCGAGGATGAACACCGAGCCCCGTGGGGAGAAGCCGCAGGCGCGGAACTCCTCTTGATCGGCGATCTTCAGCAACTGGTCGTCCCGAACCAGGGTTGCGCCTAAGTCCGTCCTCTCGCAGCGCCAGCCGTCATGGGTGCTGGTGGGCAGTTGTCCGCCTGCGAGACCCATGGCAGCCACCACTTCCTGTCCGCCTCGTCCATCGGGGATAAGGATCGCCATGCGTTCTTCGTCGAACCAGCGGTAATCGTTGTCGTGCAACCGAATTGCCCGATCCGCCTTCGTCACGTCGACGATCCCGACTCCAGCGTGCGATCCCACCACGACCCGGACCTCATCGGGCAACCCCACAGCCAGCACGCCGCCGACCGCAGTCCAGATGATCCGCTCCCAATCAGCAATCCGCTCACCAGAGCATGCTGTCACGCCCGTTGTTTGCGAGAAGGGTCGATGACCGGCCCAAGCGTTAGTTGCCCGAGCGAGGTGGCAGCAGCGTTCCTAGCCGTGTAGGGGGTGACGAGGTTTGCCTCGTCAGGAGTAATGGCCCATCCCAGCCCCAAGTCTCGACGCTCTGGTGACACTTCAGCCACGAGTTGAGCTGAACCGTTGCGCTGGGGAATGGCGCTTCACGAGGGTGAATGATCGAACGGGTTGATCAAGGTCAGGCCGCTCACGTGGGTGAAGTCCTTGACGTTTCTGGTCGCCAGAGCGGCTGTGTGGGCGAGGCAGATACCGGCGATCTGGGCATCGGCTAGGGACATCGGCCGGCCGCGATCCAGACCCTCGATCAAGATCCGGGCGGTTGCTCTGGCCGCTGTCAGGTCGTAGGTGGCGATGGTGTCGGCGAACGCGTCTAGCAATCTGACCCAGCGACGCTCTAGGTCTTGGCGTCGGCGTCCATTGGGCAGTCGCCCAAGGCCGCGATCGATCTCCTCGACGGTCACGACGCTGATCGTCAGTGCTGCTGCCGCCAGGCCCTGCGCCCACCCCAGTACCTGCGGGTCTGGGGTGTCCTTCATGAACTCCGAGACGACGTTGGTGTCAGCGATGATCACGACAGGTCAACCGGCCGCGGCGCGTCGCGACGCTCTGGCAGCTCCAGCTCGACACCGCCAGCCTCGGCGAAGCTGCCGTGCAGCGCGAGCAAGATGTTCTCTTCGGGCAGATTCATTGCGGCGTCCAAGATCGCACGGACCTCTGCCTCGACGGATCGACCATTCTTGGCTGCCCGACCACGCAGCCGTGCGTGCGTGTGGTCGTTCAGCTGCCGGATCGTCAGGGTTCTCACGGGCCCATCACCTCCTGACAGCAATGCTAGCAGGCACCGCAGCCGCTCAATGTGCCCGGAATCTGAACGTGGGAAACATATGACGGCGGGCTACTTCGACCGGTCGCTCACGGCATACGGGCAGGAGGGTATGCCGTGCGCGCAGTGCGGCACGCTGATCCGCCGCGAGCACTTCATGAACCGCTCAAGCCTCTTCTGCCCCCGCTGCCAGCCCGTGCCGCTGCTCCGCGGCTGAGACAGCGCCTGCTTCGCCTCGATGCGGCTGGCCCGCTCGCCCGCTCATGCCGAGTTGGGTATGTCCGTGCGTTCTGCGTCAGCTGTAGCGTGACAGGCATGACGCCCCGGACGCCTCCTCTTCTAACGGAGGCCGCCGAGTACAAGGGCGAGACGGCCGTCGTCGTGGCCTGCACGCAACTTGGATCGAAGTACTCCAGCAGCGGTGCCAAACGCGTCCTGGACGGGTGGGTGGACCTCTTGCTGTCGCCGACATCGATCACTGACCTGCAATTCACGACGCGCACTCCCCATCGACTGTTCGCAGCGCTGACCGGGCAACCTCAGCTCAATCGTCTCGTCGTGAAGTGGGGAGACTACGCCGACCTCACGCCGATCGGCGCCATGACGGCGCTTCGGACTCTGGAGCTGCGGGGCGCCGCGAAAGTCAACGATCTTCGACCCCTTGGGTCGCTCAAGCATCTTGAACATCTCGTGCTGGAGGGCTTCGACACCATCGAGGACCCGTCGCCGCTTCGCGGCCTCAGCATGCTGCGCGCCCTTGAACTCGGTGGCAAGTGGATGACTCCGCGCAATGGCCACATCTCCAGCATCGGCTTCCTGGCCGAACTGCCGGGATTGGAGTCCATCCTCCTCCATACCCTCGTGGTCGACGACAAGGACTACAGCCCGCTGCTGGAGCTCCCTCGCCTCAAGAGCGTACGGGTCATGAAGACCCGCGGCATGCGCCCTCCGGTAGAGGAGCTTCGTCGGCGGCTTCCTTGGAACGGGTGAGGAGCCACCAATCCAAGGGACCCAGACACTGCACTTCGACTCAGGACCACCATCGGCCATGCCTGGGCCGTCAGCTCGGCACCGCCAATGTTCCGTCGCGACTCCTTCTGTCGACAGCGTTCGCAGCCATCAGACCTGGCGGCCCAAGTCCAGGGAGGCGGGCTGGCGAAACGACAGACGGTCGCCCGCCAAGCGTGCATCGCTTACCACTTTTCTGGGAGCGAGGCTCCACGTCTCCGGTCCAGCCTGAACGTAGGAATGTGTCGAAGTTGGGCGACGTCGGCCGGTCTCCCATGAGGGGCGTGCTTCTCTGACACTGGCTTCGCTGGGTTGAGCAATTGTCCACAGACCATGCGTCATAAATGCACCGGCTGTGCGTCATGTATCCGTCGTTGATCCATCGCCACGTACCGAGACCAGATGTTCGGGTTCGGGTGATGTCTTTGGCTCCGCGATTCGCCGGTCGTCGATCGGGCGAGCTGGGGAGAGGCTCACGTGTTGGGTCGCGTAGCCGACCAACACGGTGGGTTCAACGAGCCGAGCTCAACTGTTTGCCGAAACATCTTGTGAAGGAACCACGCTGTGACCCAGTCTGACCAGGTACCTAGCGACAACGCCACGGAGCGTTCCTCCAGCCGCAAGCGCCTAGCCCTCATCGCCCTGCCCGCCGCGGCCATCGTCGCCATAGGCGGCCTCGTCGGCGGCGGGCTGCTCGCCGGCGGCGGCCCTGCTGCCCCGTCCGTCTCGGCCACGCGCACGGCGACCGCCACGCTCGCTGTCACGTCGGCCACCAGCACTCCAAGCGTCGCCGCAACGGCGTCGGCGACCGCCAGCCCGAGTGTCACGACCATGCCGACGACAGAGCCTGCACCGCCGTCTGCTGCTGCGCCCGCGAAGGCCCAGGCTCAGGCACCTGCCCCGACGCCGGCCAAGACCAGCAGCACGACCCCAACCCGGGTCAAGGACAGCTGCCCGAACGGCGATTACAGTGGCTCGTCCTACGACGGGAAGTGCGGCACGAAGCCGGCTGCCACGACGAGCGCGCCCAAGCCAGTGACCGGTGGTGGCGGTTTCGCGCCGAAGCCGCAGGGCGGCAGCTGCACCGAGGGTGCCATCATCAAGGTCCCGTCGCAGACCAGCAGCGTGATCGCCACCTATAAGTGCATCAACGGCAAGCTCGTCAAGATCGGTTGACTGGCGGTGGTTCGGTACCTGGTCGAGATCTACACCGCCGAGCCGAACTTGGCGATCCTCCTTCCCGAGACCGAGAAGTACGCCCAGTACGCAGTGCCTACGGCGATGCAGGTGGCCTATCCCGGGACCCGGTCAGCTTCGACCATCGCGCTCTGTGGCAATGCACGCGACACGCCTCCGTGGATGTCCCCAGGGGGGCGACAGAGCGCAACAACCTCCGGATCCTTCGGGTGCTGACATAGAGTGCCGGGCGTGAGTGACTCCATCGCGCCCCTGTCCTTGCCGACCGCCGACGCTGCGGAGCCCTGGCTGGCCCGGAAGGCCGAGACCGGCCTGGCTCGTGCTGCTGATCTCGTCGCCCGCCTCAAGCAGGAGCGCCCCCAGGACGCGCAGGCTGCCGTCGAGCTGTGGAACGACATCAGCGTCGAGCTTGCCAACGTCGCTGCGGTGTCGTCCTTCTTCAGCGAGGTGCACCCCCTGGAGGCGGTCCGCACCCGCGGCGAGCAGGCCATGCAGGACGTCCAGAAGGTCACCACCGACCTGGGGCTGGACCGGGAGCTTTACGACATCTTCGCCGCCGTCGACGGGTCGACGTTGGACGAGTCGGCGCGGCGCCTGCTGGACAAGACGCTGCAGGACTTCCGGCGCGCCGGCGTCGACCAGGACGAGGCGACTCGTGATCGCATCCGCGCGATCAACGAACGGCTGCTCATCGTCGGGCAGGAATTCAGCAAGAACATTCGCGACGACGTCAAAACGATCTCGGTCACTCCGGACGAGCTGGATGGCCTCCCGCAGGACTGGCTCGACAGCCACCCGGTCGGAGCCGACGGCCGGATCACCGTCACGACCGACTACCCCGACTTGGTCCCGGTCGTCACCTTCTGCACGGTGCGCCAGACCCGGCACGCCCTGCGGGTGGCCTTCCTCAACCGAGCCTGGCCGGCCAACGACGCGCTGCTGCGCGAGTTGGTCGACCTGCGTCACGAGCTGGCCGGTCTGGTCGGTTATGCGTCCTGGGCCGACTACGACGCCGACGTCAAGATGATCGGGAAGGGCTCGGCCATCCCCGAGTTCATCGACCGGATCGCGGCTGCCGCGACCGAGTCGGGCGAGCGCGACCTCGGGGTGCTGCTCACGCGGCTGCGCCAGGACGACCCGGAGGCCACGGCCGTCACGACCACCGACGCGGCCTTCTACGAGGAGGTCGTGCGGCGTGAGCAGCTCGACGTCGACGCCCAACTGGTCCGCACCTACTTCGACTTCACCCAGGTGCGCCAGGGCTTGCTCGACGTGACCGGCCGGCTCTTCGGGCTGAGCTACGTGCCCGCGACCGACGCCACGCTGTGGGACGGCGACGTCGCGGCATACGACGTCCATGACGGTGACGCAGCCGGGAAGCGCCTCGGCCGGATCTACCTTGACCTGCATCCGCGCGAGGGGAAGTACAAGCACGCCGCCCAGTTCGACCTGCGCCCCGGGGTGTCCGGTCGGCAGCTCCCCGAGGGCGTGCTCGTGTGCAACTTCCCGCGTGGGTTCATGGAGCACGACCAGGTCGTCACCCTCTTCCACGAGTTCGGCCATCTGCTGCACCACGTGCTCGGCGGTGACCAACGCTGGGTGCGCTTCTCCGGCGTGGCGACTGAGTGGGATTTCGTCGAGGCGCCCAGCCAGATGCTCGAAGAGTGGGCCTGGGACGCCGATGTTCTACGCGGCTTCGCGCGCACGCTCGGCGGCGAGCCGATCCCTGCCGACCTGGTCGCCAAGATGCGCACCGCCGACAACTTCGGCAAGGGCTACCGCGAGCGCACCCAGATGTTCTACGCCGCGATCTCCTATGTCTTCCACACCGAGCGGCCGGCCGACTTCACCGAGGCCACGCAAGCGCTTCAGACGAAGTACTCGCTCTTCCCCTACCTACCCGACACCCACTTCACGTCGAGTTTCGGCCATTTGGAAGGGTATTCGAGCGCCTACTACACCTACGCCTGGTCGCTCGTCATCGCCAAGGACCTCTTCTCCGCCTTCGACCGGGCTGACATGTTCGCCCCGGAGGTGGCGGCTCGGTATCGCGATCGGGTGCTGCGGCCGGGCGGCTCGCGCGACGCGGCCGACCTCGTGCAGGACTTCCTCAGCCGGCCGTACACCTTCGACGCGTATGCCGCGTACCTCGCCGAGTGAGGTATGCCGGTGACCACTGAGCGGCTCACGGCCTTCGTCTCCGGTCACGTCCAGGGAGTCGGGTTCCGATGGTGGGCGCGGTCGCGAGGGCTGGAGCTCGGGCTGGTCGGCTATGCCCGCAACCTCGAGGACGGCCGGGTCGAGATCGTGGCGCAGGGCCCGACCGAGGCCCTCGATGCCCTGGTCGAGTTGCTTCGCGCCCAACCCTCCACGCACCGACGTCCGGGCCGGGTCACCGGGGTCGTCTGTCAGTGGGGACAACCTCACGACGGGGTCGTCGGCTTCAAGGAGCGATGACCTCCGCGGACGATCCGAGGAGCCGAGGCGCGCGCAGGTGGCTGCACGGCATACCCTCGTGCCCGTGACCGACGTGCCCCCGGAACTGGCAGCCCTGCGCGCAAGCATCGACAACCTCGACGCGGCCTTGGTCTACCTGCTGGCCGAACGCTTCCGCTGCACCCAGCGGGTCGGTCACCTCAAGGCCGACCTCGGGCTTGCACCCTCCGACCCTGGGCGGGAGGAGCTGCAACTCGCCCGATTGCGCCGCCTGGCTGCGGAGTCGGGACTGGATCCGGTCTTCGCGGAGAAGGTCCTCAACTTCATCATCGCGGAGGTCATCCACCACCACGAGCAGATCGCGGGCAAGCCACCCACCGACCGGCCCGAGTAACCTGGGCGCGCCCCGTATCCCGTCCGACGAGCACCACCAGCACCCGTAGCAGGAAGCCACCAGCAGCGTGTACCTC
This sequence comes from Actinomycetales bacterium, assembly GCA_016710645.1. Classification (GTDB taxonomy): domain Bacteria; phylum Actinomycetota; class Actinomycetes; order Actinomycetales; family Dermatophilaceae; genus Phosphoribacter. The sequence continues at coordinate 70,242 of JADJVI010000032.1, read as the reverse complement.
AAGAGCGTGACCCTCAAGGGCTTCAAGTCCTTCGCGTCGGCGACCACGCTGCGCCTGGAACCCGGGATTACCTGCATCGTCGGCCCCAACGGCTCGGGCAAGTCCAACGTCGTCGACGCCCTCGCCTGGGTCATGGGGGAGCAGGGTGCCAAGAGCCTGCGCGGCGGCAAGATGGAGGACGTCATCTTCGCTGGCACCTCCGGGCGCGCGCCGCTGGGGCGGGCCGAGGTTGCGCTGACCATCGACAACACCGACGGTGCACTGCCGATCGACTACTCCGAGGTGACGATCAGCCGCACGATGTTCCGCAACGGCGGGTCGGAGTACGCCATCAACGGCACCACCTGTCGGCTGCTCGACGTGCAAGAACTGTTGTCCGACAGCGGAATCGGCCGAGAGATGCACGTCATCGTCGGTCAGGGTCAACTCGATGCAGTCCTGCGGGCGACTCCGGAGGAGCGGCGCGGGTTCATCGAGGAGGCCGCTGGCGTCCTCAAGCACCGCAAGCGCAAGGAACGCGCGCTGCGCAAGCTCGAGACGATGGAGGCCAACCTCACGCGGGTCAAGGACCTCACGACCGAGATCCGGCGCCAGTTGGGGCCTTTGGGTCGGCAGGCCGAGACGGCGCGCAAGGCCGGGGCGATCCAGGCCGAGGTGCGCGACGCGCGGCTGCGGCTCATCGCCGACGACCTCGTCCAGCTCACCGCCACCCTCGAACAAGAGGTCGCCGACGAGACCGCCCTCATCGCCCGACGCACCGAAATCGAGGAGCAGGTCGGCATCCTCAGTGCCGACCTGGCCGAGCTGGAGGCTCGGGCCGAACAAGCTCGCCCGCAGCTTGCCGAGGCGCAGGACCGCTGGTTCATCCTGGCCCGGTTGGTCGAGCGGCTCTCGGCCATCGCCACCTTTGCCGGTGAGCGGGTCCGGTTGCTCGCCGAGGACGACGACGGTCCGGAAGCGGCTCCCGCGCGCGACCCACAGTTGTTGCGCGCCCAGGCGGCCGACCTGCGCGACCAGCACACGGCCTTGGTCGACCAGATCGAGCAGGCCGCGGCCGACCTCCGCGCAGCTGTCACCGCCCGCACGGCGGCCGAGCAGGAGTATGCCGTGGAGCAGCAACGGCTCGCGGCGTTGGCTCGCGCTGCAGCCGACCGCCGCGAGGGACTGGCGACCCTGGCCGGGCAGGTGGCCGCCCGCGCGTCGCGAATCGAGGCTCGGGAGGCCGAGATTGGCCGGCTGCGTGACATCGAGGCGGCATCGACGGCCCGGGCCGCGGCTGCAGAGCGCGAATTTGCCACCCTGGAGGCCTCGATCGCCGTCGAGGAGGAGGGCGAGGAAGGCCTGGACACGGCATACGAGTCGGCGGCTGCCGACCTCGCGCGCCTGCAGGCCGAGGTGGCGCGCCTGGTCGAGGCCGAACGAGATGCCGAGCGCACCCGCTCGGCTGCAGCGGCCCGCGCCGACGCCCTCGGGATGAGCTTGTCGGTCAAGGACGGCGTCGCCTCGTTGCTGCAGGGTGAGGACTCCCGCGGGGTGCTGGGGTCGCTCTCCCAATTGGTCCACGTCGAGCCGGGACACGAAGCCGCAGTCGCGGCGGCGCTCGGCTGGGCAGCCGACGCCGTGGCTGTCGAGAGCATGGCCGACGCCGTGCACCACATCGGGCGGCTGCGGGCGGCCGATGCCGGGCGAGCGGGCCTGCTCGTCGCGTCGGGCGCTCGACCGAGTGATCCAGCGCACTGGCCCGCATTGCCCGCCGGCGCCCGCTGGGCGCGCGACGTCGTCACGAGTGACGAGCGCATCCGATCCGCGGTCGAGCACCTCCTCGACCGAGTTGCCCTGGCCGGCGATGCCGCCCTCGCCCAAGTGGTCGTCGACTCCGGTCTGGTCGCCGTCACCCCGGACGGCGACGTGCTGGCTCCCGGGTTCGTGCGCGGCGGCAGCGGCGCCCCCAGCCAGTTGGAGATCACTGCGGCGATGGAGGAGGCCAAGGCGCGGGCCGACGCCGCGGCGCGGGAGTCCGAGCAGGCCCGGTTCGCGAGGGCCGCCCTCGCCGCTCGCGCCGACGAATCCGCGCAGCAAGTGGCTGCCGCCTTGGCGCGGCTGCACGACTCGGACGCTCGGATGGCCGCGGTCGCCGAACAACTTGGGGCGCTGGGCGCGGCCGTCCGCAATGCCCGCGCCGAAGCGGACCGCACCCAGGCCGCGATCCGCGCTGGCGCCGACGTCCTGGAGCGCGACCGCGCCGAGCACACCGACCTCGTGACCCGGTTGCGGGCCGCCGAGGCGGACACCGGCGACGAGGCCGATGCCAGCTCAGAGCACCGCGACGTGCTGGAGCAGGCGGCGCGGGCGGCACGGGCCCATGAGACCGAGGTGCGTTTGACGCTGCGAACGCGTGAGGAACGCGACCGCGCGCTGGTCGACCGTGCCGATGCCCTTGACGCCGCGGCGGCTGCGGAAGAAGCCGCCCGGGCCGCCCAGGCCGCGCGACGAGAGCGCCGGGCCCGGGAGGCACGCACGGCTCACGCGGTGCGTGCCGGATCCGGGTATGCCGTGCAGCTGCTGCGGGTGAGCGCGGCCCGAGCCGACGAACACCGCCAGGTCGGGGAGCGCGAACGGGCCGAGCGCGACGCCCGGATGACCGTCCTGCGCCGCGAACTGGCCGTCTTGCAGGAGCAGATGCGCGAGCTGACCGATTCGGTGCACCGCGACGAGGTCGCCCGCGCGCAGCAGCGCTTGCGGATCGAGGCTCTGCAGGCTCGGGCGCTGGACGAGTACGGCGTCGCCTTCGACACCCTCGTCGCTGAGTACGGGCCCGACCAACCGGTGCCGGTCGTCCTCACGGCGCCAGGCCCGGACCATGACCGTGACCATGACCCGGACGCGCCGGCGCCTGATCCGGTTCCCTATGTCCGCGACGTCCAGGAGCGCCGACTGCGCACGGCCGAGCGGCAGTTGGCGGCTCTGGGCCGGATCAACCCGTTGGCCCTGGAGGAATTCGCGGCGCTGGAGGAACGGCATACCTTTCTCACCACCCAACTGGAGGACCTGCGCACGTCCAAGCGCGACCTGCTGGACATCGTCCGGGAGGTGGACGAACGGGTCGAACGCGTCTTCACCGAGGCATTCCATGACACGGCCGCGCAGTTCGAGGCGGTGTTCTCGCGGCTCTTCCCCGGCGGCGAAGGCCGACTGGTGCTCACCGATCCGGCCAACATGCTGACGACCGGCCTGGAGGTGGAGGCTCGCCCTCCGGGCAAGAAGATCAAGCGACTATCGCTGCTGTCCGGCGGAGAGCGATCGCTCGTGGCAGTGGCCCTGCTCGTGGCGATCTTCAAGGCGCGACCGAGCCCGTTCTACATCATGGACGAGGTCGAGGCAGCCCTGGACGACGCCAACCTGGGTCGCTTGCTCATCCTCTTCGAGGAGTTGCGCGACTCCAGCCAGCTCATCGTCATTACCCACCAGAAGAAGACGATGGAGATCGCCGACGCGCTCTACGGCGTGACGATGCGCGGCGACGGCGTGACCACCGTGGTCTCGCAACGCATGCGGGACCTGGCCTGACGGCGCGATTCCCGTGATCCGGCTCACCGTGTCGGCGCGGTGCATTCGCCCTTCCGCGGGAAGTTTGCGACCCTAGAGGGTATGACTGCTCTCGTCCTTGCCATGTTCTTGTGCCTGGCGTTGGGCCTCGGCGTCCTCCTTGCGGTCGTCGTCCCCGCCCGTCGGGCCGGCCGCGACCTGCTGACGCCGCACGGGGAGCATGTCGTCGCCCGGGTGCGAGAGCGGACCGAGTCGGTCGCCTCGGTGACGAGAGAACGCACTGAGGGCCTGCTGTCGACGGCCAAGGACAAGGTCGACGACGTCCGCAGCCGCGACTGACCACGGGCCGCCGGGAGGGACGTCGTGGCTGCCATCGTGTTGCCCCAGCCGGGAGTCTTCGCCCTCGGCACCCCGGTGCAGCTCTTCCTCGAACTCGACCTTCGCGGCGCGGATCGCGACCCGATGGCCGACGCTCGGACGCTTGCCGAGCTCGTGGCGGGAATCAAACCCAGCCAAGGCTGCAATGTGGTCCTCGGGATCCGGCCGTCGCTCTGGCGTCGGATGGCACCCCAGGACTGTCCTCCCGACGTGCACGACTTCGCCACTCCGGTCGTCGGCGACGACGGATTCCGTATGCCGGCCACGCAGGCCGATCTGTTGGTGTGGGTCGCGGCGGGGTCACGCGACTCGGCATACGACGAAGCCCGGAGAGCGCTGGCGACGCTGGGCGGGATGGCGCGGCTGGTGCGCGAGACCGACGGCTGGAACTACCACGGCAACGTCGACCTCACCGGCTTCACCGACGGCAGCGAGAACCCGACCGTCGCCGAGGCTGCCGACGTCTGCCTGATTGCCGACGGTCCGGGCGCCGGGTCTTCGGTGCTGTTGCTGCAGGAATGGCGCCATGACCTCGCCGCCTGGGACGCTGCCGGCGTCACCATTCAGGAGGCCGCGATAGGGCGCACCAAGGCCGACAACGTGGAGCTGGATCCGAAGCCGCCGTCCGCGCACAACGCCCGCACCGACCAGGACGAGGCGGGCCACATCCTGCGCAAGAACGTGCCGATCGGTGGAGTGGCCGATCCCGGCACCTTGTTCGTGGGTCTGTGCGCCTCCCAGGCAGTCCTGCAAGGCATGCTCGTGCGGATGGTCGGGATCGGGGGAGAACCGCGCGATGCGCTGACCAGGTTCAGCACACCGAAGAGCGGTTCCTACTACCTGCTCCCGCCCGCAACGGCCTTCCCCGGCAACTGAATTGGTGTTACCCGCAGCCTCGCGGTCGTCCGCCGCGCACCCTAGAGCTCGGCCCCCAGTTCGCGAGCGTGACGGCAGACGACATCACCGAGGGCATCGAGGTCGGTCGGACCGGCATACACGACCGAGATGGCACCCCGGCATACCCCTGAGTTGTCGATGACCGGAGCTGACACCGCGCGGAAGCCCATGATGACCTCGCTCTCGGTGTAGGCCCATCCCAGGGTGCGCGCGGTGGTGACCTCGGGGCGTTCTTGAGGGCGAGGTGGCTCGCCGGCGAGCAGGGCCAGGCCGGGGGCGCCGAGTTCGACCGGATGGCGCAATCCCGGGCGATAGCTCACGTGGGCCGTCGCGGCCGGAGGTTCGACGACCTCGACGGCGACGGCCTCGTCACCATGGCGGACCACGAGGAAGGCGGTCTTGTCGGTCGCGACCGCCAGGTGCAGCAAGTGGCGACCAGCCCGCGCCCGGAGCGCGGGGGTGAAGCGGCCGGCGAGAACAGCCAGGCCCGCGCCGGGTTGGTAGCGACCCTGCGAGTCCCTCGCAAGCAGGCCGTGGTCTTCCAGCGTGCGCAACATGCGGTAGGTGATCGAGCGGTGCATCGACACACCGGCGGCAACGTCGGCTACCGTCAGGGGGGCAGCGGACTCGGCAACGTGTTCCAAGATGCGGAGGCCACGGTCCAAAGTCTGAGACGCGGGCCGGCCATCGGATGACGTAGATCTCGTTTCCGGAACGACCGTTGCCAAGGTCCCTTCACCCCTCTACGCTGTGCGGAACTCTCCCATATCGAATTCCGACGTTCGATTATCGAACTCGCCTGAATATAGGCGACGGAAGGCGAGTAAGGGAAGAGAGTTCGGGAAGTTCCTGTCAGGACATAGCGAAGGCCGGGGGGACCCGCCTTCGGTCAAGGAGGCGACATGCAGCGCAGCATGCGATTGGTCTCGTTCGGTCTCGCCGTTGGTCTGGCGACGACCCTCGCGGCCTGCTCGGAAAGCGGCTCGTCCGGAAGCTCGGCCTCAGGGTCGGCCGCCAGCACGGGTGACATCAAGATCGGGGTCGTCCTGGACATCACGGGCGCGGGGGCAAGCCTCGGTGTGCCGGAGCGCCAGACCATCGAGATGCTGGCCGACCAGGTCAACGCCGCGGGAGGCGTGAACGGCCGGAAGGTCAAGCTCTACATCGAGGACAACCAGTCCACCGAGGACGGCGCTGCCAAGGCGACGACCAAGCTCCTCACCACCGAGAAGGTCGACGTCATCATCGGCGCCTCGCGCACCGGCCCTTCCCTGGCCATGCGCCCGATCGCGGAGAAGGCCGAGAAGCCGATGGTGTCTCTCGCGGCCAACGCCAAGATCGTCGATGGCTCCAAGTGGGTCTTCAAGACCGCTCAGAACGACCGCGTCGTCCTGGAGAAGATGGTCGATGACATGAAGGCCAAGGGCATCACCCAGGTCGCCGTCGCTCGCGACGCCTCCGGCTTCGGCGAGGGCATCCCCGAGATGCTGGCCGACGTGGGCAAGGCCGCCGGCATCACCGTCGTCAAGGTCGAGAAGTTCGCCCCCGACGCCACCGACTTCACCTCACAGATGACCAACCTGCGCGCTTCCAACCCGCAGGCCGTCCTCATCTGGGGCATCCCGCCGGCCGCCGGTCTGGCGCAGAAGGCCTACAAGCAGCTCGGCCTCAACGTGCCGGTCTACCAGTCGCACGGCATCGGCAACCAGGCATTCCTCGACACCGCGGGTGACACAGCCGATGGTCTGCGCGCCCCGCTCGGTCGCATGCTCGTCGCTGACCAGCTCAAGGCCGACGACCCGCAGAAGCCCGTCGTGACCAAGTTCATCTCGGACTTCAAGGCCAAGTACAACGCCAACCCGTCGACCTTCGCCGGGCACGCCTACGACGGCTTCATGATCACCGTCGAGGCGCTGAAGAAGGCCGGCACGGACTCCGCCAAGCTGCGTGACGCGCTCGAGGCGACCAGCAAGTGGCCGGGCGTGAGCGGCGTCTTCACCATGACCCCGACCGATCACTCGGGTCTGACCAAGGACGCCCTCGTCATGGTCACGGTGGAGAACAAAGCCTGGAAGGTCGCGGGCTAACACCTCATGATCGACCTCCTCCAGCTGGTCTTCGCCGGGCTGGCTCAGGGGGCCGTCTACGGGTTGGTGGCGTTGGGTTTCGTCGCCATCTTCTCGGTTCGCGAGATCGTCAACCTGGTCCAGGGCGAATATGCCGCCCTGGCCGGGTTGACGGCGATTAGCGCCGTCGGCGCTGGGCTGCCCCTGCTTGTTGCCATCCTCGTCGCCATCCCGATCACTATTGGGATCGCTGTGCTCCTGGAGCGGATGACCATCGCTCCGGTCAAGAAGATGACGCCACTGACCTCGATCATCCTCACCCTGGGTGTGTCGACGGCCGTCAAGGCGCTCATGCTGCTCATCTGGGGGCCGGAGGCCAAGGGCCTGCCGACCTTCCCCGGCTCGGACATCGTCCTGGGTGGGGTGAGCATTCGTAGCCAGGAACTGTGGGTCCTCGGTGTCTCGGCCGTGGTGGCCTATGGCGTCATTTGGTTCTACGAGCACACGGTGCGCGGCAAGTCGTTGCGCGCCTGTGCCGAGCAACCCGTTGCCGCCCGACTGGTGGGCATCTCACCGCGCACCGCCACCGTCGTCGCTTTCGCGGTCGCCGGCCTGGTGGGTGGCGTGGCCGGTATCGTCGGGAGCCCCATCTACCTGAGCTCCTGGACCAGCGGTCTCACCCTCGGTCTGAAGGGCTTCGTCGCAGCCACCCTCGGTGGGCTCACCTCACTGCGGGTAGCGATGTTGGGTGGTCTCGGCCTCGGGATCCTGGAAAACCTCGTGGCTGGCTACCTCAGCTCTGGCTACCGTGACGCCGTTGCGTTCGTCGTTCTCGTGCTCGTCCTGCTGTTCAAGCCGCACGGCTTGGCCGGCAAGAGCTCGGCGGTGCGGGTATGAGCCCGATGCTGCGTCGCCAGCTTCCCTTCGTGGCGCTGGCGATCTTCTTGGTCCTCTTCGCGCTCGTGGCCCCACACAACGTCGTCGACATCGGTGTCTACGCCCTCATCTATGGTCTGGCCGCCATCGGCTTGTCCCTGCTCATGGGGCTCGCCGGTCAGGTGAGCCTGGGCCACGCGGCGTTCATCGCCGTGGGTGCCTACACCCAGGCCGTGCTTGTCTCGAAGGCCAACCTGCCCTTCCTCGTCGCGGCCCCGATCGCTGTCGTCGCGTCGATGATCGTTGCCTTGATCGTCGGCCTGCCGCTACTGCGGCTGCGCGGGCATTTCCTTGCTCTCGCGACCCTCGGCCTCGGGATCATCATCGGCGTCATCGTGACTGAGTCGGAGGCTCTCGGGTCGACGTCAGGTCTCTATGGCCTGCCGAGCCTGGCCTTCGGCGGGCGCACCTATGACACAGCGCAGGAGTACTTCCTGCTGCTGACCCCGGTCATCGTCATCGGCATGTGGCTCGCGGTCAACCTGGTCAAGAGCCGCACTGGCCGCGCCCTCAGCGCAGTCAACGACTCCGAGGTCGCGGCCGAATGCCTCGGGGTGGACACCTTCGCCTTGCGGCTGCGGGTCTTCGTGCTGTCGGCCGGGTATGCCGGTCTGGCCGGTGTGTTTTACGCCCACTGGCTGACGATCGTCAACCCGTCGGTGACGCACTTCGAGGTGTCGGTCAAGATCCTGCTCATGGTCGTCCTCGGCGGCCTCGGCACGGTCTGGGGCGCCCTCATCGGTGCGGTGGCCGTCCAGGTGCTCGACGAGGGCCTGCGCGCGCTGCTGCCCGTGATCATCCCCAGTGCCAAGGGCGAGGTCCAGCTCATCGGGTTCGGTGTCATCCTCGTGCTGGTGATCATCCTCATGCCCGGTGGTCTGGCCCAGCTCTGGTCGCGAGTGCGGGCCAAGCTCACCAAGCCCGACCCGGCCAAGCATGGCGCGCACGAACACGAGATCAGCCAGGCCGAGCAACGCGAGCTGCTCGACAAGTCGCTGGGAATCCTCGCCCGCACCGACCACGAGCCGGTCGGCACCTCGATCCTGCAGATCGAGGGATTGACCAAGCGCTATGGCGGCGTCACGGCGCTGGACAACCTCAGCTTGGACATCAAGGCCGGTGAGATCGTCGCGCTGATCGGTCCCAACGGGGCTGGCAAGACAACGGCCTTCAACATGATCACCGGAGTCCTGCCGCCGACCGAGGGCTCGGTCAAGCTGCACGGCAAAGAGGTCGCGGGCCAGCTTCCGCACGTCGCTGCCAATCTGGGGGCCACCCGCACCTTCCAGAACCTGCAGACCTTCAAGAGCACGACCGTCTTGGGTAACGTCAAGGTGGCCCGCCACCTGCGTTCCAAGGCCGGGCTCTTGCGCGGCATGGTCATGGCCGATCGTGCTGAAGAGCGGCACATCGAGACGACAGCCCAGGCTGCGGTCGACGCCATGGCGCTCACGGCCTTGGCCGACCACCCGATCGCGGATCTGGCTTTCGGCAAGCAGCGTCAGGTCGAGGTCGCCCGAGCACTCGCGCTCGAGCCCTCGCTCTTGCTGCTCGACGAGCCCATGGCAGGTCTGTCGGGTCCGGAACGCGACAGCCTCTCGTGGCTGCTGCGCAAGGTGAAGGCGACGGGAGTGACGATCGTGCTCGTCGAGCACGACGTGGCCGCCGTGATGGCCCTGGCCGATCGGGTCGCCGTGCTCGACGACGGCAAGCTCATCTCGCTCGGCACGCCGGCCGAAGTCACCAACGACCCTGTCGTCATCGCGGCCTATCTGGGCACCGATGACGAGGCGGAGGCTACGGTGGAGAAGGCAGCTGCGGCCCACGCCGTCGACAGCGCATCCGAAGGAGGCACTCGATGACCGCGCGACCCCCTGCGGGCCTCACCGTCACCGGGCTGCACGCGGCATACGACCGCTTGCAGGTGCTCCACGGGATCGACCTCGCGGTCGCTCCCGGGGAGGTCCTCGCCCTCGTCGGCGCCAACGGCGCCGGCAAGACCTCGGTGTTGCGCTCGGTCTCCGGGCTGCTCAAGCCGGCCAAGGGCACGGTCAAGCTCGGCGGCACCGACATCACGTCGTACGGTGCGGAGAAGATCGCGTCCCTCGGACTCGCGCACGTCCCCGAGAACCGGCTGGTCTTCCCGACCCTCACGGTCGAGGACAACCTCGTCCTCGGTGGCTACGTGCGGCGTAAGGAAGGCGGCTTCGCCGAACGGCGGGCCGAGGCGCTGGCGCTCTTCCCACGCCTCAACGACCGGATCCTCCTCGCGGCCGGTGCGTTGTCCGGTGGCGAGCAGCAGATGCTGGCCATGGCCCGCGCGTTGATGTCCGACCCGTCGGTCATCATCCTCGACGAGCCCAGCCTGGGGCTGGCCCCCAAGGTCGTCGGCGAGATCATGACCGCCCTGGGCATTCTGCGGGACAAGGGCCTCGCCGTCCTGCTCGTCGAGCAGAACGTCCGGGCCGCGTTCAAGGTCGCCGACCGGGTCATGGTTATGGACCGTGGTCGGGTCGTCGCCGAGGGCACCCCGGCCGATCTCGCGTCGGACGAACGCGTCCGCGCGGCATACCTCGGTGGGTCGTCCACCTCGTCCAGCGGTGTGGCGGCCCCCGTCACGCCCAAGGCGGGGACGGCTGCCGGCAGTTAGTCACGACACACGAAGGAAGTCCTCCTCATGAGCAAGCCGTTCGCCTCCTCGACCGATCTGGCCGCCAAGACCGAGACCCTCGAGGTGCTCGCCGATGGTGTCTACGCCCTCACCGCAGAGGGTGACCCCAACGTCGGGGCGATCGAAGGGGAGGACTTCCTCGTGGCGTTCGAAGCCCGGGCGACCCCCGCGGCCGCCCGGGACTGGCTGGTCAAGCTGCGCGAGCACACCGACAAGCCGGTGCGCTACCTCGTGCTCTCGCACTATCACGCGGTGCGCGTGCTCGGCGCGAGCGCCTTCGAGGCCGACGAGATCATCGCCCACGAGCGCACCCAATTCCTCATCCAGGAGCGCGGGATGCAGGACTGGGCTAGCGAATACGGCCGTATGCCGCGCCTGTTCAAGGAGCCGGACGGCATTCCGGGACTCACCTGGCCGACCCTCACGTTCTCCGACCGGATGACCATCCCGCTCGGCGGCGACCGGGGAGACCTCGTCCTGCAGTACCTCGGCCGAGGCCACACCGAAGGAGACATCGTGGCCTGGTTGCCCAAGCACCGGATCATGTTCGCCGGTGACCTGGTCGAGGCCAAGGCAGCGCTCTACACCGGCGACGCCTTCCACCAAGAGTGGTCCTCGACGACCCTCGACGCGGTCAAGGCGATGGATGCCGAGATGATCGTCGGTGGCCGGGGCGAGATCCCGCGCGGCAAGGAGGCCGTCCACGCGGCGATCGAGCAGTCGCGGGGCTTCATCACCGCGATCATTGACAACGTCCGGGCAACCCAAGCCGCTGGCGGCACGCTCAAGGACGCCTTCGACGCCTGCCACGCGGCGCTTTCCCCGACCTACGGGCACTGGCCGATCTTCGAGCACACCCTGCCCTTCGACGTGGCCCGCACCTGGGAAGAGCTGCAGGGCGTCGAGCGACCGACAATCTGGACCGCCGAACGCGACCGCGAGATCTGGGCCCAACTACAGGGCTGAACTTCGGCCCAGTCGGCTCCCGACAGCACCCCACGACGGGGGCGTGGATCACCCGCTGATCCGCGCCCCCGTCGGGTCGTACAGCGGGCGCAAGGTGACCTGCACGGCATACCGGCGGGTGCCGATCTGCACGCTCCACTCACCTTCCGCGAGCCATCCCGGGGTGACCCCGGCTTCGCAGCCGACCATCCCGAGCCCGACGGCACCGCCGAGGGTCCATCCATAGGATCCCGAGCGCACATCGCCGACGATCTTGCCGTCGCGCAACAGCAGCTCCCCGTGGTGCAGAACCGCCTCGGGGTCGGTCACCACCACCTGCACCAATCGAGAGACCGGTATGCCGTTCGCCCGGGCTGCCAGCACCGCCTCCCGGCCGCGGAAGCCTCCCGGTTTGTCCATCGCCGCCGTGAACCCGAGGCCGACCTGGAGCAGGACGTCGGTGTTGTCGATGTCGTGCCCGTAGTCACGGTAGGCCTTCTCCAGGCGCAGGCTGCCGAGGGCCTTGAGGCCCACCAATCGCAGCCCGGCCGACTCGCCGGCCGCAGTCAGGTGGTCCCAGGCCTGCACGGCCATCTCGGTGGGGACGTAGAGCTCGTAGCCCAACTCGCCGACATAGGTGATCCGGGCACACCAACCGGTCGCGAGTCCCAGGTCGACGGGCACCACGTCCCGGAACCCGAGCGACTCCCCGTCGACCTTTGCGTGAGTGGCGGCCGAGAGCACGTCTCTGGAACGCGGGCCCTGCAGCGAGAACATCGCATAGGCACCGGTGACGTCGGTGCTCGTCGCCCGCCACCGGGCGCCCTGCCCGTCGGCTGGGGCGCCGAAAGTGATCTCGCTGTCGAGCAGTCCTCGGACGTGGCCATGGGCGGTATCCGAGGCCACCACGAGGAAGCGCTCGTCGGCCAGCTTGGTCACGGTGAGGTCGGCCTCCAACCCACCGTCGCCGCCCAGCCACTGGGTGTAGGTGATCCGCCCGGTCGGCCCGTCGACCTCAGCAGTCGACAGCCACGACAGCAGGCGGCCGGCATCGGGGCCCTGGACGAGGAATTTGGCCATGAACGACATATCCAGCAGGCCGACCCCCTCACGGACAGCGCGATGTTCGGCCTCCCAGTGCTCCCACCACGGGGCCCGGGACCAGCTCGCGGCCGCGCTGGGAGTGGCGCCGGGGCCGGCATACCAGTCGGGCGATTCCCACCCGGACACGTCCTTGAAGAACGCGCCAGCGGCGGCTAGCCGGTCGTGGACGGGGGAGCGGCGTGCACCTCGGGCGCTGGTGAGGGCGAACCCCGGCGGGTGCGCGGCATACACCGTGCCGAGGACCTCGGTGGTGCGCTGGCGACGGAAGGTGGGCGTGAGGTGGTAGTCGTGGAAACGGTCGGCGCTGAACCCGGTGACGTCGACATCGGGCCGGCCGCTCGTCAGCCAATGGGCGACGATGCGCCCGAGCCCGCCGGCGGAGAGGATGCCGATTGAGTTGAGCCCCGCGCAGACGAAGTAGCCGCGCAGGCCGGGTGCCGGTCCGACGACGGGGGCGAGATCGGGCGTGAACGACTCGGGACCGCAGAAGAAGGTGCGGATGCCCGCGGTCTCGGTGATCGGCACACGCGCCATCGCCCGCTCCAGGAACGGGGTCATCCGCTCCCAGTCGGGGGGCAGCGTCCCGAACGAGAACTGCGCCGGTATGCCGTCCACGCGCCAGGGACCGGCGACCGGCTCGAAGAGGCCGACCATGAGGCCGCCGCCCTCTTCGCGGTAGTAGCCGTAGGAGGAGGGATCCTCAAACACCGGCAGGTCGGAGGTGACCCCCTCGATGGCCTCGGTGATGAGGTAGTAGTGCTCGGCGGCCTGGTTGGGGACGACCAGACCGCTCTGGGCAGCGAGTTCGCGGGCCCACATGCCGGCCGCGTTGACGACCTGCTCGCACTCGATCGGCCCGTGGTCGGTGTCAACGCCCGTCACCACGCCGCGCTGGATCCGCACGTCCGTCACGGTGACGCCCTCGATGACTCGGACCCCGCGCTGGCGGGCGCCTTTGGCGAGGGACATGGTGAGGTCCACCGGGTTGACTCGACCGTCGCCGGGCACCCAGAAGCCCGCCAGGAGGTCCTCCGTGCTGGCGAAGGGGAATCGCTGGGCCATCTCGGCGGGGGAGATCTCGTGGACTTCCAGACCGAGGGCGCCCTGGAAGGCGGCGACTCGACGGTATTCCTCGAGCCGCTCGACGTCCGCCGCGGCCTCGATGAGCCCCACCGGGCGGAACCCGGTCGACTGTCCGGTCTCTGCCTCCAGCTGGGCGTAGAGGTCCCGGCTGTAGAGGCGCATCTCGGTGGAGGTGTGCGAGAGCGAACCAAAGGTCGTCATCAGCCCCGCGGCATGCCACGTGGTCCCACTGGTCAGTCGATCTCGTTCCAGCACAACGACATCCGACTCGCCCGCAAGAGCCAGGTGGTAGGCGATCGAGGTGCCGATGACACCACCGCCGATGACGACGATGCGGGCCCGGTCCGGAAGTGTCACAGCCATGGCGTCACGCTACTGCCCTCGGCAGCAGGCTTTGCGCGCGGCCGCGCGCCTACACCTTGACGGCTGCCCTCAGGGCGTGATGTGACCCATGCCTCGTGTCTTGGGGGACCTTCGGCCCCGGCGCGACGGTTCACAGCTGGCGCATGGTTGAGTCATCAACATCAGCAATTGTGCTCTCCCACAACGAGAGTCGAAGGGTGTCACCATGCGCAAGGTACTCGACAAGCTCATCTCCTGGACCGGCCTCATCATGGCGATGGTGCTGCTGGTCGCGGGCGGCCTGCTCACCTGGGCCAGCAACTTCGTCGCCGACAATGTCCGCAGCCAGTTGCTCGAGCAGAAGATCACCATGCCGGCGGGTGCGGCCATCGAGGACCCGCTCATCAAGCCCTACCTCGCCGAGTTCGCCGGCCAGAAGATGGAGAACGGCGACCAGGCCAAGGCCTACGCCGACCACTACATCCTCGTGCACATGGACAAGGCGGCTGCCGGCAAGACCTACGCCGAAGTGTCTTCGGAGTACAACAAGCTCAAGGCCACCCCGGGCGCCGACCAGGACCAGGTCGCCAAGCTCGGCGAGCTGCGCATGAGCCAATTCATGGGATCGACCCTGCGCGGTCTACTGCTCAACGCGTACGCCTTCGGCACGATGGGCAAGATCGCCGGGTATGCCGCCATCGCCTCCTTCGCGGGTGCAGCGCTCATGCTCATCCTCGGTCTGCTCGGCTTGCGTCACGCCGCCGGACAGCCTGCGCCGGCGCAGCCCTCGACGCGAGAGTCCGTGTCGGTCGGGTGATCCGTTCGATGCGATAGCGCACAGCAGGAGGGGCCGGTCCGCTGGACCGGCCCCTCTGACCTTCCCTCGGGCTCACGCTCTGCTGTCGGTGACGTTCAGTGCGATGAGCTCTCGCCCGCTGCGGCTTTGGGCGGTCGACCACGCCGGGGGAGCGGCCCGGAGTGGCCCGGCATACGCCCCTCCTGGAGCAGCGCCTGGCGGACGATGATCTCCAATTGGGCGTTGAGACTGCGCAATTCGTCATCCGCCCAGCGGACGAGGGCCTCGTGAACGGCTGGGTCCAGGCGCACCAGGACCGCCCGCCGCTCGCGGCGAGGGCGCCCCGAGGTCGGCAGGGAGGGCTGGGTAGCGGGATCCGTCACGACGGCATCAGTGGTAGAGGCTGCCGGCGTTGACGATGGGGGACGCCTTGGCCTCGCTGCAGAGCACGACGAGCAGGTTGGACACCATGGCCGCCTTGCGCTCGTCGTCGAGGATGACCACGTCGTCGTCCTCCAAGCGCGAGAGCGCCATCTCGACCATGCCGACCGCGCCGTCGACGATCTTGGAGCGAGCGGCGATGATCGCCGAGGCCTGTTGACGCTGCAGCATCGCCTGGGCGAT
Source organism: Actinomycetales bacterium (assembly GCA_016710645.1). Classification (GTDB taxonomy): domain Bacteria; phylum Actinomycetota; class Actinomycetes; order Actinomycetales; family Dermatophilaceae; genus Phosphoribacter. Next base: position 54,854 of record JADJVI010000032.1, on the reverse strand, counting down.
CTCCGGGGCATAGGCCAGATGGCTGATCCGCACCTCGATGATCTCGACGCCGGCGACCTGCACGCGGGCGGCCACCTCGACGGCTAGCTCGCCGGAGACGACGTCGGTCGAACCCCGCAGCGACTCGCCCCGACCCTCGGGGTCGTCATAGGGGTGGCTGGTCGCCACGTGCCGCAGGGCGGCCTCGGACTGCACCTTGACGAAGTCTTGGTAGGCCTCGACGGCAAAGGATGCCTTCGCCGTGTCGGCGACCTGCCAGACGACGATCGCGGCGATCTCGACCGGGTTGCCGTCGGCGTCGTTGACCTTGAGGGCGTTGGTCTCGAAGTTGTTGACCCGGACCGAGACCTTCTTCTTGGTGGTCAGCGGCACGAGCATGAGCAGCCCGGTGCGTCGGGCCGTGCCGATGTAGCGGCCGAAGAACTGCACGACCTTGGTCTGGCCAGGCTGGACGACAACGACAGCGCTGAAGACCAAAGTAGCGAGCAAGAACGGGACAATGATCGCGGCGATGTCGCCGCCGCTGGGAGCCTCGACGCCGGACGTCGCGAGGGTGATGACCCGCCACACCGCGAACGCGATGAGGGCCAGGCCGAGAGCCAGGGCAAGGAAGCCATCGACGGCGAAGGCCGGACGTTCGGTCACGGCGACCCGGGCGCCGTCATGTCCGACCGGAGTGCCGGCCGGCGGCAGCGTGACCGGGTCCAGGCTGGGCTGGAGATTGGGGTCGCCAGCGTCGGTGGGGATGGACTGTGGGGTGTTCATGGGGCGCCTCCTGCGGGCGACGGTTTGTGACATCTAAGTGATATCACATTTATGACGCACCGGGGACGAGAAGGCGGGCCGGTTTTCGGTCAGCGGGGCTCGAGGACGAACACCGGGATCACCCGGGTGGTCCGAGCCTGGTATGCCGTGTAGTCGGGGAAGACGGCGGCTCCCCGTTCCCACCACAGCTGCCGCTCCTCACCAAAGACTTCCCGCGCCCGCATCGGCACGCTGACCGTGCCGTCCATGACCTCGATGTCCGGGTTGGCGCGGAGATTGCCCACCCACGCGGGGTCCTTGGGCGCGCCCCCAAGGCTGCCGAAGGCGGCATACCGGCCGTCGTTTTCCACTCGCATGACCGGCACCTTGCGCACCAGTCCCGAGCTGCGACCGACCATGGTCATGAGGATGACCCGACCCCCGCCGACGCCGACGACGGCCGTGTCGCCGGCCGCTTCGATCGCCTCGACCTGGTTGCGGACCCACCCGCTCGGACTGGGGGCATATGTGCCGTGAATCATGGGCCAAGTCAACCTGACCCGACGGCAAATACCTACTCCTTGTCCCCTAGCATCGACCCAATCGACCACGCGAGGAAGGCCACCGATGTCCGATCAGAACTCGGCACCCACCAAGCCGTCAGAGACCCTCGGTCAGGCCCATGACGATGGCACGTTCGTCTACTCCACCTCGACCTTCACGCCCTCGACGGAGACCCTCGACCAGCTGCGCAACCGCATGCTCCTCGAGCAGGAGGGCGATGACGCCAAGATCCGTTACGTGCCCGGCGAGCCGCTGGACCCGGACCCCATCGCGTGGCAGCAGAACTACCCCTACACCAAGAAGATGAAGCTGGCCGAGTACGAAGCGACCAAACGGTTGCTTCAGATCGAGCTGCTCAAACTGCAGAAGTACGTCAAGGAGTCCGGCTCCAAGGTCGTCGTCGTCTTCGAAGGCCGCGACGCAGCCGGCAAGGGTGGGGCGATCAAGCGGTTCATGGAGCACCTCAACCCGCGTGGAGCGCGGGTGGTCGCGCTGGAGAAGCCGACCGAGCGCGAGGTCACCCAGTGGTACTTCCAGCGCTACGTCGTGCACATGCCGGCTGCCGGTGAGATCGTCCTCATGGACCGCTCCTGGTACAACCGCGCCGGTGTCGAGCGGGTCATGGGCTTCTGCTCCCCGAGTGAGTACCTTGAGTTCCTCCGGCAGTGCCCGGCCTTCGAGAAGATGCTCATCGGCTCGGGCGTGACCCTGGTCAAGTTGTGGTTCTCGGTCGGTCGCGCCGAGCAGTTGCGGCGGTTCGAGCGGCGCAAGATCGACCCGGTCCGCCAGTGGAAGCTCTCGCCCACCGACCTGGCGAGCCTGGACAAGTGGGACGCCTACACCCAGGCCAAGGAAGCGATGTTCTTCTACACCGACACCAAGGAAGCTCCCTGGACGGTCGTGAAGTCCAACGACAAGAAGCGCGCTCGACTGGAGGCCATGCGCGTCCTGCTGTCTCGGGTCGACTACCCCGACAAGGACTACTCCATCGTGGGCACTCCCGACCCGCTCCTCGTGGGTCGTCCCGAGTTGGTCTTCGACCAGGGCGAGCGGCCGATCCGCCCGCACCTGACCGTCTGACGACCGGGTGCGTGTGCTGCACCAGGGCTTCAGGGGGGTCGGGGAGGTCCTCGCCGATACTGCCCGGGCTCTGTTGCGGCATTGGCCGATTCTTGGGGTCCTCTACCTCGCCGGCGCGGCGGGGCGAATGGGTGTGCTGTGGTTGGCGACCTGGGTCTCCGATCGCAGCCCCACCGCCGCGGTCCTGCTCGTGCCGTTGGCGTCCCTGCTGACTCTCATCGCCCTCGTGGTGATGATCCGCGTCGCGGGGGAGGGCCTGGCCGCCTTTCCCTGGGCCGGTGCGAGCACGGGGTCGGCGAATGACTGGCGCAGCCATTGGCAGGTCGCGACGGCCGTACTCATCCCGTTCCTCGCGGTCTACAGCACCCAGGGCTTGCTCCGTGACGACACCGTGCAGTTCGTCCATGACACCACCCTCGACGAGGCAGTCTCGCAACCCCTCACTGCGGACTACTCCCGAGCACTCATCGCCTCCGGTTGGCCGTTGCTGCTGATCGTTGGGCTCGCGCTGGTGCTGCGACGGGTCATCGCCGGATATGGCCTGGTCGGCCGCTCCTGGCGCTGGGCCGCTCTCGGTGGCTACGTGGAGGCGCTCTGGATGGTCACCCTCGCCGCTTCGTTGGCGAGCCACCTCGACGCCATCACCGAGTGGGTGCGATCACGAGTGGTTGTGGCGACCGTCACCGAGTGGTGGGAAAACCTGCTCTTGCTGGCGAGTCCGGTGTCCGGGCCGCTCGTCGCGATCCGTGACGGGGTTGGCGCCCTCCTCGGAGATCTCGGCGACCTGGTCGTCGTGCCCGTCGCCTGGCTGGCCATGGGCGCCACCATTCTCGGAGGTGCCCTCACCCCGCCTTCCCGGGCGGCTGCGGGGCGGCCGGCCGCAGAGGAGGAGCTACCCGAACCCGAGCGATCGGCCCTGCGCCGGCTCGCCGACCGGCTCCCGGAGCCGCTATGGACCGCGACCGGGAATGCGCTGGAACCGATCACGAGTCCGATCCAGTCCACCCGCACCGCGATCGGCAAGGTCGCAGTCGCCGGTGTCGTGCCGATGGTCCTGGTCTGTCTGGTGTTCGTCAGCGCGACGCTCGTTCAATCTGCCGTCACGTGGATCGCGCGAGGAGTGATCGGGCCGCAGGCGGCTCTGGCCGGCGCGGCATACCAGCCCATCGTGAGCATGGTGGCCCGTGGGTGCTATTTCGTCCTGGTCGCGACGTTGCTGGCCGCCGCCGTCAACCGGATCATCCTCGCGCAGCGCGCCGCGTCAAGGTAACGGCAGCTGCGCGTAGTCCGGTGGGCCCCAATGGATCCGCACCGCGACAGGCGTGCCAGAGGTCGGGATGGCGATGACCGCCAGGACGGGCCAGCTCGCCGGGCGCTGCCGGCCTGTCGCGGGGATCACCCGCCCGTCCAGATCGAGCTCCGGTCCCGGGGTCGCGTCAGGAACACACCCGGGGTATGCCGTGCGGTCCCGGCCGGTCGCCGGCACCGGCTTGCCCCCGGCCGTCCCATAGACCTGACCAGCGACGTCCAGGAGTTCGATCGTGCAGCCGGTCAAGGGGACACCCGGATCGGCTGCGAACTCCAGCTCCACCTCCCACAGCCGGGTGCCCTTCGCTGCGCTGAGGTCGCCGCTGCTCGCATGTGGGGTCGCCGAGACGAGGGTGATGGACACGTCCCGGGTTGTCGGCGGCTCCGCACCGGGCACGGGCGCCAAGAAGCGCCCGGTCGAGCCGGTCGCGACCTGACCCGCCACGAAGGTGGTCGGTCGATAGATCGACACGTAGCGAAAGGACGACGCTGCCAGCGCGAGGGCGAGCATCGGGAGCAGCGCGACCAGCGCAACCCGATTGCGGCGCCACCACGACGGTGGTGGCTGCTGACCGGTGTGACGCGCCGCGGGGTCTGATGTCATGGCGTGCCCCCAACCCGCTGGGCGCCGACCACGGTGACGGCCTCGATCCGCACCGGCTCGGTGGCCACGGCCAGGCGCGCTGCTGTCGCGGCGTCGATGCCCAGATCCACATCCGCGATGTCGTCGCCTTCGCCGCCCCCCAAGAGGGCAGCGGGAACCCTCAGGTGCGCCCCTTCGAGCGCATCGGGCGCAAGCTCGAACGGCATACTGCACGCGATGGTCACGCCGGGTTGCCCGACGCCGCACGCGGACTGGAACGGACGGGCCAGGGAGTAGGTGCGCCCGTCGCGGCTCTGGACGGTCATCCCGGCCAACGAGGCCGGCGTGTCAGCGGCGGTGTAGCGCAGCGTGACGACCAGCCAGTGCCCGGTCGTGCTCGCGGTGATCGCCCCTTGCCGCACCTGAGTGCTGGCCTGCACCCCGTCAACGACGATCTCGCCGGTGCGCAGGTGGATGGGAGCGCCCACCGTGCCCGCATGGAGGAAGGGTGCTAGGGCGATCTCCTGCGGCCCGGGTACTCGTGAGATGAGCGCGGATCCAGCGGCCAGCGCGGCGATGACGACCAGGCCGGTGACGGCATTCTGCCGAGTGGTCATCTCAGACCGCCGGTAGTGGGGCCAGGGGCAGCTCGACAGTCGCCGCTGGCGTCGGATCGAACCACTGCCGTGACCCGTCGAGGGCGGACACCCGCCAGGTGTGCCCGACGACGACGATCGATACCTGCTGCGGAACTTCTTGCGCGGCGTCTTGCTCCCACACCAGGGCGAGGTTCTGCACGACGCCGGGCTGGAGGGCGCCCAGCGGGGTCGCATCGATGGCGCGCACCACGTCCGGCCGGGCGGCTTCCGGGGACACAGGTCGACCGAATTGCCGCAGCCCGGGGAGGGCCACCTGAAAACTGGCTGCGCTGGTGCGAGCGTCTACCGGCCGAGGGGACGTGTTCTCCACGGTCACCGTGACCAGGACGAAGCGCGATCCCGGTCGGGCCGGAGCCAGGCTCGGGATGGCGTCGGCGACATACGCCTTCTTGATCGTCACGGTGAGCGGGTCAGCCGTGACGGCGGCACCGGGCTCGGCGGACACGAGCGCATTCTCCTGGGCTTCGGCTCCCGACCAGCCACCTGCGGCGCCTGTTCCCGCGAAGAGGACGGCCAGGACGAGCACACCCACCGTCGACCGATCGAGGACCCCGCCGAACAACCCGAAGAAGCGCCGGACTTGCACCCTCCGCGCATCCGCAGGCAGGTCGTCGGCCACGCTCGGAGTCTAGCCAGCCCGGATCCGCCGAGCCGGGCTGGCTAGTGCGCGGAGGAGGATGCCCAGAGGTTGATCCCCGACTCGACCGCGTGCGCATCGATGACCGCGAGCTCGTCGTCGGTGAAGTCCAGATTTGTCGTCGCCGCGAGCGAGTCCTCAAGCTGAGCCACGCTGGAGGCTCCGATGAGCACGGACGTGACTCGCTGGTCACGCAAGGCCCACGCCAGGGCGAGCTGCGCCAGCGACTGCCCGCGGGCTGCGGCGATGTCGTTGAGCGCCCGGATGTGGGTCAGGGCGGCGTCGGTCAGCAGCGCCGGGTCGAGCGACTTTCCTTGCGCCGCACGGGAATCCGCGGGAATCCCGCCGAGGTACTTGTTGGTGAGCATGCCCTGGGCCAGCGGTGAGAAGGCGATACAACCCACCCCCGTTTCGCCGAGCACGTCGAGCAGGTCGCGCTCGATCCAGCGGTTGAGCATGGAGTAGGACGGCTGGTGAATGAGCAGTGGCGTGCCCATCTCGCGCAGGATCGCGACCGCCTCGCGGGTGCGCTCACCGGAGTAGGACGAGATGCCGACATAGAGAGCCTTGCCCGCGCGCACGGCCGAGTCGAGCGCCCCCAGGGTCTCCTCCAGCGGGGTCGTCGCGTCGAAACGGTGGCTGTAGAAGATGTCGACATAGTCGACGCCCATCCGGGCCAGAGACTGGTCCAGCGACGCGAGCAGGTATTTGCGTGAGCCCCCGCCCTGACCGTAGGGCCCCGGCCACATGTCATAACCGGCCTTGGTCGAGAGGATCAGCTCGTCGCGGTAGGGCCGGAAGTCGCGCGCGAAGAGGGTGCCGAAGTTGCGTTCGGCCGAGCCATAGGGCGGGCCGTAGTTGTTCGCCAGGTCGAAGTGGGTGACGCCCAGGTCGAAGGCGCGGCGCAGGATGGCCTGCTGGCGCTCCAGGGGCACATCGTCGCCGAAGTTGTGCCACAAGCCGAGTGACACGACCGGCAGGTCCAGCCCGCTGCGCCCGCACCGGCGGTAGGGGAGGCGGTCGTAGCGGTCGGTGGCGGCGCGGTATTCGTCGGCTCGGTAGGTCATGTCCCCATTCTCGCCGTTCGACGAGATCACCTGGTGACTCGAGCGTCCACGATCCAAGACGCTGCTGACCAGCCCACCAGGCCCCACGTATGGTCGGAACAGGTCAAGAGCGTCAGCGATAAGCCCCGGCTCGCTGGCCGGCAACCCTCCTCCGCGGTGGGGTGCCCCGGGTGAGGACCAGGTCGGTGGGCAGTGAGGTCCCCTCACGGCATACCGGCAAGCGCGGGACCCTCCCGCACCGTCCCCTCGGGTGGTGCGTCGGCGCGAGAGCGTCGCGAACCCTCGGTGGCACGGCATACCCCTGGGCAGTTGCCCTGTGCGACACGAGGAAGGCAGCACCGATGAGTGACACCTGGAAGTTCGAGACCCGCCAGATCCACGCCGGGCAGTCGGCCGACAGCGCGACCGGAGCGCGGGCCCTGCCGATCTACCAGACCACGTCCTACGTCTTCAAGGACACTAACCACGCGGCAAACCTGTTCGCGCTGAAGGAATTCGGCAACATCTACACCCGGCTGATGAACCCGACGACCGATGTCGTCGAGCAGCGCATCGCCGCCCTGGAGGGCGGTGTCGGCGCGCTGCTCGTGGCCTCCGGACAGGCGGCCGAGACCCTGGCCATCCTCAACATCGCCGAGGCCGGCAGCCATGTCGTCGCCTCACCCAGCCTCTACGGCGGCACCTTCAACCTGCTGAAGTTCACCCTGCCCAAGTACGGCATCGATGTCACCTTCGTCGACAACCCCAACGACCCGCAGGCCTGGCGTGACGCGGTGCGGCCCAACACCAAGCTGTTCTTCGGCGAGAGCATCTCCAACCCCAAGGTCGAGGTCCTGGACATCGAGGCGATCGCGGCGGTGGCCCACGAGGCCGGGGTGCCGCTGATCGTCGACAACACCATCGCAACGCCCTACCTCATCCGGCCGCTGGAGTGGGGCGCCGACTTCGTCGTCCACTCGGCGACGAAGTACCTCGGGGGGCACGGCACGTCGATCGCGGGCGTCATCGTCGACGGTGGCACCTTCGACTTCGCCAAGGACCCCGAGCGCTACCCCAACTACAACACCCCGGAGGAGAGCTATCACGGGCTGGTCTTCGCTCGGGACCTCGGGGTGGGCAGTGCGCTGGGGGCCAACCTCGCCTTCATCCTCAAGGCGCGCGTGCAGTTGTTGCGCGACCTCGGGCCGGCGGCCTCGCCGTTCAATGCCTTCCTCATCTCGCAGGGCGTCGAAACCCTCAGCCTGCGGATGGAGCGGCACCTGGACAACGCCCGCAAGGTGGCCGACTACCTGCAGGCCCACCCCCAGGTCGAGTCGGTGCGCTGGGCGTCGCTGCCAGGAAACGACCAGTATGACAAGGCCCAGAAGTACTGCCCGCAGGGATCGGGCGCGGTGCTCGCCTTCGAGATCGCCGGGGGCGTCGAGGCGGGCAAGACCTTTGTCGAGGCGCTCACCTTGCACTCGCACGTGGCCAACATCGGCGACGTGCGCTCGCTGGTCATCCACCCGGCCTCGACGACCCACTCGCAGGGCAGCGACGCTGACCGGCTCTCCGCCGGCGTGACGCCCGGGCTGGTCCGGCTCGCCGTCGGCATCGAGCACATCGACGACATCCTCGCCGACCTCGATCAGGGCTTCGCTGCCGCCGCGGCAGGCTGACCGGTCGGCCAAGTCTGCGCAACAGGGCGCCGTTCCGCTTCGGGAACGGCGCCCTGAGCGCATGATGGAGCTATGAGGCGGCTCGCAGCGCTCGTCCTGACCGTGGGGGTCATCGTCGCGGCAGGTGGGTGCTCGGCGTCCGGACCCGACGGATCCGCAGCCCGTACCTCACCCCCCGAGGTGTCCGCCTCCGCGTCGGCGGGTATGCCGTCGACCTCGCCTACCGCGGTGGCGTCGACGTCGGCGACGCCGACGTCCAGCACGGCGGGCAGCGCTGTCGCCACGACGTCAGCCCGCCCGACCCCGACGCCTACGCCCAGTCCGCCGCGGACCTCCTCCGCGACCATGCCGGCCAAACCCACCTCGCCCTTAGCCGGAATCGGTCCGTATGCCGGGAAGATCGTGACGACCATCCCCGGGTCGGCCAAGGTCGTCGCCTTGACCTTCGACGGCGGAGCCGACGCCAGGGGTGCCCAGCGCATCGTCGACACGCTGCGTGCCCAAGGTGTGCCCGCCTCGTTCTTCGTGACCGGGCGTTTCGCCGAGGCCAACCCAGGGTTGATCCGCCAATTCGCGTCGATCGGGCCGGTGGGCAACCACTCCTGGGACCACCCCCACCTCCCACAACTCGCCGATGCCCTGGTGCAGTCCCAGTTGACGCGGACCCGGGCGGCGATCTCGCAGGCCGGCGGCGGGGAAGCCCGACCGTTCTTCCGGTTCCCGTTCGGGGAGTCGTCGAAGCATTCCCTGGCCCTGGTCAACGCCGATGGCTACCTCGCGGTGGGGTGGACGGTCGACAGCCTTGGCTGGCAGGGCACGTCGGGTGGACAGTCGGCCGCCAGGGTCGCCGATCGGGTCGTCGCGGCCCAGCGACCGGGCGAGATCGTCCTCATGCACCTCGGTGGACACCCGACCGACAACAGCACCCTCGATGCCGATGCGCTGCCCTCTGTCATCAGCCGGCTGCGCGCGGCCGGCTATTCATTCGTCACCCTCACTGCGCTGCGCTGACCGCCGCTGCCGCGCGCCTATCCTGTCGGGATGTCCTCTGCTGCCCGGGATACCGGTGGGTCCGCCGGCTCGGTTGGCGCAGCCGGGTCCGGGTCCAATGTCCGGCGCAGACCCCCGCGCCGGCGAGGCGACCACACGGCATACCGGGCCGAACGGGCCGCGCGACGAGAGCGACGCGCGGCGTCCGTGCCCCCGATCCGCTACCCCGACCACCTCCCAGTCGTGCAGCGGCACGACGAGATCGCTGCGGCGATTCGCGATCATCAGGTGGTCGTCGTCGCGGGGGAGACGGGCTCGGGCAAGACGACCCAGTTGCCGAAGATCTGCCTGGAACTCGGGCGCGGGATCAACGGCACGATCGGGCACACCCAACCGCGGCGGATCGCGGCGCGAGCGGTGGCCGAGCGACTGGCCGAGGAACTCGAGGTGCCCCTGGGCGGGGTGGTCGGCTATCAGGTGCGGTTCGCCGACGAGAGCTCGCGCGACACCCTGGTCAAGGTCATGACCGACGGCATCCTGCTGGCCGAGTTGCAGCGTGACCGCGATCTGCGCCGGTACGACACCCTCATCATCGACGAGGCCCACGAGCGCAGCCTCAATATCGACTTCATCCTCGGCTACCTCAAACAACTGCTGCCCCGCCGGCCCGACCTCAAGGTCATCGTCACCTCGGCGACCATCGACCCCGAGCGGTTCGCGCGCCACTTCGCCGACGCAGCAGGTCGACCCGCGCCTATCGTCGAAGTGTCCGGGCGCACCTATCCCGTGGAGGTGCGCTATCGGCCGCTGCTACGCGAGGAGCCCACCGGGCCGGTCGAAGTCGACCAGGTGACGGGCATCGTCGAGGCGGTCGAGGAGCTCTGGACCGAGGCGTCCGGGCATGACGAGGTGGCCGCCCATGACATCCTCGTCTTCCTCTCGGGCGAGCGCGAGATCCGCGACGCCGCCGAAGCCTTGACCGGCCTGCGCCTGCCCGACACCGAGATCGTGCCGCTGTTCGCCCGGCTCTCGGCCGCCGAGCAACATCGGGTCTTCGCCCCGCATGCCGGGCGCCGGGTCGTGCTCGCCACCAACGTCGCCGAGACCTCACTGACCGTGCCGGGTATTCGCTATGTCGTCGACACCGGTACCGCGCGCATCTCGCGCTATAGCCAGCGCACCAAGATGCAGCGGCTGCCGATCGAGCCGGTGAGCCAGGCCAGCGCCACCCAGCGCGCCGGGCGGTGCGGCCGGGTCGCCGATGGGGTGTGCATCCGCCTGTATGCCGAGCAGGACTTCCTGGAGCGGCCCGCCTTCACCGATCCGGAGATCCTGCGCACAAACCTCGCCTCGGTCATCCTGCAGATGCGCACTCTCGACCTCGGCGACATCTCGGCGTTCCCCTTCGTCGACGCCCCGGACTCGCGCCAGATCGCCGACGGGATGGCGCTGCTGTCGGAGCTGGGAGCCGTCGACCACGCCGGTGGCGTGACAGCCGACGGGAAGGAGATCGCTCGACTGCCGGTCGACCCGCGGCTGGCTCGGATGCTCCTGGAGGCCGATCGACTGGGCTGCCTGCGCGAGGTCATCGTCATCGTCGCGGCGCTGTCTATCCAGGACCCACGGGAACGACCGCTGGACAAGCAGGAGCAGGCGGCCGCCTCGCATCGCCGGTTCGCCGACCCGCATTCTGACTTCGTCGCCTACCTCAACCTGTGGGCCTATCTCCAAGATCAGCAAAAAGTGTTTTCGGGCAACGCTTTTCGTCGGCTGTGTAAGGGGGAGTTCCTCCACTATCTGCGGATCCGCGAGTGGCAGGACCTGGTCGGTCAGCTGCGCCAGGCGACGCGCTCTGCCGGACTCGCGACGGCGCGCGACCCTTGGCCCGAGACGATCGACTCGGACGCGGTCCATCGCGCCCTCCTGGCCGGCCTGCTCGGCCACGTAGGGGTGTGGGATGAGGCCCGACGCGACTTCCTTGGGGCCCGGGGGGCGCGCTTCGCGATTGCCCCCGGGTCGGTGCTGCGGTCGCGTCCGCCGCAGGTCGTCATGGCCGGAGAACTGGTCGAGACCACTCGGCTCTGGGCGCGCACCGTGGCTCGAATCGATCCGGTGTGGGCCGAGCAGGCCGGGGCTCACCTGGTCAAGCGACAGTATTCCGAGCCGCGGTGGTCGGCCCGCCGAGGGAGCGCGGTGGCCACCGAACGGGTGACGCTCTACGGCATACCCCTCGTCGTGGGGCGCACCGTCGCCCTGGGTGCGGTCGACCGGGAACTGGCCCGGGAGTTGTTCATCCGCCATGCGCTCGTCGAAGGGGACTGGACCACCCGACACGCCTTCTTCCACGCCAATAGAGCCTTGCTGGAGCGACTTTCCGAATGGGAGGCGCGCGCTCGTCGACGCGACATCGTCGTCGACGACGAGGTCCTCGTCGCCTTCTACGACGAGCGGATCCCTGCCGGGGTGGTGTCGGCCCGACATTTCGACACCTGGTGGAAGAAGGCGTCCCGCCGCACCCCAGACCTGCTCACCTTCACCGAGGACCTCCTGGTTCGCGATTCCGCCGATGCCGTCGACCCCCATGCCTTCCCCTCCACCTGGCGCCAGGGTGACCTCGAACTTGCCGTGACCTACCAGTTCGAGCCCGGCGCCGCCGCCGACGGCGTGACCGTCCATGTGCCGCTCGCCGTGCTGAACCGCGCGGTCGACGCCGGATTCGACTGGCAGGTTCCGGGATTGCGGGAGGAACTCGTCGCGGCGTTGTTGCGCACTCTTCCCAAGCCGATCCGCCGGCTGCTCGTGCCGGTGCCCGAACACGCGGCGGCGACCGTTCGAGTCATGAGTGAGCGCGGGATCGGCCCCGCGGAGGGGCCGTTGACCGAGGTCCTCGCGCGACTGTTACGGGAGACCCACGGCGTGTCGATTGCTGCATCCGACTGGGATGTCGACCGCCTGCCGGCCCATCTGCGGATGACCTTCGTGGCCGAGCGGTCGGACGGCGGGGCGGTTGCTTCGGCGGGGTCCATCGCGGCGCTCCAAGAGCTGGTGGCACCACAATTGCGACGCCAGGTGGCCTCTGCCGCAGGGGCATTGCGGCGCGTCGGCCTGCGCAGCTGGGACATCGACGTGGTGCCCGAGGTGCACGAGTCGCAGTCGCAAGGGACGCTGGTGCGGGGCTATCCCGCCCTCGTCGACCACGGCGATTCGGTGGCGTTGGAGGTGCTTCCGACCGCCGCTGAAGCCGCCGCCGAGCACCACCTGGGTGTGCGGCGGCTCCTGCTGCTCAACACCGTTCCGCCGTGGAAGCAGGTGCTCGGCCGGCTGAGCAACACCCAGAAGCTGGCCCTCGGCCACAACCCGCACGGCTCGATCCCGGCGCTGCTGGAGGACGCTCTCGCCTGCGCTGTCGACGCGATCGTCGCCGAACGCATCCATCACCCGCCCCGGACCCGAGCCGAGTTCGACGCCGCCCTGCAGGCCGTCCGCTCGCACGTGGCCGCGCGAGTGATCCAGGTCGTCGACCTCGTGGAGCCGATCCTGGCCTCCCACCTGGCCGTCATCCGAACCGTGGACGGCATGTCCTCGCCACAGGTGGCCGACCTCGTCTCCGACGTGCGAGCCCAACTCGTCGAACTCATCCGTCCGGGTTTCCTCGCCGACGCGGGCATGGCTCGCCTTCGTGACATCCAGCGCTATCTCATGGCCGTGCGACACCGCCTGGACAAGGCCCCTGCGGAATTGACCCGCGATCGCACCCGAATGGACGAAGTCCTTCGCATCGAATCCTCGTATGCCGTTCTGCTGGAACGACTTCGGCCCGCCCAACGCGGCGCACCAGAGGTGGCCGAAATCGCCTGGATGATCGAGGAGCTGCGGGTATCCCTCTTCGCGCAGGGGCTTGGCACGGCATACCCGGTGTCAGCGAAGCGGATCCAACGCGCCCTCGCCGCCATCGTCGTGGAGTGACTCTCGTGCGCGCTGCGTCGGAATGGCGCACGCGCCGCGTACGTTGGGGCTGGTGACCACCCGCACCACCCGTGCTCGCGCGACAGGATCCACCGCCGCGCTCGTATGCCGGCCAGGAAGGACCGACCCGTGCAGGACCCGAAGCACCTGTTCCGATTCGAGAGCGACACCGACCTCGCCGACGCGCAGGCCGGCGTCCTCGTGGCCTCCCTTGGCGGCTTTGTCGACGCCGGGCAGGCACAGGACCTGTTGACCCGGCACCTGCTCGCCGCACATTCCTCGACGGTCGTGGCCTCATTCGATGTCGACCAAGTGCTCGACTACCGCGGTCGGCGTCCCGTGATGACCTTCGACAAGGACCGCTGGACTGGTTATGCCGACCCCAGCCTGCTGCTGCACCGGGTCACCGACCGATCGGGTCAGCCGTTCCTGCTGCTCTCCGGCCCCGAGCCGGACTACCAGTGGGAGCGGATGGCGGCCGCGATCACTGAGCTCGTCCGCGCACTCGGCGTGACGCTCACCGTGAGCGTGCACGGCATACCGATGGCCGTCCCGCACACCCGCCCGCTCGGCATGACCCCGCACGCGACCTCGCAACGCCTGCTCGGAGAGGTCGAGCCGGTGTTCGGGACGATCCAGGTGCCGGGCAGTTTCGTGTCGCTGTTGGAATACCGACTCGGCGAACAAGGCCACGACGCCATGGGATTCGCCGTCCACGTGCCGCACTACCTGGCGCAGGCTGAGTACCCCGAGGCCGCCCTGGTCGCTCTCGACGCGCTCGTCGGGGCGACCGGACTGGACCTGTCGCGCGACGAGCTGGCGGCCGCGGCCGTCACGACCGGGTCCGCAGTGGCCCAGGAGGTCGCCGACAACGAGGAGGTGACCGCGCTGGTCGGTTCGCTGGAGGCGCAGTACGACGCCTTCATGGCCGGTCGCAGCCGTCCCAGCCTGCTCGCGCCGGATGCCTCGCAATTGCCGTCTGCTGACGAGATCGGCGCCGACGTCGAGGAGTTCCTGCGCTCGTTCTCCGTCGACGGTTCGGCCGAGACCGGAGAGGCCGGCGGCGCCTAGGACCCGGGCTTGGCCTCGTCCCAGCGTCGCACCACGGATACGTCGGCGATGAACCGCACGGCCTCCGACCCCACCCACCTGCGGGCGCTGTCGGACAACGCACGGTGCAGGATCGCCACCGCTGCGTCGGCGGATTCCTGCGGCACGTGGACCAGCAACTCGTCGTGCAGGCACAGCACGATCTGACCGCCCATCGGCCGCACCTCGTGCCGCACGGTCGCTGCCCAGGCCTTGAACAGTTCGGCAGCCGAACCCTGCACCAGGGCATTGCGCGCATAGCGACCACGGGCGGCGGCAGCCGCTGAGCTCTCGCTGGGGTCGCTGTGCAGCGGGATCAGCCGACCCCCGTAAGTGCGCAGCGAACGCCCTTGCAGCCCAGCGGCATACGCCTCGTCGAGCACCGTCATCGCGGCAGGGAACGCGCGCTCCAAGCCGCGCAAGGCAGCCCCCGCTGCTCCCGATCGTTGGCCGTACATCGCGGCGAGGACGGCGATCTTGGCCGTGGCGCGCGGCACACCGAGCGTCTCAGCCACCGGGGCGTAGAGGTCGTCGGCCCGGCTGGCTGTGGCGAACGCCGGGTCGCCCGAGAGGGCGGCGAGGACCCGCGGTTCGATCTGCCCGAGGTCGGCTCGGACGAACACGAAACCCGGCTCGGCGGCGACGGCCGGCCGCAGCGGTTGAGGCAGGTTGTGCAGCCCGTTCCTGGCGGTCATCCGCCCGGCAGCGCCGTCGCAGGCCGTCCACGGGCCGCGCAAGCGGTTATCGGGGCCGACGTGTTCGTCCAGCCAGCGGTAGCCATAGGTCGTCGAGATGCGCTCGTCCTTGCGCCAATCCAGCAGAGCTGCGACGAGGGGGTGGCTGCGGCGATAAGGCTCCAGCACCCACGCTCGCGTCGAGGGCACACTGACCCCAACCGCAGCCAGCAGGGCCTGGACGTCGGCGGGGTTGCGCAGGTCCGCCCGGCGCCCTGGCGCATGGCGTAGCACTCGCTCGTCACGCTCCGCGCGAACGGCCGCTGCCTCGGCGGCATCGCGGGGTCGCGGTCCGGCCGCAGCCGCAATGAGCGCCTCGGCCCGGTCCCGGTCGATGGGGAGCCCGTCACGTTCCAGTTCGAGGGCGAGCACGGCTGCCGCCGATTCGCTGTATGCCGTGGCGACGGACCGCGCGCCGATCGCGGCCAGCCGCTGGTACTGCAGGTCAGCAAGAACGTCGAGGAAGTCCGCGAGGTCGGCGATCTGGACGGGATCGGAGATCCTCGGAACCGCCTCGGAGGAGGGCGGCGGGTGATGGGAAGGACGGTCAGGGTCGGCGGTGGTCCGCTGCCCAGGAGGCACTGAGGTCGCGACGTCGAAGAGAGTGGCTTCTTGACGACGGGGCGGGTCGGCCGGCAGGGCCGGCCACGGTTCGCCTCTGACCTGCGCCCACGCGGCGCCGAGGTCGGCTCGCCACCCTCCCGCCAGCAGCCGGTGGGCCTCGGCCACATCCCAGCACCTCGTCACGCGGACCTCATGGGCGGCCAGGGCCACAAGCGCTGAACCTGCGTTGGCCACGACCCACCGGGGGGCATGGTCGCGTTCCAGGGCGGTCAGTGCGGGCAGCAGGGCGGTGAGCTCACCGGCATACGTGCGCCCTTCCCACCGGTATGCCGCGCGGTCGCCAGCCACGGCGAGCGCCACCCGCGGTCCAGGCAGGCGCGCGGTCGGGGGCATGGGTCTATCCAACCCTGTTCCCGTATCGAGACCCACGGCGCGGGAGTGGCGGCCAGAGGATCGGGAACGATGGGAAGGTGTGACGCGCTGCTGCTGTTGCACGTGCTGCGCCCGACCGGGGGCAGTCGTTGACGGCGAGATCCGCCGCGACCTCGAAGGAGACACCGTGGGGAATTCCGGCACCGACCACCGGGCCAAGACGCCGGCGCTGCAGGCGGCCCAGCAGGAACAGCAGCAGGGTGGCATTGCGGGCTTCGCGACCGACCTGGTCGAGAAGGTGCTTGACGTCGGGATTGACGGGCGCGGGCCCTTCGCATCGGCCATGCAGATCGCCCAGGACGCGCAGGCCTCGACGGCCAGTCCCAAGAAGGCTGTCGACGCGATCGTGCGTCGGCACCTCGCCGAGGGTGCGATAGGGGGCTTCGTCACCGGGCTCGGCGGCTTCGTCACGATGCCGATCGCTTTGCCGGCCAACGTCATCGAGTTCTATGTCATCGCCACGCGGATGGTGGGGGCGATCGCCCACGTCCGCGGCTATGACGTCAACGACCCGCACATCCGCACCGCCGTCATGCTGACGCTGGTGGGCGCCGAAGCCGATGACCTGTTGCGCAAGGCGGGTGTGGTGACCGGTGTGGCTGCAGGGGGACGGCTCACCAATCTCGCTGCACAGCGGTTGCCCGGCCCCGCGCTCATGGTCGTCAACAAGGCCATCGGGTTCCGACTCGCGTCCCGGGTTGGGCGTTCGGCGCTGAGTCGGTTCGGCAAGGCGGTTCCGGTCGTCGGCGGGCTGTTCGGTTCGGGCCTGGACACCTACTTGCTCAAGCAGATCGCCGACAACGCCAAGGCTGAATTTCCCGCTCGCACGGCCTGATCCACCTCAGGTGTCGGTGGAATCTCTGGGCTCGCCGAGTCGTTTGACGTGATGCGGCCGGACCGGTCGCATCGCAACGAGCGGCGGATGTCTGGCATGGCGCGCCGCGGCACAGAAGGGCCACACATGGCTGCAGGTTCTCGGGCTCGCTCGGCACGGTGGGGGCTGTTGGGATCCCTCGGGTTGGCGTTCCGGGCGGCGTCCGCGCCGGGCGCACCCTCAATCAGTCAGCGGTTGTCGGCGATTCCCCGGTTGTTCCGTGCCGTGGGACGCGGCGACTACCGACACGCGTCGCCCGGCCAGTTGCTGGGCATGATCGCCGCCTTGCTCTACGTCGTCTCGCCGGTCGACGTCATTCCCGAGGCGGTGTTCGGGCTGTTCGGCATCGTCGATGACGCCATGGTGGCCACCTGGCTGGCCCGCTCGGTCGTCGAGCACACCGACGCTTTCCTTGCCTGGGAGGGCGCAGTAGCGGGAAGCCGCGGCCCGCAGGACGCTCCGCACTCCCACGAGACGGTTCAGTCTCGCGTCGTGCGCTGACCGCGGTTCGACCAAACGCCGCCCCGGACCCACGGTGGTCCGGGGCGGCTTCCACATCCTCGGACTACCTGCCCCACTATCCACAGGCGGAGGCGGTGGGTCTGTGCGGCTTTCCTGAAGACGCCGACCATCGGGGGCATGGATACCGTCCGCCTCACGTCAGCCGCCGAATTGGTCGCCGTCCTGCCCTATGAGATCGGGTTCCGTCCGCGGCGCTCTGTCGTCCTCGTCGGTCTGCGTGAGCGCCGACTAGGTGTCGTTCAGCGGGTCGACCTCACCGATCAGCCGGAGGCCATCTGCGAGATCAGCACTCTGTCCGTGGCCAATCTGCTCCGGGAGGGATGCCAGGGGGCAATCGTCGTCGGCTACGAAGACCGGGCGGGCGAATCCGAAGCCCTGCGTGTCGCCCTCGTCGGCACGGTGGTCGACGCCGGCCTGGACCTGGTGGACGAGGTGGTCGTCCGCGACGGACGACTGCGTCGTCCGGGGGAACGGCTCGGGGGCGCGGAGCGAGTGCCAGCTGACGCGGATGTTCCGGCGGTGGCAACCTTCGTCGGGCTGGGTCGATCACCGGCGCCGGATCGGGAGACCCTGGCGGCGCGGGTCCGTCCGGCCCCGACCCCGCTCCGGGCTGCGGTCGACCGGGCCGTCGCCGAGCGCGCCCGAGGGCGTGGCCCACGGGCTGCCGCAGCGGTGACCTGGTGGGCGGCCTATCTGGACTGGACGGCATACCCGCCCGGTGGTGGTGTGGCCATGAGTGCCACGGAGATTGCACGCCTGATCGTCTCGCTGCGGGACCGCCGCCTGCGTGACCTCGTCATTGCCTGGCTCTGTCCGGGCTCCCCGCCGATGCGGCTGCTCGACTCCCACTTGGTGGCGATGGCCACGGGCAGCTTCCGGACGCCGACCGCTCCCCGGGATACCGAGGTGCGGGGATGGTTGAGCGAGCGGCTGTGGGTGCTCGTCGACCACTGCCCTGATGCCGAGGCGGCGGCGGTCCTCTCCGTGCTCGCGGCCTTCGCGTGGTACGAGGGACGCGGTGCCGTCGCGGGGATCGCCGTGGAACGGGCGCTGGAGGTCGATCCAGGCTACCGATTGGCCCGCCTGCTCGACCGGATGATTCGCTACGGCATCCGGTCGACCTCGACTGACGGCCAGGGCGATACCGAGGGGGCAGGGACAGGGGTCGCCGACGCCCCGATGGCGGGGTGAACGCTGGCCTTGGGCCGTCCAGGGAGTGGACGCGGGCGTGGTGGGGGACGGACCGGGACGCTTATAGTTCGGTCAGGTCATGAGCGCCAGCGTCAAGCCCCGGCTTGCTGGCCGGCAACCCTCCGCCGCGGTGGGGTGCCCCGGGTGAGGACACGGTTCGCGCGCGATGCGCGAGCAAGCGCGAGTGGAGGCCAGCGTGACCGTGGTGCAGGACGTTGCGGGTGTCGACACGTGGGACCGCCCGGGCGATGTTCACATGCTTCAGCTCGGCGATCTCGCCTTGGAGGGCGGGTCGACCCTGCCCGATGCCGTGCTGGCCTACCAGACCTGGGGGGTGCTGTCGCCGGCCCGCGACAACGCTGTTCTCGTCGAGCATGCCCTGACTGGTGACAGCCATGTGGTGGGGCCTGCTGGAGCTGGCCATCCCACCGCGGGCTGGTGGGAGGGATTGGTCGGGCCGGGTCTGGCCATCGACACGGACCGCTTCTTCGTTGTAGCGGCCAACGTCATCGGTGGGTGTCAGGGGTCGACGGGACCGAGGTCGATCGCTCCTGACGGTCACCCGTGGGGCAGCCGCTTCCCGGCGGTCACCATCCGCGATCACGTCGGCGCCGAGCGCGCGCTCGCCGATGCCTTGGACATCGAGAGCTGGGCATTGGTCGTCGGCGGGTCGATGGGTGGCATGCGCGCTCTGGAGTGGGCCGTGATGTACCCGTCCCGCGTCGCACGGGTCGCGGTCCTGGCGAGCACGGCGGCCGCGAGCGCTGACCAGATCGCCTGGGCTCAGCCGCAATTGCTGGCCATCCGACACGATCCCGACTTCCAGGGCGGCGACTATTACGGCTCTGGGCGCACGCCGACGACCGGCCTCGGGATCGCGAGACGGATCGCCCACACCACCTATCGCAGCGCGGACGATCTGCAACGCCGATTCGGTCGTCGTGAGCAGGACGGCAATCCCCCGACTGGGGATTGTCGGTATGCCGTCGAGAGCTACCTCGATCACCATGCGGCCAAGCTCTGTGCCCGGTTCGATGCCAACTCCTATCTCGTGCTGACCGAGGCGATGAACTCCCACGATGTGGGTCGCGGGCGGGGCGGAGCACGTCAGGCATTGGCCCGGGTCGAGGCCGAGGTGCTCGTCGTGGCTGTCGACTCGGACCGCCTCTATCCGCTCCAGCAGTCCGAGTTCCTCGCGGAGGCGATCCCCGGAGCTCGCCTCGCGACCATTGCTTCACCCGCTGGGCACGACGCATTCCTCATCGAAGTCGACCAGGTCGGCCGCCTGCTGAGTGACCTGCTGCGCTAGTCTGCGCCGCAGCACCCACGATCGGGTAACGTCGGATCAGGACGCGCGTGCGTCGCGAACAAGGAGGTTTGAGGTGGCCGTCGTAGTCGGTTACGTCGCGACGAAAGAAGGGCGCGCGGCATTGCGCCGAGCAGCCGAGGAGTGCGAGCTGCGCCACGCCAAGCTCATCGTCATCAACTCCCAGCGCGGAGGGAAGGACTTCGACGCCGATGAGGCGACGAAGTTCGAGGAGGAGCTGGAGCGGGTCCAGGCCAAGCTCACCGAACTCGGTATCGAGAACGAAGTGCGGCAGTTGGTGCGGGGCAACGAGCCCGCCGAGGACCTCATCGCGGTGGCCGAGGAGGAGCACGCTGCCTTCATCGTCATCGGGCTGCGGCGACGCACTCCGGTGGGCAAGCTCATTCTCGGGTCCAACGCGCAGCGGATCCTCCTCGACGCGACCTGTCCAGTCCTTGCCGTCAAGGCCGACAAAGACTCCTGAGCGTCGTCGCTGGGACCGCGATTCGTCGCGATAGCGGCACCCGTTTTATAATGGTGCTGTCCGGCCCTGCGGGGGTCTGACGAGCGGGCCGCCGGGTGTGGTGGATGTGTCCGCGCTGGTCTCCCTCCGAGCTCTCCCCGATGGTCTTGCGCGCCCATGCGCGGACGTCAGCGTGTACTGCGAAAGGTAATCGGTGCCCGTGTCGCGCGTGTCCTCCGGTCCTGCGAAATCGTCGGCACCCTTGCCGACCGAATTCTCCCACCCGGCCCTGCAGCAGCTCTTGGCGCGCGGTGCCACCCGGGGCAGCATTGCCGGGGCCGACCTTCGCACGGCGTTGGAGACGGCAGGTGTCCCAGCGCGTCGACTCAAGACCGTTGTGCGTGCCTTCGAGGAACAGGGGATCACCGTGGACGTCGACTCCGGCAACCAGCGGGCGGTCGCAGCCGCGGCGCCGCGCAAGGTCGCGTCTTCGGACGTAACTGTCACGCCAACCGCCAGCAAGCCGGCCACTAGCAAGGCGGCCGCTGGCAAGAAGGCGCCAGCCAAGGCTGCGGCGGCCAAGAGTGCTGCTCCAGCAGTGGCTGCTGACGCTGCCCCGACCGCGGCACCCGCCACCCGGTCCAAGCGCGCCACCACGTCGACGGCTGCGTCGGCGACTCCGGTACCGGACGGCGACCCGAGCGCAGAGCCGACGGTCGGATCTGCCCGACCGGCTGCCAAGCGCGCAACGCCCGCCAAGGCGGCCCCTGCTGCCAAGGCTGCAACAGCCGCCAAGACAACCGCCCCGGCCAAGGCAGCACCGGCGGCGAAGTCCACCGCCCGCGCGGCGGCGAAGGCAGACGAGCCGGCAGCGCAGCAGGGTGAGGCCGCGGCGCCCAAGCGTGCTGCCCGCAAGAGCGCGGCACGGGCCAAAGCGCCTGCGCCTACGGCACCAGCACCGACGGTCGATGAGGCCGAGGACATTGAGGTCGTCGAGGCCGAGGCCGAGGACGACGCCGAGGTCGACCTCGCCGACGTCGCCGAGGTCGTGGAAGTGGTGGAAGTCGTCGAGATCGATGTCGAGGTTGTCGAGGTCGATGCCGAGGACGCCGATGCCGAGGAGGGCGAGGCCAAGCCGGCCGCTGCCGAGGACGAGGAGTCCGCCGGGTTCGTCATCCGCGACGACGACGAGGAGGACGCTCCCGCCCAACAGGTCGTCACCGCCGGCGCCACCGCCGACCCGGTCAAGGACTACCTCAAGCAGATCGGCAAGGTCGCGCTGCTCAACGCCGAGCAGGAGGTCGAGCTCGCCAAGCGCATCGAGGCCGGCCTGTTTGCCGAGGAGAAGCTCAACTCTGGCGACAAGCTGGAGATGAAGCTCAAGCGCGAGCTGTGGTGGATCGCCCAGGACGGCAAGAAGGCCAAGAACCACCTCCTGGAGGCAAACCTCCGATTGGTCGTCTCGCTGGCCAAGCGCTACACCGGCCGCGGCATGCTCTTCCTCGACCTCATCCAGGAGGGCAATCTCGGCCTCATCCGGGCGGTCGAAAAGTTCGACTACACCAAGGGCTACAAGTTCTCCACGTATGCCACATGGTGGATCCGGCAGGCCATCACCCGCGCGATGGCCGATCAGGCGCGCACCATCCGCATCCCGGTGCACATGGTCGAGGTCATCAACAAGCTCGCCCGGGTGCAGCGCCAGATGCTCCAGGACCTCGGTCGGGAGCCCACGCCCGAAGAGCTGGCCCGCGAGCTGGACATGACCCCCGAGAAGGTCGTCGAGGTCCAGAAATACGGTCGCGAGCCGATCTCATTGCACACTCCTCTCGGTGAGGACGGCGACAGCGAGTTCGGCGACCTCATCGAGGACTCCGAAGCAGTCGTGCCTGCGGAGGCCGTGTCCTTCACCCTGCTGCAGGAGCAACTTCACTCGGTCCTCGACACCCTCTCCGAGCGCGAGGCCGGCGTCGTCTCGATGCGGTTCGGGCTCACCGATGGCCAGCCGAAGACCCTCGACGAGATCGGCAAGGTCTACGGCGTCACCCGCGAGCGGATCCGCCAGATCGAATCCAAGACGATGAGCAAGCTGCGACACCCGTCGCGGTCGCAAGTCCTTCGCGATTACCTGGACTGACAGCGCACGAGCGCGCACGCGGCACGGCATACCTGCTCTGGTATGCCGTGCCGCTCACGTTCCGGCCCTGCACGACCGGTAAGCCGTGCGCGACGGGTGCGAGCAGCACTCACCGGCGCCGCCGGAAACCATCCCCGATCTGAGCGATCACCTGGCGAGCCTGGGCGCGCCGCACGGCATACCGTCGCCGCCACCAGACTCGTGCGTCGCTCGGGAGGAAGAAGGCCCGCACCCGGTGTCGCCAGGCCCGGGTGGGACCGACCGCTGCGACGATCTCGGCGCTGCGCTGGGGAAGGTCGGCGAGGTCGACGGCGGTGCCGGGTCGGGCGAACTGGGCCCGTTCGACCGTCGCGACCATGGTGGCCAAGGAGTCGCGGGCCGGCTCTTGAAGGTGGCCCTCTCGGGAGTAGTGATCGCGCCAGTCACGCAGCGTGCCGCCGGGCGGCGGGGGTAACCCGAGGTCGGTGAGCCGGGAGGTGAGGTCAGACCACGCCGCGGCGGCAACGACGGGTGGCGGCCCCGTGTCGTGCCGGCGTCTGCGGACCAGCGCTGCGGTGACGGGGAGCACGAGCGCGCAGAGCAGAGTGACCAGGAGCGTCGCCGCGACGAGGAAGCGCGGGTCCCGCATCAGAGTGCCAACCCGGTCGGCGAGGGTGGGTTGGACCTCGAGAGTGAGACCATCCTGGCCGGTATCGACCCCGCGCGGCGCAGTCGTGGGCGCGGTCGATGAGCCTGATGGTGCCGACGCCGTGGCGCCCGCGCTCGAGGTCGGCGCGGCCGTCGCCGGGGGTACTGTCCAGGCCGGCGGCGGGCCGACACTGGAGCCAGGGGTGGGTTCGAAGCGCACCCACCCGGCGCCAGGAAAGTACAACTCGGGCCAGGTGTGGGCGTCGGTGCTCGACACCGTGTAGACACCGTTCTCCATCGTCCCCGGCAGGAACCCGATGGCCATCCGGGCGGGGATTCCCTCGGCCCGGGCCATCATGACCATCGCCGTGGCGAACTGCACGCAGTAGCCACGGCGACTCTGCAGGAACGCCGTGATCGGGTCCAGTCCATTCGACGGGTCCAGGTCGAGGGAGTAGGCGAAGCCACCCTCCTGGCGCAGCCAGCGTTGGATTGCCATGGCCCGGTCGTAGGGAGTGGTCCTATCCCCAAGGTCCTCGACCGCCTCGGCTGCCGCAGCGCGCACGGCAGCTGCCGACAAGAGATCTAGCCGTAGGGCCGACTGGATGGTGCGAGAGGTGGGCAGCCGGTCTGGGCCCGGGGCGCCGTCGATCCCGTTGCGCAACAGGTCGGCGCTCCACGCCGGTTGCACGTAGGTGGCCGAGTAGCTGGCGGGTTGGGCTTGGACATAGACGTCGGCGGTCGGCTCGTCGACCTGCCAGCCGACGCTCCCCAGGTCGACCGAGACGAGCGGCTGTGGGGCGGCCAGCGCGGGCGGTGACAGCGTGTAGTCCTCCACCGAGATCGTCGCCTCGGTGCGGCTGACCGAAACGTCGAGATCCTGGCGTCCGGTCGGCCCCAGGGACGGAATGGGACGGCTCCAGGTGGTGCCGTCGTAGGTCGAGGTGGCGACGACCCGCAGCGGCGCCGGGCTTGTCGCCGACGTGCGATAGCGCAACACGACGCTCGGGTTGCCGCCGATGAGGCTGCGGGAGACATCCAGGCTGGACGCGAAGCCGATCCGAGTGCGGCCGACGCCGGTGTCGGATCGGGCCAGCCCGTCCAGCAGATAGCGCGTCGGCAGGTGGGGCAGCGCGGCCCCCGCAGTGAGAGCCGTGACGACCGCGATGAGACCCAGGCGTCGCGCCGCAGTTCCGAACCCGTCCGACACCAGGTCGACGACATCCCCGCTGCCTGTGGGTTGTAGCGCTCGGGCCGGTGCCGACTGCCAGCCCCGCAGCCGGCGCTGCATGTGACTGCCTACGAGGATGAGGAAGCCCAGCGCAGCGGCGATGAAGAACCCCCACGGCAGCGGCTCGGACCGGTTGGCTGCCGCCGCGAGATACGGGACGAGCAGCGGTATGCCGGCCGCGGACGCAGCGCCTCGGCCCACCGCGACATAGTCGATGATCAGCCCCACGGCTGCCCCGATGAGCGACATGGTGATGGTGACGGCCCGCGAACTTGGCAGCGGCGCGGCGCTGACATAGACCGTTTGGCCGAACTGGGTGAACTGGTCGAGGAACGCGCCGAGACTGGCTGGGGTCGGGAGGCCGTACCACGTGGTCTCTCCAGCGTGCAGCCAGATGGCGCTCAGGGCGACGGCGACGGTCTGGGTCGCAAGCACGGCAAGACCGGTCCAGCCCAGTCGGCGCAGTCCGGCACCCACCACGCCGATGACCACGAGGTAGCCGATGGTGCCGACCAGCCACCCGGGCGATTCGATCAGCACGGTCAGGGACCAGAGCGACAGGACGGTCGCCAAGGCTGCCAGGACCGGGTTGGAGCGCGTGATCCTCATCGGCCCACTCGGTTCAGGCTTCGGGTCAACGCCGCCCAACTCGCGGGCACGCCGGTGACCTGGTCGAAGGGGCCGGCTGCTCGGGCGACCCCCCAGCCCGCACCGCGCAGCACTGCCTCGGACTGTTCGCCGACTGGCGAGGCGGTATGGGCGCCGGCGCCGGCATCGACGAGCAAGGCCAAGGCGATGGTGCCGGGGCCGCGCAACCGCGCGACATCGCGAAGGAGGTCGAGGTCGTGGGTTGCCAGCACCGCAGCGAGGACGCCGCCCGATGCGGTCAGTGACTGCGCCACGTCGAGGACGTGCGCGAAGGTGGCAGCCGGCGTGAGCGTGGCAGCCGCCAGCACGTCGAGAGCAGCGTCAGGTGACATCTCCACCGCTGCCGCGCCCTCGCCGGCCGTCTCCGGGGTGATCAGGCGCACGGCATACCCGAGGTTGGCCAGGTGCCGCAGCACCGACGCGGCTGCACTGACTGCCCATTCGAAGGACTCGCTCGTCACCTCGCCCCGGAAGCCCGAGGCGCGAGTGTCCAGGACGATCGTGGCGCGACGGCGCACCGGACGGTCCTCGTGGCGCACCATGAAATCACCGGTGCGGGCGGTCGCCGGCCAGTGGATCCGGCGCAAGTCGTCTCCGTCGCGATACTCCCGCACCGACTGGTCGATCTCGGCGTGAGCCGCCAGCAGCGCCGGTACATCACCGTCGACTCCACCCATCCCGGCGGCCGACGGAGCCCCGGACAGGGGGAGCACCCGGGGGAGCACGATGAGTTCGCTGGGCCCTCCCACCCGAGCGTGTTGAATGGTCAAGCCGAAGGGATCGCGCACCTCGACGGCCAACGGTCCGAGGTGCTGCCGCCCGCGCAACGGAGGGCGGACGGCATACGCGAGGGTGCGTCCCTGGCCAGGCGCCAGCGCGCCCAGGAGCGTGCGCGGCCGTTCGCCGATGCGGACGTCGATGAGGTCCTCGGCCAACAACGCAGGGGTGCTGCGCGAGCGGGCGTTGCGCACCGTGACGGTCACCGCGACGGGCTCATCGACGCTGGTGCGGGCGGGGCTGGTCGAGCGGGAGACCTCGAGGCCGGTGACGCGGCGTTGCACGAGCAGCATGGCGAGGACCGGCAGGGCGATGAGCAGGAACCCGACCCGGGTGAGGTCGGGAAATCCCAGCAGCAGCCCGGCAGCCAGCAACGTCAGGCCCGCCGCGAGGAAGGCAAAGCCCCTCGTCGTCAGCAGGTCACGGCGGCGCGACATGGGCCGTCGTCAGCGGTGAGCGACCGGCACGGGGGTGGCCCGGATGAGTTCGTCGAGCACGTCGCTCGGGGTCCGGCGGGCGAGGACCGCATCGGCGGACAGCAGCAGCCGATGGCCGAGGACAGCCGCCGCGACTCGGTGGACGTCGTCGGGCAGCACGTGGTCGCGTCCCTCGAGCGCGGCGTGGGCCCGGGCGGCCCGCAGGACGTGCAGCGCTGCGCGGGGAGAGGCACCCAGCCGAACGGCTGGGCTGGTGCGGGTGGCGGTCGCGAGGTCGACGACATAGCGACGCAGCGTCGGCGAGGCGTAGACATCCTGGACAACCGAGACCAGCCGGGCCACCGTGGCGGCGTCGGTGACCGGGCGCAATGACTCCAATGGGGAAACGCCGCCGTGATTGTCGAGCATGGCGATCTCGGCCGCCGGGCCCGGGTAGCCCATCGAGATGCGGGCCATGAAGCGGTCACGTTGGGCCTCCGAGAGGGGGTAGGTGCCCTCCATCTCGATGGGGTTCTGGGTCGCCACGACGAGGAAGGGCTGGTGCAAGCCGTAGGTGTGGCCGTCGACGGTGACCTGGCCCTCCTCCATGCACTCCAGCAGGGCTGATTGCACCTTGGGCGAGGCGCGATTGATCTCGTCGCAGACCACGACGTTGGCAAACACCGCCCCCGGGCGGAAGTCGAATTGCCGCACGTCGGGGTTGAAGACACTGATGCCGGTGATATCGCTGGGCAGCAGGTCGGGCGTGAACTGAATGCGTCGCACGGTGCAGTCGATGCTGCGCGCCAATGCTTTGGCGAGCATCGTCTTGCCCACGCCGGGAACGTCTTCCACCAGCAGGTGACCCCCGGCCAGCAACACGGTGACGACGGTGCGCACGACCGCTGGTTTGCCGTCGATGACGGTCTCGACCGCACGGAGCATCCGTGAACTTACTTCGCGCAACTCGGCCAGTGACTCGGCCGTGCACAGCGCGGGGGTGCCAGCAGTGCTGTCCATGTCGGTGCGGGCCTGGCTCACGCGTCCTCCGTCGTCCCTTGCGGTGGGCGGCAGGAGGCCCCCAACCCTGTTGTGCTGCCGCGGAGCCTCGCCCGCTGGAGTTCGAGCCTACGTCGCGATCCTGCCCGCTGGAAGGAAATCCCTCGCCGTGGTGACAAGGAGACAGAAGGAGCGCGCGGGGGGGCCCGGGGGAGGAGGGGGAGGATTCGGAGCGTCAGGTGGAGAGAAAGGGAGGAAATTGGTCCCCTAGTGGGTCGATGTGGAGTATGGTGGGGCACCAAGGATCGCCGGTGGGGACGGACTAATCGGCGCCGAGGACACCGCTGCCGAGCGGGGTTCGGGTCCGAGCGCAGCGGCTAGCGCAGAAGGGGAGGTGGGCGCCACATGTTCCTGGGCACCTATCACCCTCGCCTGGACGAGAAGGGGCGGCTGATCCTGCCGGCCAAGTTCCGGGATCAGCTCGCCGAAGGCCTGGTCATGACCAAGGGACAAGAGCACTGCATCTTCG
The DNA here is from genome assembly GCA_016710645.1 of Actinomycetales bacterium. Taxonomy (GTDB): domain Bacteria; phylum Actinomycetota; class Actinomycetes; order Actinomycetales; family Dermatophilaceae; genus Phosphoribacter. The sequence goes on along the minus strand of JADJVI010000032.1, from coordinate 27,059 downwards.
TCTACCCCAAGGCCGTCTTCATCGAGCAGGTGGAGCGGATCCAGTCCGCGCCGAGCTCGGTCAAGCGGGTGCGCGACCACAGCCGCATCTACCTGTCCAGCGCCCTGGACGACGTGCCCGACCGGCAGGGCCGGGTGACCATCCCGCCGAGCCTGCGGGACTACGCCAACCTCACCCGCGAGGTGGCCGTCATCGGTACCGGTTCCCGCGCGGAGATCTGGGATGCCCAAGCCTGGGCCGACTACCTGGAGGCCGCCGAGGCCGCCTTCGCCGACCAGTCCGAGGAGGTGATGCCCGGAGTGTTCTGACCGGCCCGTAGGCCACCCGCCTGCGTCGAGGTCTCCAGCCGCTTGACCCGTCCCGATGCGACTTCCCCCGTGTCGGGCCGAGGGCCAGCACCGCTTTCTAGCAGTTCCCAAGCGGATGGAGACCTGGGTGCAGGCACTGACCCAGCCGAACGGCATACCGCAGCTGCTGAGCCACCACCGGACCGCACGTCCAGGACCAGTACCCACCCCCATACCCGCACATCCAGAGCAGGAGCGAGCATGACCGACCGGACCGCGGCGCAACGGCATACGCCGGTGCTGCGTGACCGGGTCTTGGACCTGCTGGCACCGGCCTTGGAGCGCGACGGGGCGGTCTATGTCGATGGGACGCTCGGCATGGGAGGCCACGCCGAGGCCGTGCTGGAGCGCTTCCCGAAGGCTCGAGTCATCGGGATCGACCGCGACGAGCAGGCCCTTGCCCTCGCCGGCAGCCGCCTGGCTGCGCACGCCGACCGAATCTCGCTCGTGCACGCGGTCTACGACGAATTCGACTCTGTCGTCACGGATTTGGGTCTCTCTCGGGTCGATGCGGCGCTCTTCGACCTCGGCGTCTCCTCGTTGCAGCTCGACGAGGAGGACCGCGGGTTCGCCTATCGAGTCGACGCGCCGCTGGACATGCGGATGGACCAAGGGCGTGGTCGCACGGCAGCCGAGGTCCTCAACGAGTACGAGCCGGCCCGGTTGGAGACATTGATCAAGGAGTACGGCGAGGAGCGCTACGCCAAGGCGATCGTCCGGGCGATCGTCGCCGAGCGCGTCGTGCACCCGTTCACCACCTCCGGTCCGCTGGTCGAGCTGCTCAAGCGGGTGGTCCCGGCCGCCTCGCAGCGCAGCGGAGGCCACCCGGCCAAGCGCACCTTCCAGGCTCTGCGCATCGAGGTCAACGCGGAACTCGACGCGTGGCGGCGCGCGCTCCCTGCCGCGATCCGGCGGCTGCGGGTCGGGGGGCGGATCGCGGTGCTCTCCTACCACTCGCTGGAAGACCGCATTACCAAGCAAACCCTCGCGGCCGGCGCCCACTCGCGCACGCCAGCCGGTATGCCGGTCGAGCGGCCGCAGGACGCGGCCTACCTGCGACTGCTGACCCGGGGCGAGGTGCCCTCGCCTGCGGAGATCGAAGCCAACCCGCGAGCCGCCTCGGCACGGCTGCGGGCCGCCGAACGCATCACCGATGTCGACCAGGGGGAGATGGCATGAGTCAATCGACCGGAGCCCTGCGCGTGCAGAACTCGCGCCCGATGGGTCGAGCTTGGGTCCGTCCGAGCAGTGGCCGGGTGTCGCTGCGAGTGGTGCCTGCCGCCATCGAAGGCACGGGCACCGGGGCGTTCGCCGCCGCGTGCCTGGCTGTGCTCGTCACCGGCCTGTTGGCCTTGCTTGTCCTGCACACTCAGCTCACCCAGGGGTCGTTCACCCTTCACGACCTCAAGAACAAGAGCGGCGCTCTCACCGACGCCTCGCTGGAACTCAACCGCTCCTTGGACCAGCAGCGCTCTCCCGCCAACCTGGCAGCCAAAGCCCGGGCGCAGGGCATGGTGCCAGCGACGTCGATGGCTTTCATCCGGCTCGCTGAGGGCACCATCGTCGGAGTCGCCCAGCCTGCGCCGGCCGCGCCGGTCGCGCCGGTCGCCGCGCCGGCACCCGCGCCGGTCGCACCCGCAGCCGCACCAGCGCCCGCTGCTCCGGCGCCCGCTGCCACGGCCACCACCCAGACGCCGCCGACGACGGGCTGACCGATGGCCGCCACCGCACCTCGTACTCCCGGACGAATCCGGCTGCGCCGCAAGCGTGCTGGCGTCGTTGGCCACCCCCTACGCCGCGCCCGCGGGCTCTACCTCTCGGCGCTGTTCATCTTCACCATCTTTGCCGCGCAGTTGGTGCGGGTGCAGGCATTCGATGCCGCCAGCGTCCAGCAGGCCGCCCTGGACAAGCGCCTGCAGACGGTGGTCGTGCCGGCTGTCCGTGGGCGCATTCTCGACGCGAAGGGCCAGGTCCTGGCCGCGAGCGTGGAGCGGCGCACCGTGACGGTCAACCAGAACGCCGTCAAGGAGTACACCCGGACCATCGACAAGAAGCTCGTCAAGGTGGGCGTTGTCGGCGCCGCCCAGCGCCTGGCCCCCCTGCTCGGCACGACGCCTGAGGCTCTGCTGCCGGACCTGCTGGGGACCAGCTACTACCGGATCATCGCGCGCAACGTGGCGCCGACGGTGTGGCGTGAGATCGAGGGCATGGGGATCCCGGGGATCGCCAGCGAGGTCACCTATCAGCGGGACTACCCCGCGGGGGAGACCTCCGCGCCCATCGTCGGCTTCGTCACCAGCTCCGAGGCGGACACCCTCAAGGGCAACGCCGGCATCGAGCAGATGACCGAGAAGCAGCTCGCCGGCACGCCGGGGAGCGTCGTCTACGAGCAGGCTCGGGACGGCAAGGAGATCCCGTGGGCGGTTCGGCCCGGGGTCGAGGCGGTCGATGGCCTGGACGTCACGCTGACGATCGACAGCGACCTGCAGTGGACCGCCCAGCACCTCATCGCCGAGCAAGTGGCCAAGACTGGGTCAATCTCCGGGTACGTCGTCGTCATGGAAGCCAAGACCGGCAAGCTCCGCGCGGTCGCCTCGGCGCCGAGTTTCGACCCCACCCAGGTCGGCAAGGCCAAGGCGTCGCAATTGCGCAGCGCCGCTTTCCAGGACCTCTACGAGCCGGGGTCGACGGCCAAGGTCATGAGCATGGCTGCTGCCCTGGAGGAGGGCCTGGTGACCCCCGCCACGGGCGTCGTCGTGCCCAACCGGTTGCGCCGCGCTGACCGCACCTTCAAGGACTTCGCTGACCACCCCACCCAGAACCTCACGGTCGCGGGAGTGCTGGCCAAGTCGAGCAATATCGGCACCATCCTGTCGACCGAAGCCGTGCCGCCCGCGACGATGGAGCGCTACTACCGCGCCTTCGGCCTGGGCAGTCCCTCCGCGGTCGGGTTCCCTGCCGAACCGACCGGGGGCGTGACCCCGGCCGCCCAGCTCAGCGGCTCGCAGCGCTACACCCAGCTGTTCGGTCAGGGCATCTCGCTGAGCGCCATTCAGGCGACGAGCGTCTTCCAGACCATTGCGAACAAGGGCGTGCGGATGCCCGCCACGCTCATCGAGGGCACCTCCGAACCGGGTCGACCGGTGGCCCCGCAGGCGCTGCCCGAGGGGCAGCGCGTGGTGTCCGAGAAGACAGCGACCGAGCTGTCCCAAATGCTCGAGGGGGTCACCGGCACCGGCGGGACCGCCACCAAGGTCGTCATCCCCGGCTATCGCGTCGCGGGCAAGACCGGCACGGCATACCGGTATGAGGACCGGCTGGCCGACTACAGCGGCTACACCACCTCGTTCATTGGCTTTGCTCCCGCAGACGACCCGCAGTTCGTCGTGGCCGTCACGCTGCAAAAGCCGGCGCTGGACAACCCGAGCGGCTCCGGGCTGTGCGGCCCCATCTTCACCGAGGTCATGAGCTACGCGCTGCAGTCCTACCAGGTGCCCCCCACCGGCACGACGGCTCCGGGTCTGCCGTTGACCTTCGACGGCTCGACCCAAGGCGCAGCCGGCGTCATCAGCGACAGCAAGCCCAACGGCTAGCCTTCCTCTCGTGCGATTTCCCCGCCCGGTGGGTCTTGACCCGGTGCCGCTGTCGGTCCTGGCCCGGCTCGTTGCAGCCGACCCGGCATCCGCCGGGGGCTCGGATGCGGTGGCGGTCGCTGGGGTCACGCTCGACTCGCGGGCGGTGCTGCCCGGGGACCTGTATGCCGCCCTGCCGGGCGCTCGCGCCCACGGTGGCCGGTTCGCGCTGGGAGCGGTGGCTGATGGGGCCGTGGCGGTGCTGACCGACCCGGCTGGGGCAGACCTCATCGCCTCCTTCGCTCGCGAGAGCGGCGGCACGCCAGCGGTGCCCGTGCTCGTCGTCCCTGCACCCCGGGCGGTGCTGGGGGAGGTCGCGGCTCTGGTGTACGGCCAGGCAGCCCAGCGGTTGCGCATGTATGGCGTGACCGGTACCAACGGCAAGACCACGACGGCATACCTGCTGGAATCGGGCCTGCGCGCGCTGGGCGTGCCCACCGGGCTCATCGGCACCGTCGAGACCCGGATCGGCGACGAGCGCCTGGAATCCAGTCGTACGACACCGGAGGCGCCCGACCTGCACGCGATCCTGGCCGTCATGGCGCAGCGCGATACCTCGGCCGTCGTCATGGAGGTGTCCAGCCACGCGCTCGCCCAGCACCGGGTGGATGGAGTCGTCTACGACGTTGCTCTCTTCACCAACTTGTCGCAGGACCACCTCGACTACCACGCCGACATGGAGGACTACTTCTGCGCCAAGGCGGCCCTGTTCACCCCGACCCGATCACGCAGTGGGGTCGTCTGCATCGACGACGAGTGGGGTCGCCGTCTGATGGAGCGCAGCGAGGTCCCCGTCGTCAGCGTCGGCTCGATGAGCCCGGCTGACTGGCGGATCCACGCCTCGGCCGCCGCAACCGGGGAATTCGAGCTCGTCGGTCCGACGGGGTCGCTGCGGCTGAAGAGTCACCTGCCCGGGACGTTCAACGTGGTCAATACCGCGATGGCCGCCGTGGCCCTCCTAGAGAGCGGGTATGCCGTCGCCGAGGTTGCTGCCGCGATGGCCAGGCCGCCGCAGGTTCCCGGCCGGATGGAGCTCGTCGTCGGTGGTCCCGAGGACCCGCGGTGTGTCGTGGACTTCGCGCACACCCCGGAAGCGGTCTCGGCGGCGCTGGCCGCCTTGCGACCGACGACCCCAGGGTTGCTGATTGTCGTGTTGGGCGCCGGCGGCGACCGCGATGCCGGTAAGCGGGCGGCCATGGGAGCAGCGGCAGCCCGGCACGCCGATCTCGTGGTCGTCACCGACGACAACCCACGCTCCGAGGACCCCGCGGTCATCCGGGCGGCTGTCCTGGCCGGGGTGCATCGAGTCGACCCTGCCTCCGGCCGCGATTCCGGGGCCGGCCGGGCAGCGGACATCGCGGAAGCGGTCCGGGTGGCGCGCGAACAGGACCGTCCGCACGAGGCCACCGTCGTCGTCCTCGGCAAGGGCCACGAACGCGGGCAGGAGATCGCGGGGGTGGTCCACGCCTTCGATGATCGGGAGGCTCTCGCCGCAGCCTTGCGGGGCATCGAGTATCGCCCAGGGGATGGATCAGCAGGAGTGCCCTCATGATCGCCATGTCGTTGGCCGACGTCGTCGCTGCGACGGGAGGTCGATTGGAGCCGCTCGGGCTTGACGGGACCCATGCCGCCCACCTCGTGGTCGACGGCCCGGTCGTCACCGATTCGCGAGCGGCCGGCCCGGGAAGTCTCTACGTCGCGCGCGTCGGTGAACACGCCGATGGCCATCGTTTCGTCGCGGCCGCCGCTGACGCTGGTGCCGTCGCCGCGCTGACCAGCCGGACGGTCGCGGAGTTGCCCTGCGTCGTCGTGGACGATGTGCAGACCGCCTTCGGCAAGCTCGCCCGGGCGGTGCTCGACCGGGCGCTAGCCCAGCCCGAGGGCTTGCTCGTCGTCGCGGTGACCGGGTCGTCCGGCAAGACGAGCACCAAGGACCTGTTGGCCCAGGTGTTGTCCGACATCGGACCGACCGTCGCGCCGGAGAACTCGCTCAACGGCGAGATCGGGGTCCCCCTGACGGTATGCCGGATCACCGCCGAGACCCGGGTGCTCGTCGCCGAGATGGGCGCCCGCGGGCTCGGCCATATCGCCTACCTGACCCAGATCGCCCCGCCACGGATCGGGGTCGTGCTCAACGTCGGCACCGCTCATGTCGGCGAGTTCGGCAGCCAGGCGGCGATCGCCCAGGCCAAGGGTGAACTCGTCGAGGCGTTGCCCGCTGACGGGGTCGCCGTCCTCAACGCCGACGATCCAGCGGTGGCGGCGATGGCGCAGCGGACCGCCGCGCAGGTGGTGCTCGTGGGGGAGAGCGCTGCGGCCGAGGTCCGAGCCGTCGACGTCCGGCTCGACGACTCCGGCCGGCCGAGCTTCCGGGTGCAGACCCCCGACGGCACGGCCGAGGTCGCCCTGGCGCTGCACGGCCGCCACCACGTGGGCAACGCCCTCGCGGTCCTCGCGGTGGCCCTGGCAGCCGGTATGCCGTTGGGCCGCGCCGTTGCGGCGTTGGGGCAGGCTCGACCGGTGAGCCGGTGGCGGATGGAAGTCACCGACCGGCCCGATGACGTGCGGATCGTCAACGACGCCTACAACGCCAACCCCGACTCGATGCGGGCGGCACTGCAGGCCCTGGCCGTCATGGCCGCTGGTGGTGGCGCCGACCGGCGCCGCACGTGGGCCGTGCTCGGCGAGATGTTCGAGCTCGGCGAAGATGCCGAGGCAGCCCATGCCGCGGTGGGTGAGCTGGCGGTCGCCACGGGGGTGGACGTCCTCGTCGTCGTCGGCACGGGTTCGGGCGCGCAGGCCATGGCGGGCGGGGCACGGCATACCGGAGCTCGTGCGGCCGCGAGCGGGAGCGGACCCGAGATCCACGAGGTGCCCGACACCGACGCGGCATACGAGCTCATCAGCGCGAATTGTCGGGCCGGCGACGTCGTGTTGACCAAGTCCAGCAACGCCGCGGGACTACGGTGGCTCGGAGACCGGCTCGCGGGGAGGGACGTGAAGGCATGAAAGGCGTGCTCGTCGCCGCGGCAGCCTCGCTCGTGCTCACCCTGCTCGGCACCCCGCTGTTCATCCGGTTCCTCGTGGCCCGGCAGTACGGTCAGTTTGTCCGCGACGACGGACCGACCTCGCACCACACCAAGCGCGGCACCCCGACGATGGGCGGGGCGGTCATCGTCGGGGCGACCCTCGCGGCCTACGCGCTCTCGCACCTGTTCACCTGGACCGGGCCGTCGGCCTCCGGGCTGCTGGTGCTCTTCCTCATGACCGGGCTGGGCTTCGTCGGTTTCCTCGACGACTTCATCAAGATCTCGCGGCAGCGCAGCCTCGGCCTACGCAGCGCGCAGAAGCTCGTGGGACAGGGCCTGGTCGGGGTGATCTTCTCGGTCCTCGTGCTGCAGTTCCCCAACCAGATGTTCCGCACCCCGGCCTCGACCGCGATCTCGTTCGTGCGAGACACCCGCTTCGACCTGGCCTTCTTCGGGCCGATCATCGGGGTGATCCTCTTCGTGCTGTGGGCCAACTTCATCATCACGGCGATGTCCAACGGAGCCAACCTCACCGACGGCCTCGACGGCCTCGCGACCGGTGCTTCGACGATGATCTTCGGGGCGTATGTGCTCATCGGGATCTGGACGTTCAACCAGAACTGCCAAACCAATCCGGGCGCCAAGTGCTACGAGGTGCGCGACTCGATCGACCTGGCCATCGTCGCGGCAGCAGCCATGGGTGCCTGCTTCGGGTTCCTGTGGTGGAACGCCTCGCCGGCCAAGATCTTCATGGGGGACACGGGATCGCTGGGGCTGGGCGGCGCGATCGCCGGCCTGGCCATCTGCTCGCGCACCGAGTTCCTCTCGGTCATCCTCGCCGGTCTGTTCGTCATCGAGACGATCTCGGTGATGATCCAGGTGGGGGTCTTCAAGACCACCCGCAAACGGTTCTTCCGAATGGCACCACTGCACCATCACTTCGAGATGCTCGGGTGGGAGCAGATCACGGTCGTCATCCGGTTCTGGATCATCGCGGGGTTGTTCGTCGCGCTGGGTCTGGGGATCTTCTACGCCGAATGGGTGGTCGGAGCGACATGATCGAGCTGGACCCCTACGAGCCGCGCCCGGGTCTGACCCATCGCGACGCCGATTGGTCGGGGCTGCGGGTCGTCGTCGCCGGGCTCGGGATCAGCGGGTTCGCGGCGGCCGACGCGCTGCTGGAACGCGGCGCCCACGTGACCATCGTCGACGGTGCCGCACCCGGCACCGCTAAGTCCGTCGACGAGCGAGCCCAGATCTTGTCGATCCTCGGCGCGCAGATCCGCCTGGGCGAGGAGCACGTCCGCACCTTGCCGCGGGAGGGCGGCCCGGACGCACCACCGCTGCTGGACCTGGTCATCACCTCGCCGGGCTGGCGGCCCGACCACCCGCTGCTGCTCGATGCGGCGGCGCACGGCATACCGGTGTGGGGAGAGGTCGAACTCGCCTGGCGGATGCGGGCCAAGACCGGGGCCGCCCCCTGGCTCACGGTCACCGGCACCAACGGCAAGACGACGACCGTCAACATGCTTGCTTCGATCTTGCGGGCGAGCGGGCTGCGCGCGATCAGTGCCGGCAACGTGGGCACACCCCTGTTGGAAGCGGTGCTGCACCCCGACCCCTTCGACGTGCTTGCCGTTGAGCTGTCCAGCTTCCAGCTGCATTGGCAGCGGTCGGTGTCGCCGGTCGCCTCGGCCTGCCTCAACGTCGCGGCCGACCATATCGACTGGCATGGCTCCTTCGAGGCTTATCTGCAGGCCAAGGGCCGGGTCTACCACAACACCCAGATCGCCTGCGTCTACAACGTCGCCGATCCGCTCACCGAGCAACTGGTCATTGACGCCGACGTCTTCGAGGGCTGTCGGGCCGTCGGATTCACCCTTGGCGTCCCCGCACCGTCGATGGTCGGCCTGGTCGAGGACGTGCTCGCCGACCGGGCATTCGTCGAGCAACGCCAGCACTCGGCGGCCGAGCTGGCCAGCCTGGCAGACCTGCGCGCCGGGTCGAGCACCGTCGCGCCGCACTATGTCGCCAATGCCCTGGCCGCAGCGGCGCTCGCCCGAGCCTTCGGTGTCGGCCCGATGTCCGTGCGCGACGGGCTGCGCGGCTTCCGCCCCGACCCGCACCGCATCGCCGAAGTGGCCACCATCGGCGGCGTGCTCTACGTCAACGACTCCAAGGCGACCAATCCCCACGCCGCGGAAGCTGCGCTCGCGTCGTTCGAGTCGGTCGTGTGGATCGCCGGCGGGCTGCTCAAGGGGGCCGACATCGACCCCCTCGTCGAGAAGTTTGCCCCTCGGCTCAAGGGCGTCGTGGTCATCGGCGCGGATCGGGCCCAGATCGCAGCCTCGGTCGCGCGACACGCACCGCAGGTCCCCTTGCTGGACCTCGGGGCCCCCGACACTGGACGGGTGGATGCCGCCAGCGCCGAGTCCGTCATGGGCGAGATCGTGGCCGGGGCCGCCGGGTTGGCGGTCCCCGGAGACGTCGTGCTGCTTGCGCCAGCCGCGGCCTCGATGGACATGTTCGCCAGCTACGGCGCACGGGGGTTGGCCTTCGAGGCCGCGGTGCGCCGGTTGGCGGAGGCATCCGGACCATGACGACGACCAGCCAACGCCGCCCGCCTACTCGCTCGGCTGCCACCTCTCCGGTCGCCGGTCGACGCCGCGACGTGCGCTCCCGCGTCGCGGAGCTCCAGCGCCGATGGGCCCCCTGGGGGGCGCGTCTGGACTCGCCGGTCACGAGCTACTACGTCCTCATCGGCGCGACCGCAGCCCTCGTCCTCATCGGGTTGGTCATGGTCCTGTCCGCGTCGATGGTCACCGCCCTCAAGGCCGAGGGCTCCTCGTATGCCGTGTTCACCAACCAGGCGGTCTTCGCCGTCGTCGGCCTGGTCGGAGCGATCGTGGCGGCGAAGATCCCTGTTCGATTGTGGAAGCGTCTGGCCCTACCCGCGCTCGTGGGTGCCGTGGCGCTGCAGGCCGCCGTGTTCACCCCGTTGGGAGCGGTCGTCAACGGCAACCGAAACTGGCTGCGCATCTTCGGCATGAGCATGCAACCCTCCGAACTCACCAAGCTCGGGCTGGTCCTCGTCGGAGCGCTCATCTTGTCCAACCGGCGCCACCAGCTGGGTAGCCTCAAAGCCGCGATCATCCCTTACTTGGTCCCCATCGTGGCGCTCACGGTCGGTCTCGTCCTGGCTGGCCACGACCTTGGCACCGCCCTCATCCTCATCATCGTCGTGGGCGTGGTGCTCTATGTCGCTGGTGTGTCGGCCCGCCTGTTCGCCCTGGCTGGCGCCGTCGCTGCCGCCGTCGTGGCCGGGTTGGTGCTGACCAGCCCCAACCGTGTCGGACGCATCACCAACTGGCTCTCCGGCGATTGCACCGACCCCAACGGGGTCTGCGGTCAGTCCGTCCACGGGCTCTATGCCCTCGCTGACGGCGGCTGGTGGGGAGTGGGTCTGGGCGCCAGCAAGGAGAAGTGGGCCTGGTTGCCGGAGGCGCACAACGACTTCATCTTCGCCATCATCGGCGAGGAGTTGGGCCTGCCTGGCACCCTGGTCATCCTCGGGCTCTTCCTGGTCTTCGCCACGGCATGCCTGCGGATCGTGTTGCGCAGCGACGATCACTTCGTCCGTGTCGCGACAGCCGGGGCGATGGCGTGGATCCTCGGCCAGGCGATGGTCAACATCGGCGCGGTGATCGGGCTGCTGCCGGTCATCGGGGTCCCGCTACCGTTCGTCTCCGCCGGTGGCTCGGCCCTCATCTCCTCGATGCTGGCTGTCGGCATGCTCGTGTCCTTCGCGCGCCACGAACCCGGCGCCCAGGACATCCTTTCGGCCCGCCCCGGCGTCGTGAAGCGCTCGCTGGCCGTCCTGCCCGGCCGTCGGGCGCGCTAGCCCTCGCAAAGGACCCGGTCATGAGTTCCCTTCCGCCTGCAGTCGATCCCTCCGCGTCCCAGCTGGAGCTCGCACCGTTGCGGTCCGTGCTGCTGGCTGGGGGCGGCACCGCCGGCCACGTGTCGCCGTTGCTAGCTGTCGCCGACGCGCTGACCCGATCTTTTCCCGAGGTGTCCGTCACCGCGTTGGGCACCGAGGCGGGGCTGGAAGCGCGCTTGGTGCCGCAGCGGGGGTATCCGCTGGAGTTCGTCCCCCGAGTGCCGATGCCGCGCCGGCCCAACGCCGCGGCGCTGCGCTTCCCCGGCAACCTGCGCGCCGCCGTCGTGGCGGCCGGGGCCGCCATCGACCGCACCCAGGCGCAGGTCGTGGTGGGATTCGGTGGCTATGTCTCGTCACCGGCATACCTGGCTGCTCGGATGCGCAAGATCCCCATCGTCGTCCACGAGCAGAACGCCCGGCCGGGCTTCGCCAACCGCCTCGGCGCCCGCCTCACTCGGCATGTCGCGACCACCTTCCCGAGCACGGTCCTTCCGCACGCGCAGTGCATCGGTATGCCGTTGCGCCGCGAGATCACGACGTTGGACCGACGGGCCGTGCGGGAGGAGGCGCTCACGGCATACGGGCTGCGCGACGGGCTTCCGACCCTGCTGGTCACCGGAGGGTCCTTGGGGGCGCAGCGGCTCAACGCGGCCTTCGCCGCGCGCGCTGCCGCCCTGTCCGCCGCGGGCATCCAGGTGTTGCACGTGACCGGAGCGGGGAAGGACTTCGAGCCGGAGGGGACCGACCCGGAGGTGCCTTATCGGGTCGTGAGCTACGCCGATCGCATGGACCTCGCCCTGGCGGTCGCTGACCTGGTCGTGGCGAGGGCCGGTGCCAACACCGTCTGCGAACTGACCGCTGTGGGGCTGCCAGCCGTCTACGTCCCGCTGCCGATCGGCAACGGCGAACAGCGGTTCAACGCAGCCGACGTCGTCGCGGCCGGAGGCGGCCTGCTCGTCGAGGACGCCCAGGTCACCCCCGAATGGGTCGATGAGACTGTGGTGCCGTTGGCGCAGGATCGGGCTCGACTCGATGTCATGGCAACGGCCGCCGCGGGGGCGGGGCGGCGGGATGCCGATCTCGCCATGGTGGAGATCATCCGGTCGGCGGTCCGAACGGGACGCTCGTCGTGACCCTGCCGACCAGCCGCTTCGACTACCTTGCCCCCGTGCCGGCGGCGCGGGATCTCGGGGTCGTGCACTTCATCGCGATCGGCGGTGCCGGGATGTCCGGCGTGGCGCGAGTCCTGATCGCCCAGGGCATTTCGGTGACCGGGTCGGATGCGCGGGACTCGGCAGTCGTCGCGGCGCTCGCCGAGGCCGGGGCACGGGTCTGGATCGGCCACGACGCCGCCCATGTCGAGGGCGCGGACACAGTGGTCGTCTCCAGCGCGATCCGCGAGGACAACCCGGAACTTGCTGCCGCGCGGGCTGGCGGGCTGCGGATCCTGCATCGGTCCCAGGCGTTGGCGGCCACCATGACCGACACACACTGGCGCATTGCTGTAGCCGGCGCCAACGGCAAGACCACGACGACCGCGCTGTTCGCCTACCTCCTCACCGCCCTCGGCGAGGACCCCTCGTTCGTCGTCGGGGGGGAGTTGGTCGGTGGCGACCTCGGGGTCATGGGCAACGCCCGCTGGGGTGCCGGCCCGCACTATGTCGTCGAGGCCGACGAGAGCGACGGGTCCTTCCTCGTCTACCACCCGCACATCGCCGTCGTCACCAGCGTGCAGCCGGATCATCTCGACTACTACGGCACCGCCGAGGTCGTCGAGGAGGCCTATCGCGCGTTCGTCGCGACCATCCCCAGCGATGGGCTGCTCGTCGTGTGCGTCGATGATCCCGGAGCGGCCCAGCTGGGCGGGTGGGCCCAAGCGCAGGGGCTTCGGGTCGTCGGCTACGGCACCAGTCACGCTGCCGAAGTCCGGGTCAACGAGATTGCCAGCGCCGGGCTGCGCTCGTCGGCACGACTGCACGTCGGCGGGGCCGACTACTTGCTGGACCTGCCGTTGCCGGGTGCCTACAACGTCCGCAATGCGGCTGCCGTCGTCGCGGCCGCTGCAGTGGGGCTCGGGCTCGAACCACGAGCGGTCGTGGAGGCCCTGCGCGAGTTCCCCGGTGTGCGACGACGATTCGAGCATCAGGGCACCGAGCGGGGCGTCGATGTCGTGGACGACTACGCCCACAATCCGGCCAAGGTCGCGGCGGCGGTCTCGACCGGCCGCCGCATCGCCGACGAGCGCGGCGGGCGCTTCGTGGCCGTCTTCCAGCCGCACCTCTACAGCCGTACGAAGGATTTTGCCGCCGAGTTCGGGGCGGCCCTCGCGGGTGCCGACGTGGTGCGGGTGCTCGACGTGTATGCCGCCCGAGAAGATCCGATGCCGGGTGTCAGCGGCGCGCTGGTCGCCGCGGCGGTGCACGCTGTCGCCCCCGATCGAGACGCCCGATTCATCGCGGACCGCGAGGCGGTCCTCGCTGAACTCGACGCCATGGTCCGCCCCGGCGATCTCGTGGGCTTCGTCGGCGCCGGTGATGTCAACGAGCTCGGCCCCGCGCTGTTGGCCCGGCTGGCAGCGGGATCGGCACCGCGCTGATGGCGCCGTCGTGGCTCACCCGGCATCGTGCCGTACGCACTGGTCTGGCCAGCTCCCGGGTGCGGTTCGAGCAACGAGCTGCGGACGTGCGACGTCGTCCGGCCCGGCTCATCGCGGCGCTGATGAGTGTGGTCGTGGTCGCAGCAGTCGTGGCCTGGCTGGTCTTCTTCAGCTCGGTGTTGGCGCTGCGCGAGGTGCGGGTCGAGGGCGTCGAAGAGGCGGACAAGGCAGCCGTGCTCGCGGCCGTGACCGTACCACCGGGTACGCCCCTGGCTCGGGTCGACCTGGCAGCAGTCACCGCGGCCGTCGCCAAGGTTGCCGTGGTTCGGGAAGCCCACCTCACCCGGAGTTGGCCTGACGCTCTCACGGTCACGGTATATCCGCGGGTCCCCTTGGTGGCGCTGCGCAACAGCGACGGCAGCTTCAGCCTTGTCGATGACCAGGCCGCCTCGTTCCGGATCGTCCAGGAGATTCCGGCGGGAGTCATCCCCGTCAACCGGGAGGGCAGTGCGCCGGCGACTGCGGGCCTGCGGGCCGTGCTGCAGGTGCTCCAGGTCATGCCCGCTGAACAGCGCGTTCAGGTCAGCGATATCACCGTCTCGGGGTCGGACCTGGTGACCTTCACGCTCGCGGGGGTCAAGGTGGTGTGGGGAGGGCCTTCGGATCCGGAGAAGAAGCTGCGGGTGCTGACCATCCTCATGGGCACCAAACCGGCGTCCATTGACGTCAGCACCCCCGACACTCCCGTCACCCGCTGACGTCGGCCCGTTCCGGAGCGGGGCCCGTCTCAGTAACCCTCACTGGCCTCGTGAGCCCCATGCGCCACAGTTGTCACACGGCATATGTCTGTCGGCAGGACTGCGCCGGTCAATCTCAGGTGGAGATCCAGGACACGCCGACGACGTGTTTGCCCACCTCCGTGTCAATGCATACCGTCGGGGCGATGGTGTAGCTGGGTTAGGAATCTACCTCTACTAGACCTTCAGACTTAACCAAGAGGCGGCTCGGCGTGTCGGGCCGATCGTTACGACGTGAATCGGCACCGGCGCTCCGCGTCCGGACTGCAGGGACCGCAGCGCGCATCAGGAAGGCCACCATCGTGGGTGCAACACCGCAGAACTACCTCGCCGTCATCAAGGTCGTCGGCATCGGTGGAGGTGGCGTCAACGCCATCAACCGGATGATCGACAAGGGCCTCAAGGGCGTGGAGTTCATCGCCATCAATACCGATGCCCAGGCCCTGCTCATGAGCGACGCCGACGTCAAGCTCGACGTGGGCCGTGAGCTCACGCGCGGCCTGGGAGCTGGGGCTGACCCCGAGGTCGGTCGCAAGGCCGCCGAGGACCACGCGGAGGAGATCGAGGAGGTCCTCAAGGGGGCCGACATGGTCTTCGTCACCGCGGGTGAGGGTGGCGGCACCGGCACCGGTGGCGCTCCCGTCGTGGCACGCATCGCCCGTGGGCTCGGGGCGTTGACCATCGGTGTGGTCACCCGCCCGTTCACCTTCGAGGGTCGCCGCCGGGCCAACCAGGCCGAGACCGGGATCGGCACCCTGCGGGACGAGGTCGACACCCTCATCGTCATCCCGAACGACCGGTTGCTGTCGATCAGCGACCGCAACATCTCGATGATGGACGCCTTCCGCAGCGCCGACCAGGTGCTGTTGTCCGGTGTCCAGGGCATCACCGACCTCATCACCACCCCGGGTCTGATCAACCTCGACTTCGCCGACGTCAAGTCGGTCATGCAGGGCGCCGGCTCGGCGCTCATGGGCATCGGGTCGGCCCGTGGTGAGGACCGCGCGGTGCAGGCCGCCGAGGCGGCCATCTCCTCGCCGCTGCTGGAAGCCTCGATCGACGGCGCCCACGGCGTCCTGCTGTCCATCTCCGGTGGGTCCGACCTCGGCCTCTTCGAAATCAATGAGGCCGCCCGCTTGGTCCAAGAAGCCGCCCACCCCGAGGCCAACATCATCTTCGGCACCGTCATCGATGACGCGCTCGGCGACGAGGTGCGGGTCACGGTCATCGCGGCCGGATTTGATGGCGGTCACCCGACGCCCCGCCAGGAAGCCCGGGCAACGACGCCGGCCCGCCCGGCGACCGGGGCGACGGCAGCCTCGGCCGCGCCGGTCATCCCGCCTGCGCCTGTCGCTCCCAGCGCCGCCCAGACCCCGAGTGCCAGTTCGGAGGGCGGCCACCCGGCATACCAGGAGGTCCGTCCGGCACCGGCCACGCCGCCGACAATGCCCAGCGTGCCTCGGGTTCCGACCGACGACGCTGACGACCTCGACGTCCCCGACTTCCTCAAGTGACGCCCCAATCCCTGCCGGCCCCGCGCTGAGTGCACAACGGGTGATCTCGTGATCGCCTGGCGGGCAGTCCGCGGCCCGGTCGACGTGGTCATCACGGATCGGTGGGGCGGGGTGAGCGCAGCCCCGTATGCCGAGTTCAACCTCGGCGACCATGTCGGCGACGCCCCTGAGGCGGTTGGGGCCAATCGGGGCGCCCTCGCTGCCGCTGTGGACGTGCCGCCAGACCGGTTGGTCTTTGCCGACCAGGTGCACGGCCGACGCGTCGTCGCCGTCGAGGAGCCTTGGGGAACGCAGCGGCCGGCCTCCGCAGACGGTCTGGTGTCGACTAGCCCCGACCTCGTGCTGGGGGCGCTGGTGGCGGACTGCGTGCCAGTGCTGCTCGCCGACCCGCAGGGTGGCGTCATCGCTGCCGTGCACGCGGGACGCCCCGGCATGATCGCCCGCATCGTCGATGCCGCGGTTGACGCGATGTCCGCGGCCGGGGCCGTCGAGATCAGCGCAGTCGTGGGTCCGTCGGTATGCGCGCGATGCTATGAAGTGCCCGCGACGATGCGCGACGACGCGGCGGCCGTCAGCCCGGACTCGTGGGCGGTCTCGGCGACCGGCACCCCTGCGATTGATGTGGCAGCCGGCGTGAGCGCACAACTGGCCGAGCACGGCATACCGGTCCTGCGGGTTCCGGGGTGCACTCGCGAGTCCCCGCACCTCTATTCCTATCGGCGCGACGGGCGCACGGGCCGATTCGCGGGCCTGATTCGACTGCACCGTATGCCGCGCGGAGACTTCCGCAGCTGGCAGGTCCTCAGCGACGGCGCGGCCCCGAGCGGAGCAGGTCTCGGGCGGAAGTGACCTGCCCCGGAGCAGTGCCGCGTGCTATAGCTGGACGTGGAGGCGATAGCCGATGAGCAACCCCCTACGCCGCGACGAGGTGGCGCGATCGCTGCAGGCGGTGCGCGAACGCATCGCCCGGGCCACGGCGTCCGCCGGTCGCGATCCGGCTGAGATCACGCTGATCGTCGTCACCAAGTTCTTTCCGGCCGACGATGTGCGGCTGCTGCACGACCTGGGAGTCCGTGACTTCGGCGAGAACCGCCATCAAGAAGCCAGTGTCAAGTATCCGCCGTTGCGCGCCGAAGGCCGCGAGCTGTGTCTGCACTTCATCGGACAGCTGCAGTCGAACAAGGCCGCGGCGGTGGCGGGGTATGCCGACGTCGTTCAGACCGTCGATCGCGCCCGGCTCGTGTCAGCCCTGGCCCGCGGCGCCGAACACCGCGGACGTCCGCTGGACTGCCTGGTCCAGATTGACCTCGATCTGCCCGACCCGTCAGCGTCGGGCCGCGGTGGCATTCCGCTGGAGGAGGCGGCGGCGCTTGCCACGCAGGTCGCCGAGCACGACCAGCTGCGACTGCGGGGAGTCATGGCCGTGGCACCCCTGGGCGCCGACCCGGAGGCCGCCTTCCGCACCCTGGGCGGCGCCGCCCGCCGGATTCGGGCGGATCATCCCGAGGCCGATTGGGTATCGGCAGGGATGAGCGGCGACCTGGAGGCTGCCATCGCCCAGGGCGCGACACATGTGCGTGTCGGCACGGCAATCCTCGGATCGCGTCCAACGGTTCGCTAACGTCGAACCACATGCTCGCCCATCCCGAGGGGCGAGCGAGACCGTGACGCCGACACGACAAGGGGTTTCACCATGGGTGGGGCACTGCGCAAGACGATGGTGTACCTCGGTTTGGCTGAGGAGGACGGCCGCTACGACTCGCGCTATGAGGCCGACCCCTACGAGTCGGACGGGCAGGAGTACGACGAGCCGGACGGTCCTGTCGCCGACGTCACCCCGCTGCCGACGCGACCCACGCCGGTCGCACGCGTGGTCCGCGAACCGCAGCTGGGCACGCTCAACCGGATCACGACGATCCACCCCCGCACGTACAACGATGCCAAGGCCATTGGCGAGGCCTTCCGCGCGGGCACCCCGGTCATCATGAACCTTTCGGACATGGGCGACACGGACGCCAAGCGGCTCGTCGACTTCGGCGCTGGCCTGGTCTTCGGGCTCAGCGGCTCGATCGAGCGGGTCACCAACAAGGTCTTCCTGCTCTCCCCGGCCCATGTCGAGGTCGCGGCCGAGGGGGCGTCTGGCCCGCACGGCGCGCGCGGTCCGTTCAACCAGAGCTGAAGTCACGACCCGAGCCGGTATGCCGTGCCCGGCATGCCGGCCGCTGTGGTTGCGCCCGGTAACCCGCGTTCGGCGAGCCTTGGCCCGCGGGCTCAGCCTCATCCCGCACACTGGTGCCCATGCGCGCCCTGTGGCAAATCGTCTCGACCCTGCTGTTCGTCTTCTTCGTCCTGCTCATCGGGCGGCTCATCCTGGACTGGGTGCGGGTCTTCGCGCGCGAGTGGCGTCCGACCGGGGTCATGCTCGTGATTGCCGAGACGGTCTTCACGGTGACCGACCCGCCCTTGCGGCTGCTGCGTCGGGTGATCCCCCCGTTGACCATCGGGGGCATGCGGATCGACCTCGCGTTCCTGGCGCTGTTCTTCCTCACCTCGACCTTGATGGGGCTCGTTCCGTAGCGCCGGTAGGGTCGAGATTGGGCGCCACGGACTCAGTTCGGTAACGTTGGCCTCCGTTCCTCCTTCCGATGCCGAGGTGACCCATGGCGCTCACGCCCGAACAAGTCCTCAACAAGCACTTCCAAACGACTCAATTCCGTAAGGGATATGACGAGCGCGACGTTGACGACTTCCTCGATGAGATCGTGGCGGAGATGCGCTCACTCATCGCCCAACGCGATGACTACAAGCAGCAGTTGAACGACTGTCGGGCCGGCCGTGGGCTGGGCAGCGTGGCCGATGCCCCGGTGGCTCCAGTGGCCGTCGCGGCTCCGGCCGACGCACCCGACCTGGAGGCAGCCAACGCGGCATACGCGCAGGCTCGTGAACGGTTGGCCCAGACCGAGGCAGAGGTCGCCGACGCAAAGGCGACCCTCGACTCGCTCAACGGGCAGATCGCCGACCGGCAGGCCGAGGTAACCCGCATCGGGGAGGCTGCCGAGGCCGCCAAGACCGAACACGCGCACGCTGCCGAAAACCTCGTCGGCGCTAAGTCCGAGCTCGCGGAGTTGCAGGGCAAGCTGCAGTCGCTGCGCGGCGCCGTTGACCTCGCTGCTGCTGATCACGCTGAGGCCGGCAACGCCGCCGCGGCGCAGGCCCTGGCTCGGGCCGATGAGGCTGGACGAGCGGCTGCTGACGCTGAGAACCGCGTTCAAGAGCTCACCGCAGCGGTTCAGGCAGCCGAGGCTAAGACCCGCGAGGTGCAGGACAGCGCCGCTGAAGCGGCCCGTCGGGCCGACGAGTGCAGCCAAGCATTGGCCGACGCCGAGCGTCGCGCCGCCGAGGCCGAAGCCCGGGTGGCCGACGCTGAGCGTCGCGCCGAGGACGCCCAGGCCCGATCCACCGAGGTGGCCGCGGCCGACGTGCCGACCACGACCGGTGCCATGAACCTCATCGGCGGCGGCGGAGCGGCCGGTGCGGCCGGCCTCATCGAGCTGGCCCAGCGCCTCCACGACGAACACGTCGCCCAGGGTGAGGCCCGTCGGGCAGCCCTCATCAGCGAGGCCGAGAACCACAGTTCCTCGCTGTTGACCGACGCCGAGAGCCGTTCCTCGGCCATGTTGTCCGACGCCGAAAGCCGCAGCTCGCAGCTGGTCAACGAAGCCGAGGCTCGCCACCGCGAACTGCTGTCGACGGGACAGGCTCGGTTCGAGGAACTCGTGGGCACCGGCCAGAACCGGCACGACGAGTTGGTCAACACCGCCCAAGCGCGTCACGACGAGCTCATCGGCACCGCCCAGCGTCAGCACGACGAGATGCTCGCCGAGGCCGCCACGCTGAAGGACCAGATGATCACCGAGGCGCGCGAGCGGGCCACCGGCATGGTCGCGGAAGCTCAGCAAAAGAAGGCTGCGGTGCTGGAGGAGTTGGAGGGTCAGCGCAGCCTCATCGAGCGCAAGATCGACGAGTTGCGCGGCTTCGAGCGCAACTACCGCTCGCACCTGCGGGAGTACTTCGAGAGCAAGCTAGGAGAGCTGGCCAACACCGGCGGCGACCAGTGATCTTCGACACACCATGACGTGAGGCCCGGGCGATTTCGCCCGGGCCTCACGTCGTAGCGGCCCGGCACAGCCGCACCGCGCAGGTTCGCCAGCAGCGCGGCACGCCCGGGGGACGGAGGTCCCCACCCGGAGCACCCCGTTGTGCCTTATCCTCGCGGCGTTCGGGCATCCCGTATCCCTCGAAGGACAGGACGTCATGGCTGGGTCCAAGACCGGAGCAGGCACCTCCAAGGCGGGGGCTGCCAAAAAGGCTGCGGCCAAGAAGTCCGAGTCCGCCAAGGCAGCGGCTAAGCGCTCCGAGAGCAAGGGTGCCAAGGGCGCCAAGAGGCGCGCCGGGGCCGGTGCAGACCCCGCCGCTGCCGACGCAGGCGCACCGTCCCGGCCGGTGGAGACGGGCGAAGGTCCCGGATCCCCGCAAACCCTGGCCCGCACGGTGCCGGTGCGCGCGGGGGAGCAACCCTGGACGGTCGAGGAGATCATCGAGCTGCGCGCAGAGCTCGACCACGACATCCGCCGCGCCATGACCGACCTACGCAATGCCGAAGAAGACCTGCAGGGGCTCATCTGGGATGCCGGCAACGGGTCCGGTGACGACCAGGCCGATGCCGGCGCCAAGACCTACGAACGGGAGCAGGAGTTGTCGCTGGCCAACATTTCTCGCGACAAGCTGGAACAGAGCCGCCACGCCCTGGTGCGCCTGGACCAAGGCCGCTACGGCGTGTGCGAGAACTGCGGCGAGCCGATCGGCAAGTTTCGCCTTCAAGCGGCTCCCCGTGCGACCCTATGCAGGTCATGCAAGGAGAAGACCGAGCGGCTCTGAGCGCCGCCACCCCCACGCCCAACGCCGCGCCCGTTTCCACCGGCCCGGTGGACCCCCCAGCGCGCGCGAGCCGGCCACTGCTAGCGCTCACCGCCATCCTCGCGGTGCTCTGGTATGCCGCCGACCAGGCAAGCAAGGCATGGGCCCTCTCCGCGTTGGCCGACGGTCGTCCGGTCGACCTCGTGGGCGACCGCTTGCAACTGGTCCTCGTCCACAACCCGGGCGCGGCCTTCTCCTTGGGCACGGGAAGTACCTGGGTGCTCACGCTGCTCGCGGTCGTCGTGCTGGTGGTCATCCTGCGTAGTGCCCGCAACCTGCGCAGCCGCGGCTGGGCCTGGGCCTTCGGTCTACTGCTTGGCGGTGCCACCGGAAATCTCACCGACCGCCTGGTGCGCCCGCCAGGCGTCGGTCAGGGGCATGTCGTCGACTTCATCGATTACAACGGGTGGTTCGTCGGCAATGTCGCCGACATCGCCATCGTGTCGGCGGCCATCCTCATGGGGCTGCTCGCGCTGCGCGGCATCGGCGTCGATGGGCGCCGCGAGGGCGTTCGCCCGCCCGATCCCAGTGCGCAGGCCAGCGGGGATGCCCGTGAGTGACCCGCGCACCCTGCTCGTGCCCGATGGGCTGGACGGGGAGCGGATCGACGCGGCCTTGGCGCGCCTGTTCGGACTCTCTCGCACCAAGGCTGCCGACCTGGCCCTGGCGGGGAAGGTGACGGTCAACGGCATACCGGTCACGAAATCCGGTCGCGTGCGCGGCGGTGACGTCCTGGACGTCACCCTTCCCGCCGTCACACCCGGGTCCCATGTCGAGGTGGTCGCCCAGCCGGTGCCCGGGATGGGGATCATCCACGACGACGACGACATCGTCGTGGTCGACAAGCCGATCGGGGTCGCGGCCCACCCCAGCGTCGGCTGGAGCGGGCCGGACGTGGTCGGGGGGTTAGCCGCGGCGGGCTACCGAATCAGCACCTCGGGGGCCAGCGAACGCCAGGGCATCGTGTCGCGGCTGGACGTCGGCACGTCCGGGCTCATGGTCGTGGCCAAGAGCGAATACGCCTACAGCCGACTCAAACGGGCCTTCAAGACCCGCCAGGTGCACAAGACCTACCACGCCCTGGTCCAAGGGCTGCCCGACCCGATGGTCGGCACCATCGACGCGCCGATCGGGAGGCATCCCGGGCACGACTACAAGTTCACCGTGAGCGAGCGTGGCAAGCCCGCCGTCACCCACTACGAGGTCATCGAGGCGTTCCGGGCGGCGTCGCTGCTGGAGATCGGCCTGGAGACCGGGCGCACCCATCAGATCCGGGTGCACATGGCCGCGGTCCGGCACCCCTGCTGCGGCGACCCGCTCTACGGCGGCGACCCGAAGCTCGCGGCCCGGCTCGGGCTGGAGCGGCAGTGGCTGCATGCGGTCGGTTTGGGCTTCGAGCACCCGGGCACGGGGGAGTGGGTCACCTTCACCAGCCCCTACCCCGCCGACCTCGAGCACGCCCTCGACGTCCTCGCCGCCGATCACTGACCGACCCCTGATCCCACCCCCGGGTATGCCGTGCACGGCACCCGGGCGGCCGCACGGCATACCGGTAGGTGGATGGTGACCGGCCGCGACAGGCCGGCGCGACACGCCCGAGGGGGGTCGGTGGGCGGGCTTAGACTCACTCGCGATGCCCTCGCCAGTCAGCGCCCTCGCCCGTCCGGGAACCGCTTCGCCGTCCCCCGACCAGGGTTTCGTGCACCTGCATGTGCACACCGAATACTCCATGCTCGACGGTGCGGCCCGGATCGGCGCCCTGTTCGCCAAGGCCGCAGAGCTCGGTATGCCGGCCCTGGCCACGACCGACCATGGCTATGTCTTCGGGGCGTACGAGTTCTGGAGCAAGGCGCAGGGCACGGGGGTCAAGCCGATCATCGGCGTCGAGGCCTATGTCACGCCCGGCACGCACCGCACCGACAAGACCCGCATCTCCTGGGGGTGACAAGCGGGCCCAGGGCATCCGCGACGAGGACGACGTCTCGGGCAGCGGCGCCTATACCCACATGACCTTGTTGGCCGAGGACAACACCGGGCTGCGCAACCTGTTCAAGCTCGATTCGAAGGCCTCGCTCGACCAGGTCTACGCCAAGTGGCCACGCATCGACCGCGAGCTGCTGTCGCAATACAGCGGCGGGCTCATTGCCACGACCGGGTGCCCCTCCGGTGAGATCCAGACCCGGCTGCGGCTCGGGCAGTACGACCTGGCCCGCCAGGCGGCATCGGACTATCGCGACATCTTCGGCGCAGACAATTACTTCTGCGAGGTCATGGACCACGGCAACGACATCGAGCGCCGGGCCATCAAGGACCTGCTGCGCCTGGCCAAGGAGCTGCGCCTTCCGCTGCTGGCGACCAACGACTCGCATTACACCCACCCGGAGGACGCGACCGCGCACGCGGCGCTGCTGTGCGTGCAGTCCGGGTCCAAGCTCAACGACCCGGGCCGGTTCAAGTTCGACGGCAGTGGCTACTACCTGCAAAGCGCCCAGGAGATGCGCCACACCTGGCGGGAGCTGCCCGAGGCCTGCGACAACACCCTGCTCGTCGCCGCCCGCTGTGACGTGTCCTTTCATGAGGAGGAGGGGCGTTACATGCCCCGATTCCCCTGTCCCCCAGGGGAATCCGAGACCACCTGGTTCGTCAAGGAGGTCCAACGCGGGCTCCGGAAGCGCTACCCGCACGGCATACCGGCGCAGGTGCAGGAGCGCGCCGACTTCGAGGCCGACGTCATCATCACCAAGGGCTACCCGGGCTACTTCCTCGTCGTCGCCGACTTCATCAACTGGGCCAAGGACCAGGGCATCCGGGTCGGTCCTGGGCGAGGCTCAGGCGCCGGGTCGATGTGCGCCTATGCCATGGGGATCACCGACCTCGACCCGATCCCGCACGGCCTGCTCTTCGAGCGTTTCCTCAACCCCGAGCGTCCGTCCATGCCCGACTTCGACGTCGACTTCGACGAGCGCCGGCGGGGCGAGGTCATCAACTACGTCACGGCGAAATACGGCGAGGACCGGGTCGCCCAGATCATCACCTACGGCACGATCAAGGCCAAGCAGGCGGTCAAGGATGCCGCCCGGGTTATGGACCACCCGTTCAACGTGGGGGAGTCGCTGACCAAAGCGATGCCCCCGGACGTCATGGGCAAGGGCGTCTCGCTGGCCGACCTCTACAACCCCGAGTCCAAGCGATATGCCGAGGGCAAGGAGTTCCGCGAGCTCGTCGAGAGCGAGCCACACCTGGCCGAAGTCGTCGAGACCGCGCGGGGCCTGGAGGGGCTCAAGCGCCAGTGGGGGGTCCACGCGGCCGGCGTCATCATGAGCAGCGAGCCGCTCATGGAGGTCATCCCCATCCTGCCGGCTGCAGGACGGCCAGATCATCACCCAGTTCGACTACCCGTCCTGCGAAAAGCTCGGCCTGGTCAAGATGGACTTCCTCGGGCTGCGCAACCTCACCATCCTCGACGATGCCATCGCCAACGTGAAGGCCAACCGCGGTATCGACGTCGACCTCGACGAGCTGTCCAAGACGCTCGATGACCCCGCGACCTATGAACTGCTCGCACGCGCGGACACTCTCAGGGTGTTCCAGCTCGACGGCGGCGGCATGCGCACCCTGCTGCGGCTCATGCAGCCCGACTCGTTCGAGGACATCTCCGCGGCCCTCGCGCTTTACCGTCCCGGCCCGATGGGCGCCAACAGCCACACCAACTACGCCCTGCGCAAGACCGGCAAACAAGAGATCCAGCCGATCCACCCCGAGCTGTCCGAGCCGCTGGCCGACATCCTCGAACCCACCTACGGCCTGATCATCTACCAGGAGCAGGTCCAGCACATCGCCGGACGGGTCGCGGGTTATCCCTGGGCAAGGCCGACATGCTGCGCCGGGCTATGGGCAAGAAGAAGAAGGAAATCCTCGACGCCGAGTTCGGCCCCTTCGAGGCCGGGATGAGCGCCAACGGCTACTCCGCTGCTGCGATCACGGCGCTGTGGGAGATCCTCGTCCCGTTCTCGGACTATGCCTTCAACAAGTCCCACACTGCGGCATACGGGCTGGTGTCCTACTGGACGGCCTACCTCAAAGCCAATTACCCCGCGGAGTACATGGCCGCCCTGCTCACCAGCGTGCGCGACGACAAGGACAAGTCGGCGCTCTACCTCAACGAGTGCCGGCACATGGGCATCAAAGTGCTCCCGCCGGATGTCAACTCCTCGATCGGGCACTTTGCTGCGGTCGGCAGCGACATCCGGTTCGGCCTGGAGGCGGTGCGCAACGTCGGGCGCAACGTCGTCGAGTGCATCGTCGCCGCGCGCGCCGACAAGGGCCGGTTCACGTCCTTCGAGGACTTCTTGCGCAAGTGCCCGGCCACGGTGCTCAACAAGCGCACCATCGAGTCCCTGGTCAAGGCCGGGGCATTCGACTCGCTCGGCCACAGCCGTGCCGGGTTGGTGCGGGTGCACGAGGCCTATGTCGATGCCCTGGCCGAGGAGAAGAAGCAGGAGGCCATCGGGCAGGACTCGCTCTTCGGCGACTTCGGCTTCGGCGACGACGAGGGCGGCGCCGTGGCACTCGTGGCGCTGCCGACCATTCCCGAGCTCGAGGGGACAAGCAGACCCTGCTCACGTTCGAGCGCGAGATGCTCGGGCTCTACGTCTCCGACCACCCGCTCTTCGGCATCGAACACGTCCTCGCGGCACACGCCGACACGGCGATCGCCACGCTCATGGGTGAGGAACGACGCCGCGACGGCGACACCGTGACCGTCGCCGGCCTGGTCACTCGCTCGCGCTCAAGCGCAACAAGAAGGGCGACCTCTGGGCGATCGCCACCGTCGAAGACCTCGACGGTGCGGTCGAGTGTCTGTTCTTCCCGCAGATGTACAACCAGGTGGCGGCCATGCTCGCGCCCGACACGGTCGTGGCGGTCCGCGGCCGGGTCAACCTCCGCGACGACTCGCTGTCGATTTATGCCCAGGACCTCACCCTGCCCGACATCAAGGAAGGCCCACGCGGCCCGGTCGTCGTCGCGATGTCGCTCCGCCAGGCCACCGGTGGGCGGGTCGAGGAGCCTGCGGCGGGTGCTCGGGCAACACCCCGGCGTCACCGAGGTGCACGTGCGACTCACCCAACCCGACCGCACGGTGCTCATGCGCCTGGACGATTCGTATCGGGTGACCCCCTCACCGGCGCTGTTCGGCGACCTCAAGGCGCTGCTCGGTCCGACCTGCCTGGTCTGACGCGAGGGCGACCGAGCGCGAGCTGGGAGGAGCAGCGATGGCGCGGGGCGGCATACCGGCCTCTCCGCTGCCGCAGCGTCGGGGGGTCGACGCCATGCGGCTGCGGATGCCACAGGAGGGCCCATGGCTCACCCTGCGCGACCATCTCGTCGACCGCATCCCCGCCCTGGATCCGGAGCGGATCGACGCGATGCTCGCCGCCGGGGAGTTCGTCGGGATCGACGGTATGCCGTGTGCCCCGGATGCTCCGTTCGTGCCGCGCTCGGTGGTGTGGGTCCACCGCGACCTGCCCGACGAAGTGCCGGTCCCTTCGAGGTCGAGGTGCTCCACCAGGACGAGCGGATCGTCGTCGTCGACAAACCACCGTTCCTGGCGACGATGCCGCGCGGGATGCATGTGACCGAGACCGTCGTCACCCGGCTGCGTGAGCAAATCGGGTTGCCGCGGCTCACGCCCGCTCATCGTCTGGATCGCCTCACCAGTGGCGTCTTGCTGCTCACCACCGAACAGCGCTGGCGCGGGGCCTATCAACAGGCCTTGCCCGGGGCGCGGCCCACAAGGAGTACCTCGCAGCGGCGCCGTCGATCCGACACTGGAATTGCCCCGTCGGGTGGCGGTGCACGTCGACAAGCCGCATGGGCAGTGGCAGGCCATGGTGTTGCCTGACCGCGAGCCGAACGCCGACCGATATCGAACCGTTGGACGTCGCTCGGGGACCGGACGGCATACCGGTCGGGCTTCATCGCCTCATCCCGCACACCGGCCGCACCCATCAACTGCGGGTGACGATGTCCTGGCTGGGTCTCCTGATCGTCGGCGATCCGCTCTACCCGGTCGTTGTCAACGTGGCGGATGGGGACTTCAGCAGACCATTGGTGCTGGCGCAGGTGTTGGCCTTCCGGAGACCCGGTTGACGGGGCGGAGCGCGGGGTCGTGAGCCGACGTCAGCCGCCTGGGTGGCTCCGGCACGCTGCCCCCGGCGAGGAGCACG
>JADJVI010000031.1 GCA_016710645.1 Actinomycetales bacterium | reverse complement strand
GAATACCTATGACCGACACGACGACCGCTTTCCAGGCGGCATACCTGCTCGGTCTGGGGGATGACGCGCTCATCTACTCCCACCGGCTGGGCAGCTGGCTGACCTGGGCACCGTTGCTCGAGGAAGATATGGCCTTGGCCAATATCTCCCTCGACCTCATCGGCCAGGCCCGCGCCATCTACACCTACGTCGGGGCCAACGACGGCACCGGCCGCAGCGAGGACGACATCGCCTACTGGCGCGACGAGCGCGAGTTCCGCAATGTCCACCTCGTCGAGCAGCCGCGCGGCGACTTCGGCCAGGAGATGGCCCGGATGCTGTGGTTCTCGGCCTACCAGCGGGAGTTGTATGCCGCTCTGGCTGGTTCCAGCGACGCTCAGCTGCGCGCCATCGCGGCCAAGGCCCTCAAAGAGGTGCGCTATCACCTCGACCACGCCTCGCAATGGGTCGTGCGCCTGGGGGATGGCACTCCCGAGTCTCGCGAGCGGATGGTGGCGGCCTTCACGTGGGTGGCCCCCTACATCGCGGAGCTTTTCGAGGACGATGCCGCCTCCGTCGCTGCTGCTGGGGCTGGGGTCGGCGTGCTGCCCTCGTCGCTGCGCGCTGGCGCCGAGGCGACCGTGGCCGGGGTGCTCGCCGAAGCCACCCTCGACGCGCCGGCCGTGAGTCGCTGGCACGCCCGAGGCGGTCGTGACGGTCTGCATTCCGAGCCCATGGGCTACCTCATCGCCGAGATGCAGCACCTGCCGCGCTCGCATCCCGGCGCCACATGGTGAATGGAGTGGTCGTGGCCGCCGACGTGCTCGCTGCCGTCCGGGCGATCCCGGACCCTGAGATCCCGGTCATCACGATCGAGGGTCTGGGGATCCTGCGCGGGCTTACGTTCGACGCCGCCGCGGGTGAGGTCCACGTGGTCATCACCCCCACCTACTCCGGCTGCCCGGCGATGCGTGCCATCGAGGATTCCATCGCTCGGGTATGCCGTGCCCACGGGCTCACGGCTCGGGTCACCACCCAACTGTCACCGGCCTGGACCACCGACTGGATCGACGCGGACAGTCGAGAAGCGTTGCGGCGCTTCGGGATTGCTCCGCCCGGTCCGGCTGGGTCTTCGGGTCTGAGCAGTTCGGGTGGTCCGGTCTCGGTCACCCTGGGCACGCGGCCAACTGTCGGTTCACCATCCGGGGAGGCGAGCACACGGCATACCCCGGCCTGTCCCCGCTGCGGTAGCGAACGCACCTCGGTGCTCTCGCAGTTCGGTTCCACCGCATGTAAAGCATTGCGTCGCTGCGACGACTGCGGCGATCCCTTCGACGAGTTCAAGGCGCTCTAGATGACTGGTCTGCTCACGGCCCCCGCCACCCGCCGGGCCACCTTCCACACCCTCACCGTCGACCGGGTCGAGCGGCTTACCGACGAGGCCGTCGCGGTCACCTTCGCCGTGCCTGCCGAGCTCGCCGACGCCTATGACTTCGTCCCCGGTCAGCACCTCACCCTCAAGGCGACGATCGACGGCGCCGAGGTGCGCAACTCCTACTCGATCTGCCAGGCCCGGGGCGAGGGGCCGGTGACCTCACTGCGGGTCGCCGCTGCCAAGGTGCCCGGCGGGCGGATGTCGCCCTGGCTGGTCGACACCGTCAAGGCCGGGGACGAGATCGAGGTCATGACCCCGATGGGCACGTTCACCTGCCCCGCCCTGGTCGACCGAGCGCGTCACCACCTGGCGATCGCCGCGGGATCCGGGATCACGCCGGTGCTCTCCCTGGTCTCGACCGCACTGGAGCGCGAGCCGCTTTCGCGGGTCACGCTGCTGTTCGGCAACCGACGCACCTCCAGCGTGATGTTCCTCGAGGAGTTGGCCGACCTCAAGGACCGCTTCGGCGCCCGCCTGCACCTGGTCAACGTGCTGTCTCGTGAGGCGCCGGACGTCGAGCTCTTCGCCGGGCGCCTGGATCGCGAACGCCTCGCGAGGATCTTCGACGCGCTCGTGCCGATCGACGAGGTCGACGAGGTCTACCTGTGCGGGCCATACGGCATGGTGCTGGACGCCCAGGCCGAGCTCGCCGAGCGCGGCATGGACAGTGCCCACGTCCACCACGAGATCTTCCACGTCGACGACGCCGGTGCTCCCAAGCACACCCCGGTCGTCGTCGACGAGTCGGCCCCGGCCGAGGCGATCGTCACGGTCAACCTCGACGGGCGCACGACGGTCATCCCGATGCCGTCCAAGCTGGAGACCATCCTCGACGCGACGCTGCGGGCCCGCCCCGATGCGCCGTACTCCTGCACGGGTGGCGTGTGTGGCACCTGTCGGGCGCGCGTCGTCACGGGCGAGGTCAAGATGCTGCGCAACTACGCCTTGGAGCCCGATGAGGTGGCGGCGGGGATCGTCCTGGCCTGCCAGGCGCTGCCCGTCTCCGACACCGTGGAGCTGGACTACGACGCCTGATCGCGGCGTCGGTAGGTCACGAACGCGAGGCCCGGTCGGGCCTCGCGTTCGGTTTCCTGCCAGACCTGCGGGTCGATTACGGGGAAGGTCACCGAACCGTCTGACTCCTGATCGACCTCAGTGACGACCAGTCGCGTCACATGGGGGAGTGCGAGTCGGTAGATCTCGCCGCCCCCGACGACCCAGATCGGGGCGTGGAACTCTCTGGCGATGATGAGAGCATCTTCGATGCTCTGGGCGGTGTGGACCCCCGCGTGGTGCCAGTCCGGGTTGCGGGTGACGACCACGGTATGCCGTCCCGGCAATGGCCGCCCGATGGAGTCGAAGGTGCGCCGGCCCATGACGAGCACCCCGCCCATGGTGGTGCGCTTGAAGTGCGCGAGATCCTCGGGGAGGTGCCACGGCATACCGGAGCCGTCTCCGATGACCCGGTTGCGGGCCACCGCGACGATGATCGCGATCTCGGGGCTGGTGCTCATACCGCGATGGGGGCGGCAATGCCCGGGTGTGGGTCGTAACCCTCGAGCGCGATGTCGGGCAGGTCGAACTCGTCCAGGGCCAACCCAGGGGTCAGCCGCAGACGGGGCAGCGGGCGCGGCTCGCGGGTGAGCTGCAGCCGGGCCTGGTCGAGGTGGTTGCTGTAGAGGTGGGCGTCGCCGAGGGTGTGCACGAAATGCCCCGCCCGCAGCCCCACGGTCTGGGCGACCATCTCGGTGAGCAGCGCATAAGAGGCGATGTTGAACGGCACGCCGAGGAAGACGTCGGCCGAACGCTGGTAGAGCTGGCAATCCAGGTATGCCGTGCCGCCGTCACTCGCGGGTCGGACGTAGAACTGGAAGAGCGCGTGGCAGGGGGGCAGGGCCATGTCGTCGACGTCGGCGACGTTCCACGCCGAGACGATGTGCCGGCGGCTGTCGGGATTGGTCCGCAGGCCCTCGACCACCCGTTGGATCTGGTCGATGTGTCGGCCGTCCGGGGTGGGCCAGGACCGCCACTGGTAGCCATAGACCGGGCCGAGATCACCTGAGGCGTCGGCCCATTCGTCCCAGATCGTGATCCGGCGTTCGTGCAGCCAGGCGATATTGGTGTCGCCACGCAGGAACCAGAGCAGCTCTCCGAAGATCGAGCGCAGGTGCAGCTTCTTGGTCGTCATCGCCGGGAAGCCTTCTTGCAGGTCGAAACGCAGCTGGTGACCGAAGACGCTCATCGTGCCGGTGCCGGTGCGGTCCTCCTTGCGGACCCCCTCGGTGAGGATGCGGTCGAGCAGGTCGAGGTACTGGCGCACGATGGAACGCTAGCACTGGCCAGAGAGTGTGACCTAGATCACATCACGTGATTGCTCTTGGTCTGTAACGACCCCACGGCACCGCCCGATGGTGTGGGTGTCGAGGCGCTACCCGGACCCCCGAGCGGGTAGCGCCTCGACATTGTTGTGTGCGGGGAGCGATAGCCTGGGGAGATGACGATGCCCATCTTCGGACGCGTGCTGACAGCCATGGTCACCCCGATGACCCCGACCGGCGAGGTCGACGAGGCCGGCGTCGTCGCCGTCGCCGAACATCTGGTGGCCCACGGGCACGACGGACTCATCGTCAACGGCACGACCGGGGAGTCGGCCACCCTGACCAGCGACGAGAGCATCCGTGTCATTCAACTCGTCGCTGACGCCGTGGGCGACCGGGTCAAGGTCGTCGCGGGGGTCGGGTCCAACGACACCGCGCACAGCATCGAGATGTCCAAGCGGGCTGCGGCCGTGGGAGCTGATGCTCTTCTCGTCGTCACGCCCTACTACAACAAGCCCACCCAGCCCGGACTGCTGGCGCATTTCCGGGCCGTTGCGGACACCACCGACCTGCCGGTGCTCCTGTACGACATTCCGGGACGCACCGGCATACCAATCCAGACCGACACCCTGCTGCGGCTGGCCGAGCACCCTCGGATCGTGGCCGTCAAGGACGCCAAGTGCGACCTGTGGGCGGCCAGCAAGGTGATGGCCGAGACCGACCTGCAGTGGTATTGCGGCGCTGATGAGTCCAACCTTGCGATGCTCGCCCTCGGTGCCGTGGGCGTGGTCTCCGTCGTCGGTCACGTCGCCGGCAATGAGTATGCCGCGATGATCCAGGCCGTCGTGGACCGCGACCTCGCGACCGCCCGCGCTATCCACACCCGGCTGATCCCCATCGTCGACGCCATCATGGGCACCTCGCAGGGGGCGATCATGGCCAAGGCCGCCCTGGTCGAGCTCGGCGTCATCTCGTCCGCCTTTGTCCGGCTCCCATTGGTGGAGTCGCCACCCGAGCACCTTGCGATCTTGCGCGAGGGCCTCACGAAATCAGGAATCCGTTGAGTCATCCGCACCCCGAGCTCACCCTCCCGCCGCCGCTCGCGGACAACGCCCTGCGATTCGTCGCGTTGGGAGGTCTGGGGGAGATCGGCCGCAACATGGCCGTGCTCGAACACCAAGGGCGGCTGCTCATCATCGACTGCGGTGTGCTCTTCCCGGAGGATCACCACCCGGGCGTCGATCTGATCCTGCCCGACTTCTCGTATTTGGATGGTCGGCTCGATGCCGTCGAAGCGATCATCCTCACCCATGGTCACGAGGACCACATCGGCGCTGTTCCCTATCTGCTGGCGCGCAAGCCGGACATCCCGCTCATCGGGTCCCGGCTGACCCTCGCGCTGATCGAGGCCAAGCTCAAGGAACACCGGATCCGGCCCTACACGCTGGAGGTGCGCGAGGGGGAGCGCGAGCACCTCGGGGTCTTCGACGTCGAGTTCGTCGCGGTCAACCACTCGATCCCGGACGCGCTCGCGGTCATGGTGCGCACCTCGGCCGGGTCGATCCTGCACACCGGTGACTTCAAGATGGACCAGTTGCCGCTGGACGGGCGGATCACCGATCTGCGGGCTTTCGCGCGGCTGGGCGAGGAGGGCGTCGACCTCTTCCTCACCGACTCCACCAACGCCGACGTGCCGGGGTTCACCGCGCCGGAGCGGGATATCTCCTCGGCCATCGACAAGGTGTTCCGGCATGCCGAGCGCCGCATCGTCGTCGCCTGCTTCTCCTCGCACGTGCACCGGGTGCAGCAGGTGATGGACGCGGCATACAAGGCCGGGCGCAAGGTCGCGCTCGTGGGGCGCAGCATGGTGCGCAACATGGGCATCGCGGTGGAGCTCGGCTATTTGCATGTGCCTGACGGCGTCCTCATCGACGTCAAGAAGCTCGACGACCTGCGCGACGACCAGATCGTGTTGGTCTGCACCGGAAGCCAGGGCGAGCCGATGGCCGCCCTCTCGCGGATGGCCAACCGTGACCACCGCATCGACGTGGGGCCTGGTGACACGGTGCTGCTGGCCAGCTCGCTCATCCCCGGCAACGAGAATGCGGTCTATCGCGTCATCAACGGCTTGATGCGCCTCGGCGCAAACGTCGTGCACAAGGGCAACGCCAAGGTGCACGTGTCCGGCCACGCCGCGGCGGGGGAGTTGACCTACTGCTACAACATCGTGCGTCCGCGCAACGTGCTGCCGGTGCATGGCGAGTGGCGGCACATGTTCGCCAATGCCGAGCTCGCCGTGGCGACCGGGGTGCCGCGCGAGCGGGTGCTGCTCGCCGAGGACGGCGTCGTCATCGACCTGGTTGAGGGCGTAGCCAAGATTGTCGGGGCCGTGCCTGCGGGCTATATCTACGTCGACGGCTCCTCGGTGGGTGGCACCGACGAGGCGATGCTCAAGGACCGTCGCATCCTGCGCGACGAGGGGTTCATCACCTGCATCGTCGTCATCGACACGGCCACCGGCAAGATCGCGGCCGGCCCGGAGATCACGGCACGTGGGTTCGCCGAGGACCGCGAAGTCTTCGAACAGGTCATCCCCAAGGTCGAGGCCGCGATCATCGCGGCCACCGAAGGCGGCATCACTGACGAGCACCAGTTGCAGCAGGTGATCCGGCGCACAGTGGGGGGCTGGGTGGGCGGCAAGATCCGCCGTCGGCCGATGATCATCCCCATCGTCATCGAGGCGTAGCAGCACCAGAGGGGCCAGATCGGGTGCCCCTCGTTAACCCCAGGTTCGTCGGCGTGTACAGCTCTTAACTTGAAGCAACGCCACATGATGGGGGTACACTCGTTGCTGTCGGCTCGTCGCACAGACCCGGGGGGGTCGGGCGCAGGGGATAGCGCTCGCGGGCTGGGTCGACACGTCAACCGCAAAGCAGTGAGGGTGTCCATCGTGTCGCAAAGTCCATCGAACGTGTCGCGAATCAGTCGCCGCACCCTAGCGAAGGGTGCTGCGTGGTCTGTGCCGTTGATCGTCGGGGCGTCCCAGGTTGCCCATGCAGCATCCTCGGTGCCAGTGAAGGTCCAAGGAGTGATTTGCGGGATCGATCGTGGACCGGATCCCTCCAAGTACAACACCATCCTTATGTATGTCTACTTCGGGTGGCAGGCGCTGCCCGGTACCACGATTCCCCAAGGCACGTCGGTCCAGTACACAATCACGATTGACCAGACGAGGACATCCGGAGCTCTGCCGGGTACTCCGAATACTTCTTACGGAACGTACTTCACCGGGAGCCTGTCGGGCCCCACCCCCACGACGGCAATTTTGACGTCCCCCTCTTCGTATACATATACCTACACATTGACCGCTAATCAGGACATCTTAGTCCCACCATCCGGATCTATCTGTGGGCCGTACTTGGTGTGGGACTCCGACAACGCCGTGCGCCCGAGCTATTACGACGGAACAGCTCCAAACGTCACGCAGACCACTACGTTTACGGTCACCTCGGGCGGGGTCAACGGCGCAACCGCCACCAGCCTGAAATGGAACGTCGGGGTTTACAACGGAGGAGTTAATGATAACCGTTGGCGCCCACTCTCCTACATCTCAAGCAGCGGGTACTCCTCTCTGCCTAAGGTGGGGTTTCACACCAGGCGTCAATGCGGCAGCGGCGAACTATTGCCTGACTGATACCCAGGCAAACTGGACTACCCAGTGTCTACGGTGCAACACCTGGTCCTATGACTCCACTTTGCGCGTGTGCACAACCCAAAACTGTACCGGCACCAACTGCGCCTAGAGTCGTAGCGAATTGGCAACTGACAGTCCAGTCCTCTCAGTATTCGTCCTCAATGGTTGCGGTACGTGTGAGGACGTCATTCGAGACCTCCCCCAATGGAGCGAGCAACTAGGCGGGGCGGCTACTGAGGTGTTTTCGCCACCGGTCGCTGCCGGAATCCCCGTCCCGCGCTGGTTTGACATATGCATTCCGGATCCGGGGGAAGTGGTCGCTAGGTCTCGGGGCGTGACGCTCTACCCCACGCTACTGCTGTCAGGGTGGCCCGGCGATATTGGGCCTCGTCGTGCCACTGGATATATGGCCATCCGTGAACTCATCCTGGAGGCTCAGCGGGACCTGCGGCACAGGGCCTGGCAACGGCGCCCTTTCGTGTGGATGAGTCGATCACGCGGATGGGAGCGACAGGTCTAGCCCAGGGTGGCCGAAGGGCGTAGGCTGCGCGTGCATCGATTCATGTACGAGCGGGAGGACGACCGTGACCAGGCGATGGGCAGCTATTTGTGGCGTTGCCGCCTTGTTGGCTTCCGGCGCCATCGGTTCAGCCCAGGCTGCAGACGTGAGCATCAATGTGTCGGCGGCTGGCCAGGAGATGGTGTGTCGTCAAATCGCCTTGACGGTAACTAGTGGACAACTCAAGTATCTCTCCAACTACACCTCGCATTCGGACGGGTCTACACACCGCGTGGAGAACGTTTCGAGCGTCGCACCGCTAACCCTGAGCTCCACGGTCGTTGCAGGCGGTGTAGTCCTTCCTGGCCCTATCTATACCGTCTCATTGCGTCGAAACGTCGTGATCGACTACGCGGGGGGAATGATGACTGGGTCCGTCAAGTACGACTACGACTTCCGCGCGGCGGATGGCGCACAGCTGGGTACCTACTCCGGTAAGTGGGATTTGACCCGAGGAGATCTCCGCTGGGCGGACATGAAGGGCACCTGCAACCCGTGACCACTCGTCACCACAGGCGGGAGCTGCTCGTCGTTGCGGCAGCAACGCTCGGGGTCTCCCAGCCCGCCTCGGACCGCACATAGCTCAACGCCGGTCCGCGGGCAGCCAGCTCAGTGACGGCCGTGATGAGTCGCTCCACGTGATGAGGGCGGGTCGCAAGACCCAGGCTCGCGCGCACCGCTGCCACCTCGCGGAGGCGAGCGGACGGCATACCGGAGCGGTGAAGCGTGTCAGCGCCATGGGAACCGCCGGAACCAGCCGCAACGCCCGAGTCGCCACCAAGCAGGTGGTCGACGAGGCGGTGCGCGCAGAACCGACCGTCGCGCACGCCGATGCCGTACTCCACCGACAGTGCCGTCGACACCAGGCCTGCTTCGAGCCCATCCACGGTGAAGGCGACGACCGCCACCTGATCTGCGCCCGACCCGAAGAGCGTGTGCAGGCGCACGCCAGGGATCGCCGCCAGCCCGCGCCGCAAGCGAGCCCCGAGAGCGTGCTCGTAGAGCGCGATATCGGCGCGATGCTCGGCCAAGGCCGCACACGCCGCCGCGAGCGCGACGGCTCCGACCACGTTGGGAGTGCCGCCCTCGTGCCGTGCCGGCCCGAGCGCCCACACCACCTCCGACTCGGTGACCGACACCGTCGCCCCGCCCCCTGGCAGATACGGGGCGGCGGTGTCGAGCCAGTCGCCCCGCCCGGCGAGCACGCCGGTGCCATACGGGGCGTAGATCTTGTGGCCGGAGAGGGCGACATAGTCGACGTCCCACCCGGCCAGGTCGATGCGGCGGTGCGGCGCCAGTTGCGCCGCGTCGAGGGCGACCCGGGCGCCATGTCGATGGGCCACCGCGACGATGTCGGCGATCGGCCACACGTCGCCGGTGACATTGGACGCCCCTGCGACGACGACGAGGGAGTGCCGCGAGGTCACCTCCCCGAGCGCACGATCAAGAGCCCGTATGCCGTCCGCCACCGTCGCGGGGACCCCGAGGGTCACGGTGCGGTGCGCTCCCCACGGCAGCAGCGTCGAGTGATGCTCGGACGCGAACGCGACGACGGTCGTGTCGGCAGGGAGGGCGTGGGCGAGCAGGGTCCACGAGTCGGTGGTGTTGCGAGTGAAAACGACGTGGTCGGTCGCTCGCGCTCCGACGAACCGGCCGACCTCCTCACGGGCCTGGTCATACCACTGCGAGGTGACCCGGCTCGGGTGGCCGTTGCCGCGGTGCACCGACCCGTAGCCCGCGACCACTCGCTCGACGGCCGACGCCACACTGCGCAGGGCGGGGGTCGACGCCGCGTGGTCGAAGTTCGCGTAGTCGATCCACCCGTCGGCCACGGGCACCTGGAGCCCATCCGTGGCGGTGGCCGGCACGCCGGCGCAAAGCGCAGCCGGTGCTTCGAGAGTCGCGGTCATCGTCGTCTCTTCCTTCCGGCCGCAGCCGGTTCGCGCTTGCCCACGTCGGTCGCGTGGACCAGGTCGTCATCCGGGGCACCCCGCCGCGAGGAGGGTTGCCGGCCAGCGAGCCGGAGCTGAACCGCTGACGCTCATGACCTTGGGATAAACATAACGTCATCTAATAGTCGGCTCAAGCGTCGCGCTCGTCATCCCGCCAGCTGAGATCGACTCTCCAGCGCGCGCGTGACGGAAAGTCGGCCACTGATGCGCGTGTGACACGTGAGTCTGGAGTGGCTGTCGCGTACCCTCCGGATCATGGCGACCCGTCCGTCCTCCGCGTCCTCGCGCGCTTCGACCGCGAGCCGTGGCTCCGCGACCCCACGCAGCACCGCACGGCCGAAGGCATCCCCGGCCCGCAAGGCGCCGACCCCGCGCGGAACCAAGACCCGGTCCGGCGGCCTCCCGCTGCCGCTGCGTGCCGTGCGCTCGACGTGGATGGGTGTCTCGCACCTCGCCGGTGGAGCGGTCCGCAAGGTGGGCACCTCCGCGCGGGAGCTGGAACCCGAGCACCGCCGTGATGGCCTGGGGTTCGCGCTCATCGGGCTCGCTGTCGTCGTCGCGGCTCGGGAATGGTGGGGGTTCCCCGGCGTCATCGGGGATGTCGTGCACGCTGTCGTCGCCGGCACGCTGGGTCGCATCGCGTATGCCGTGCCGCTGGTCCTGCTCGCCTTCGGGCTGCGGCTGCTGCGTGCGCCGCAGGACGACGCCGCGACCAACCGGCTGCTCATTGGCACCCTGGCCCTCACCGTCGCCGCGAGCGGAATCGCGCACCTGGCGGACGGCATACCGACTCCTCCTGCCGGCGCGAACGCCATGCGCGCCGCGGGCGGCATCATCGGCTTCCTCGCCTCCAGCCCCATCGCCGCGGCAGTGTCCTCGGCCGGGGCGCTCGTTCTGCTGCTTTTGCTCGGCTTCTTCGGGGTCCTCGTGCTCACGGCGACTCCGGTGCGGATGATTCCCACCCGCCTCCGACAGGCGCGCGACCGGATCCTCGGACACCGCCCTGACGACCAGCCCGCGGATCCGTCATCGACGTCGAGCGACGAGGGCCCGACCAAGGCCGCTCAATCGAGGCGCGCCAAGCTCGCAGCCGAGGTGCTCGATCGTCGGGTCGGCGACGAGGCATTCGTCCAAGCCGCCGAGGTCGCCCCGGTCGGCGCCGACGGCAAGCCGCTGCGTCCCGGCCAGAAGCGACCGGCGCCAACCTCGCCCGTCGCGGCGGGCGCCTCTGCTGAGGCAACCACTCAGCCGCTCGCCACCGGCACTCCCAAGCCCGAGCTCAAGGCACCGGCCACCTCGACGCTGCCGCTGCGCGCCGAGCAACTCCAGCTGTCCGGCGACGTCGCCTATGTGCTGCCCGACCAGGCGCTGCTTGCCCCCGGACCCCCGCACAAGGCCCGCAGTGCGGCCAACGACCGTGTCTTGGAGGCATTGGGCCAGGTCTTCGAGCAGTTCGAGATCGACGCAGCGGTCACCGGCTTCACCCGTGGGCCGACGGTGACCCGCTACGAGGTGGAACTCGGGCCCGCGACGAAGGTCGAGCGGGTCACCGCCCTCTCGCGCAATATCGCGTATGCCGTGGCGTCCGCCGACGTGCGCATCCTCAGCCCGATCCCCGGCAAGTCCGCGATCGGAATCGAGATCCCCAACACCGACCGGGAGACCGTGTCGCTGGGCGATGTGCTGCGCAGCCAGACCGCGCGGGGCAACCAGCACCCCATGGTCATGGGCGTGGGCAAGGACGTCGAGGGTGGTTATGTCATCGCCAACCTCGCCAAGATGCCTCACCTGCTCGTCGCGGGGGCGACCGGCGCAGGCAAGTCGAGCTTCGTCAACTCGATGATCACCTCGATCCTCATGCGGGCCACCCCCGAAGAAGTGCGGATGATTCTCGTGGACCCCAAGCGGGTCGAGCTCACGGCATACGACGGCATCCCGCACCTCATCACCCCGATCATCACCAACCCCAAGAAGGCGGCCGAGGCGCTGCAGTGGGTGGTGCGGGAGATGGACCAGCGCTACGACGACCTGGCGGGCTTCGGGTTCAAGCACATCGACGACTTCAACAAGGCCGTCCGCGCGGGCACGGTCAAGCCGCTGCCAGGGTCGGAACGGGTCATCACGGCATACCCGTATTTGCTGGTCATCGTCGACGAGCTGGCCGACCTCATGATGGTCGCCCCGCGCGATGTCGAGGAGTCGATCGTCCGCATCACCCAGCTTGCCCGCGCGGCGGGCATTCACCTCGTCCTGGCCACCCAGCGGCCGTCGGTCGACGTGGTCACCGGGCTCATCAAGGCCAATGTGCCCTCCCGGATGGCCTTCGCGACCTCGTCGCTGGCCGACAGTCGAGTCGTCCTCGACCAGCCGGGCGCAGAGAAGCTCGTCGGGCAGGGCGATGCGCTCTTCCTGCCGATGGGGTCGAGCAAGCCGATCCGTGTGCAGGGCGCCT
This sequence comes from Actinomycetales bacterium, assembly GCA_016710645.1. Taxonomy (GTDB): domain Bacteria; phylum Actinomycetota; class Actinomycetes; order Actinomycetales; family Dermatophilaceae; genus Phosphoribacter. Next base: position 79,660 of record JADJVI010000031.1, on the reverse strand, counting down.
GGGTCACCGAGTCGGAGATCCACGCCGTCGTCAAGTCGGTGACCGAACAGCTCAAGCCGCAGTACCGCGAGGACGTCACGGTGGTTGCGGCCAAGAAGCAGGTCGACGACGACATCGGCGACGACCTCGACGTGCTGCTGCAGGCCACCGAACTCGTCGTCACGACCCAGTTTGGGTCAACCTCCATGCTGCAGCGCAAGCTGCGGGTGGGGTTCGCCAAGGCCGGGCGGCTCATGGACCTCATGGAGTCACGCGGGATCGTCGGGCCCTCGGAGGGCTCCAAGGCGCGTGACGTCCTGGTCAAGCCCGACGATCTGCCGGCCACGCTGGCGTTGCTGCGTGGCGACGAACCGCTCCCGGAGTGGGGCGACGACACGGCATACCCCTTGGACGGGGACGGACGCGCGATCGCGGAAGGCGGCCACGGGCGGTACGACAGCGATCCGCTCGCCGACCAGCCGGGCACGCCCGACGCGTGGGACGACTCGGACGAGGGCGACGAAGATGCGTGGGGTCTGACCGGCCGCGAGTAGCCCGGCTCACCGCTGCGGATGAGATTTCTGCGGTGCCCGCGGGCGGACACGGATGTCGTTGTTGTTCACGGCCGTGCGCGCGGCAACTCATCTTGCGTTTGCGGCAGAGTTTGCGAAGTCGTGAACCCTGGCATCTGGATTCCAGCCCCAACGAGGTCCATGCTGTGCAGGTGACCGGTCTCCCGCCGGTCTGCGTGGGCTGGCTGGGGAGTAGCCGCGCAGGTTTCGCTCCGTAAAGGGGATGTCGTGATTCGCAGATCTGGACGCGTCGGGCGACGCGTCGTCGGTCTCGGCGCGGTCGGTGGGCTGGTGCTCGCCGGTGCTGTCGTCAGTGCACCGAACTCCACGGCCGCGCCGACCGCGCCGCTGGCCGCAGCGTCGAGCAAGGGTGGCCCCGTGGCCAGCCTGGAATCGAGCGCGCCGGCAAACAGCTCGGACAACTTGCGGTCGCCGCAAACGGTGAAGAAGGACGGCCTGCGCCAGACTGCGCTATCGCAGCGGCTCAAGGGCGACCCCACCGCCCAGGGCAAGGTCGTCAAGGTGGCCAAGGGCCAGTATGTCGACCTCGAGCGCGAGGGCACCGACCGAGTTTTCGTCATCCTGGCGGAGTTTGGTGACCAGCAGTATCCCAACGCGATCTTCCAGGGACCTGCGCCGGACGGCACGGCTACCGACGTCACGGGCCCGCTGCGCAATGAGATCCCGAAGCCGGATCGCTCGGTCGACAACTCCACGCTGTGGAAGGCCGACTACAACTCGGCGCATTACCAGGACATGTACTTCAATCGGATGGCGAAGTACTACCAGACCCAGTCCTCGGGTCGTTACTCCGTCGACGGCGCGGTGACCGAGTGGGTCAAGGTGCCCTTCAACGAGGCGCTCTACGGCCGCAACTACTGCGGCGGGATCGTCTGCAACACGACCAAGGCGCTCATCCGTGACGCCATGGCCGTGTGGGTCGACAACCAGCTCAAGGCCGGCAAGACGATGGCGGACATCACGGCATACCTGAAGACTTTTGACGTCTACGACCGCTATGACCTCGACGGCGACGGCAACTTCAACGAGCCCGACGGCTTCATCGACCACTTCCAGATCGTGCACGCGGGCGGTGACGAGGCTGCGGGCGACCCCAACCAGGGCACCGACGCCATCTGGAGTCACCGCTGGTATGCCAACCTGCAGGCTGGCGGACCGGGCGGCATCACCGGCGTCAACATCGGCACCAACGGTGGCCTGGTGAGCTCGCCGCTCGTCCCCAACAACCCCACGGGTGTCTGGGTCGGCGACTACACCATCCAGCCAGAGAACGGTGGCTTGGGCGTCTTCGTCCACGAATACGGCCACGACCTCGGCCTGCCGGACCTCTACGACACCTCCGGCAACACCGGTGGGGCGGAGAACAGCACGGCGTTCTGGACGCTCATGTCCTCGGGCGCCAACATCGGCACCGGCAGCCTCGACGGCATCGGCGACGCTCCGACCGACCTGTCGGCCTGGGAGTTGTTGCAGCTCGGCTGGTTGGCCCCGCAAGGCGGCAAGGGGCCGTTCTACGAGGTCGCACGCGCCGGGAAGAAGTCGGCCCACAAGCTCGGCCCGAACACCCCGGCCACCAAGAGTCCGCAAGCGGTCTTCGTCGTGCTCCCGGACAAGAAGGTCAGCATCGACCTCGGTCCGACGGCGGCTGGCAGCCAGATGTTCTGGTCCACGTCAGGGGACAACCTCAACACGACGATGACGAAGTCCGGGATCACCGGGACGAACCTCGCCGCCAAGGTGAAATACGACATCGAAGAGGACTGGGACTACGCCTTCCTCGAGGCGTCGGCCGACGGCACCACATGGACCACGGTCAACACCTCGCTGTCGCGGGCGACCGACCCCAACAGCAACAACCCGAGCCACACCGGCATCACCGGCACGACGGTTGGCTTCGCGGCGTCCTGGGTCGACTTGACGGCGACCCTGCCGGCGGGCACAACTGCTATCCGGTTCCGCTACCAGACCGACGCAGCGGCCGCGCAGACCGGCTTCTTCGTCGACCAGGTCGCCGTCAACGGCACCGTCATCGGCACGGCGGAGACCGACGAGGGCTGGGTGCTCAACGGTTTCGTCCGCACCGGGTCGAGCAACGAGAAGTCGTACTTCAACGCCTACGTCGCCGAAAACCGTCAGTACGACGGCTACGACGCGTCGCTGCGCACGGCATACAACTTCGGGTTCCTCGATAGCCGACCGGACTGGGTGGAGACCTACCCGTACCAGAGCGGCCTGCTGCTCTGGTACTGGGACGCCTCGCAGGCGGACAACAACGTCGGCGACCACCCCGGTCAGGGTCTGGTGCTCCCGATCGACGCCCACCCGACGTTCGTCCACTGGGCCGACGGTCAGCTAATGCGTCCGCGCCTGCTGTCCTACGACTCGACCTTCGGCACCAAGGCGACCGACGCGATCACCGTACACAAGGACAGTGTGGCCACGACGATCCCGTCCGCTCCCGCGGTGCCGACCTTCGATGACACGAAGAACTGGTGGTTCCTCGCCGACTCGCACGCCACCACCGGCGCGCATGTCGGCCGCTACCAGCCGGGCTGGGTCGGGGTGCAGGTGCCCAAGACGGGCACGACGATCACTGTCAACGGTGCTGTGACCAACGGTGGCCACCTCAACATCACGGTGGCACCGAAGGCATGACCCACAACTGGTCGACCGTGACCAGCAGTGACCGATAGCGGCGGGGCCCCCAGACGACGGTCTGGGGGCCCCGCTCGGTATGCCGGCCGGTTGCCATCCCGCGGGTCCCGCGAGGCGGGTGTGGGTGAGCACCCATAGAGTTGCGCTATGACTCAGCCGACCGAGACGCCTGCGCGCAGGGTCGCTGTTGTCACGCTCGGATGTTCGCGCAATGAGGTCGACTCCGAGGAACTCGCCGGTCGGTTGGCCGCCGATGGGTGGGCACTGGTCGCCGACCCAGCCGAGGCCGACGTGGCGCTGGTCAACACGTGCGGGTTCGTCGAGCAAGCCAAGAAGGACTCCATCGACGCCCTCTTGGAAGCCGCCGATCTCAAGGACGGATCCCACCGCACCCAAGCGGTCGTCGCCGTCGGGTGCCTCGCCGAACGCTATGGCTCGGAACTCGCCGAGCAACTGCCCGAGGCCGACGCGGTGCTCGGATTCGACTCGTATGCCGCCCTGTCCGGCCACCTGCGTGCGATCCTGGCCGGCTCTCGGCCGGCATCACATACCCCCGCCGATCGACGGATGCTCTTGCCGCTCACCCCGGTCGACCGCGCTGCCGCTGCCGCGCAGGTGAGCCTGCCCGGGCACGGGACGACGGGAGGCGACCCCACGGCATACCGGCCGATGCGTGCGCTGTTGGAGGACCGCCCCTGGGCGCCGCTGAAGATCGCCTCCGGGTGCGACCGCCGCTGCGCGTTCTGCGCCATTCCGGCTTTCCGCGGGTCGTTCGTCTCTCGGCCGATCGCCGACGTCGTGGGCGAGGCGCGCTGGCTGGCCGAGCAGGGGGTCCGTGAGGTCTTCCTGGTCAGCGAAAACTCCACCAGCTATGGCAAGGACTTCGGCGACCTCGCTGCTCTGGAAAAGCTGCTGCCGCAGCTCACTGCCGTCGACGGCATCGACCGGGTCCGGGTGTCCTATCTGCAGCCGGCGGAGATCCGGCCGGGCCTGCTCGAGGTCATGGCCAGCACGCCCGGCGTCATGCCCTACTACGACATCTCGTTCCAGCATTCGGCGAGTGGGCTGCTGCGTCGGATGCGTCGATTCGGCGGGACTGACGCCTTCCTCGACCTCATCGCGCGAGTGCGCTCGATGACCCCTGAGGCCGGCATCCGGTCCAATGTCATCGTGGGGTTCCCCGGCGAGACCGAGGCCGAGCTAGGCGAGCTCGAGCTCTTCCTCGCGATGGCCCGGCTCGATGTCGTCGGGGTCTTCGGCTACTCCGACGAAGACGGCACCGAGGCTGAGAGCCTGCCCGATCACCTCGACACCGAGGTCGTTACCGAGCGCGTCGCCCGGGTCACCGACCTCGTCGAGCAACTCACCGCCCAACGCGCCGAGGAACGCATCGGCTCCGAGGTCACCGTGCTCATCGAGGCGTTCGACGACGACGAGGGTATGCCGGTCGGTCGCGCCGAGTTCCAGGGGCCGGAGGTCGACGGCGTCACGTCTTTGCCGGGTGCGGACGTGCGGGTCGGTGACATCGTGCCGGCCATCATCACGACCTCGGAGGGCATCGACCTCGTGGCGGCCCCGCGATGACCGACCCCACGCCTGAGGTCCACGCCGCTCCCTCGTCGGGAAGGCCGGTCGTCTCGCCGGCGTCCCCCCCGGCGAATCCCGAGGCCAGCGCGTGGAACCTGCCAAATGCCCTCACTGTCGGCCGAATTGTCCTGGTCCCCGTCGTCGGGTGGTTGCTGCTCGCTGACGGTGGCGGCAACGCAGCGACCCGGTATCTCGCCCTGGGAGCTTTCATCCTGGCTGCCATCACCGACAAGATCGACGGCGACCTCGCCCGGGCCCGCGGACAGGTGACCAACTTCGGCAAGATCGCCGACCCGATCGCCGACAAAGCCCTGCTGGGCATGACCTTCGTGGCGCTGTCGATGCTCGGGGAGGTGTGGTGGTGGGTGACCGCCCTGGTGCTCAGCCGCGAGATCGGCATCACCATCATGCGCTTCGTCGTCATCCGTCATGGCGTCATGCCGGCCGGCCGCGGCGGCAAGCTCAAGACCACGGTCCAAGCTTTCGCCCTCGGCATGCTCATCCTGCCCGCCTGGTCGCTCCCGTTCGCGGCCGGTTGGAGGCAGGCCGCGTATGCCGTGCTCGTCCTGGCCGTCGGGCTCACCTTCGGTACGGGCATCGACTATTTGGTGCAGGCCCACCGGCTGCGTCGCACCAGCCCGCGAGCCTTGGCCAAGCGGGCCGCTCGCGAAGCGGCACGAGACGCGCGTCGTTCGGCTCCCGGCGCCACCCCGCGTCCCTGATGGTGACGTTGGCCATGCCGGATGACACGTCAACGGCCGACTCGACCCGCGGTGAGATCACGCGCCTCGCGCGGCACCTCGTCCAGATCCTCACTGCCCGCGGCGAGACCGTGGCCTGCGCCGAGTCGTTGACCGGAGGGTGGCTCACCGCTGCCCTCGTCGACATCCCAGGTGCCTCCGTCGTGGTGCGGGGTGGGATGGTCTCGTACGCCACCGACCTCAAGGCATCCTGGCTTGGCGTCGACCCCGAACTGTTGGCAGCACGGGGAGCGGTTGACCCGACCGTGGCAGCAGAGATGGCGCAAGGGGTATGCCGTGCGGCTGGCTCCCACTGGGGCTTGGCCACGACCGGGGTGGCCGGACCGGGGCCGAGTGACGGGAAGGTTGCGGGCACGGCATTCGTTGCAGTCGCCGTCGGCGCCCGCGTCCTTGCGGTGCGGGAGCTACATTGCGCGGGGGATCGATCGCAGGTGCGTGCCGCGACCGTCCTGGCCGCTCTCTCGCTCCTGGCCGAGCAGGTGGATCACCAGTGAACCACCGAGCGTCAGATGGCGACACGAGCGGGAATCAGCCGGTCGGCACGCGGTGATGAGGACGGGCAGGTTATCGTTGGCGGAATCGACGCGACGATCGATGGTCAGGAGGTGGGTCTCATGGTGTTGATGCGTAGGGAACTCGGTGATGTGCTTCGCGAGCACCGCCAGGCTCGCGGGCTGACCTTGCGTGGGCTCTCGGCGCTCGCAGCCGTGTCACCCGGTTATCTCAGCGAGATCGAGCGTGGCACGAAGGAAGCCTCCTCGGAGCTGCTCGCCTCGGTGTGCGCCGCCCTCGGGGTGCCGCTGTCCGACGTGCTCGCGACCCTGTCGGTCCGCGTCGCCGAAGTCGAGGCACTCACGAGCCCGGTGCTGGTGCCGATGCCTGCTCCGCTGGCACCGGTGTCCGCGTCCGCAGCCTGACGCTGGCGCGGCTGATGGCCGCTCTCTCGTGACTGTCATCAGTGCGGTGCACACCCACCGCGTGTCCCTGCCGTTGCGTTTTCCGTTCGTGACCGCCCTACGGCGGACCGAGCACGTCGACACCCTGCTGGTGCAGGTCGTCGATTCCGACGGACGCTCTGGGTGGGGAGAGGCTCCGCAGGTCTGGCAGGTGACCGGTGAGTCGGTCATCGGGGCGCAAGCCTGCGTCGAGCAGATGCTCGGTCCCATCCTGGTCGGCGAGCCTCTCGGGGAGTGGCCTCGGTTGGCTGACCGGCTAGGCCTGGTCGTGGCGCGCAACGGGGGAGCCAAGTCGGCAGTGCAGACCGCGCTGTTGGACCTGGTATGCCGTGCCGACGGCATTCCGCTGGTCGAGCTCCTGTGCGGGACGAGGCGCGGCGAGGCGGCATCGAGTGAAGGCCGGGGTCCGGAAAGCGGTGTCGAGCCGGCGGCATCCGGCGTCGCAGTGTGGTCAGCCACCGATGTCACCTTGTCAGCGGCGGACCTCGCGGCGACGGTGCGGAGCGCAGTCGAACGAGTTGGCGACGGTTTCACGACCCTCAAACTCAAGGTCGGCACCGACCCGGCTGGTGATGTGGCCCGCGTCATCGCGGTCCGTCAGGAGGTCGGGGACGCCATCGACCTGCGACTGGATGCCAACCAGGGCTGGAGCCGGGACGCCGCCGTCCGTGCGATGCGCGCCCTGGAGCAGGCGGGGGTCGGCGTGGAGTTCGTCGAACAGCCGGTCGCGGGGGAGGACGTCGAGGGGTTGGCCTGGGTGCGTCAGCGGGTCGACACCCCGGTCGTCGCTGACGAGGCTGTCTTCGCGATGACCGATCTCGACCGGGTCGTGCGTCTGCAGGCTGCCGACGGGATCAATGTCAAGCTCGTCAAGGCGTGTGGCCCGCTGCCCGCGCTGGCGCAAGCGCGGGTCGCCCAACAGGCTGGGCTCGCGACCATGGTCGGCTCAATGATGGAGAGCGACGTAGGGGTGGCAGCGGCGCTACATGTGGCTGTGGCAGGGCGCGCGTCGCTCGTTGGGGACCTCGACGCCGGATGGTGGCTGCGCCGCCCGGTGCCCATGTCGGGGTTGTACTACGGCACCGATGGCACGGTGCGGATCGAGCCCGGGCTCGGCCTCGGGGTCGTGCCGAGTCTGACCGCCTGTCCTGCACCGGGTCAGGTCCGGGGATAGCGCCCTCGGCTGTCCCGGCTGCCCCGGCTGTCCCGGCTGCCTCGGGGGCTAGACCCCAGCGGCCGTTGCGGTCGTCCGTCGTCAGCCGGAGCCAGACCTCCTTGGCAGGCCGGACAGTAGAACATGGTCCGCTGCTGCAGCACCGGGCCGATCAGCGCCACCCGGACGACACCACCGCACCGTCGACACGGACGACCCGAGCGCGCGTGGACATAGGTGGTGTAGCCATTCCGAGCATCACCGGTCGTCGACTGGATGGCCGACCGCCGTCCCACGTCGAGCAGCCCGTGGACCCGGTTCACCAGCTCCAGCACCGTCTCAGGGCTGAGCTGGGCCACCGGCGTCCAAGGGTTGACCTTCTCCAGGAAGAGCACCTCGGCGGCATACATCGTGCCGACCCCCGCGAGGTTGCGTTGATCGAGTAACGCGCTGCCGATGTCGGTTTCGGAGTAGGGGTCGGAGCCGGTGGAGGCGGATGAACCGATCCGCTCCGCAGCCAGGGCTGGGTCCCAGTCGGCGCCGAGGACGTCGGGTCCCAAATGGCCCACCAGCTCTCCCTCTCGCTCGGTAGCGACCACGTCGAGCATCCCGAGCCGCAGCCCAAGAGCCGCCCAGCGTTCGGTGACGAGCAGCGCCCGGATCTGGTGGTCCTCTCGCTGGGTCGGCCCGAGACGTTCGGTGGCTTCGACACGCCACTGACCTTCCATCCGTAGGTGGGAGTGGATGGTCAGTCCGGTGTCGAGGCGATGCAGCAGATGCTTGCCTCGGGAGCGGACCTCGGTCGTCGTGGCTCCGACGAGGTCGAGGTCGATGAGGGCTCCCCAGCGCAGCTCGGCGCCCGTGAGCCGTTGCCCGGCAAGTGCCTGGTGAAGGCGGGTCGCTGTCCGCCAGACGGTGTCGCCTTCAGGCACGAGCCTTCATCTCCGGATCCGTAACCCGCGCGACGTGGCGTGAAAGCCGGCAGCCTCCAGCGCGGTCGAGAGCGGGTGGTCTGAGCGCAGCACCGACTCCCCGTCAGTGCGTTCGACGGTCAGCCGGCCCAGGGCGCCCTCGCGCACGGCCAGGGCGAGGGCGTCGGCAGCGGCCTGCAACCTGGTGGAATCCTCGCTCCAGGTGAGCAGGGTCCGACCGCCGCGCTCGACGTAGAGGACGAGGTCGCCGTCGACGAGGGCGACCAGCGCTCCAGCCTTGCGGCTGGGTTGGTGCCCCTTACCGCTAGAGGCGTCGGTCGTGGGACGGTCCGGCCAGGGCAAGGCAGCACCGTAGGGATTGGCGGGGTCGCATGCGGCGAGGATGACGCCGGGCATCGGAGCGCGCCCGTCCTCCAGGGGACGAGCGCCAGCGCGCAGCCGGTCGACCGCACCCGTCGAGCCGAACTGACTCGCCCCTAGTCCCTCGACGAAGTAGCCGCGACGCACTCGCCCGGCCTCCTCGGCAGCAGAGAGCAGGCGGTAGACGCCCGCGAACCCGCCAGGGACATCCTCGGCGGCGACCGCCCCCCGAGTGAGCACCCCATAGCGGTCCAGGAGCACTTCGGCCCGCGCGTATGCCGTGACCGTCGGGTCGGTCTCGGGTGCCGGCAGCAGCGACCAACGTCCGGCGGTGCGGGGGTCAATCGCTTGCTGACTCAGGGAGGCTGGCTGGGCGGCACCGGCTCCGCTGCCGGCTGCGGCTGAACGCAGTAAGGCCGCGCGACCGGCATACCGGGAACGTCTGGGCGCCACGGCCCGGGGCCGGTGAGCGGTGCGGCCGCCACCGAGGTGGCCGCGCAGCGGCGCGAGGGTGTCGCCGCTGACCATTCCGGACCAGACCAGGTCCCAGAGTGCGGCGCTGCCGGCCGAGGCGTCGGTGAGGCTGGCTCGTGCGAGGAGGGGGCCGAAGAAGTAGGCACCGCCTCCGGTGAGCGCCTCCAGCAGCGCGGTGTGGGCGGGGGTGAGATCGACCGGGAGCGGCGGATGCAGGGTCAGTGGGGCGAGGTCGGCGGGATGCAGCGAGACCCACCCGTCGTCGCCCGGCAGGGACCCATGCCCCTGCCACACGATCTCGCCGGCGGCCATGGCCTCATCGAGCAGCCCCGGGTGATAGTCGGCGATCCGCGCCGGGAGGATGAGCGACTCGAGGGCGCTAGCGGGGAGGATCGCTCCCGCGAGTTGTTCGACCACCCGCAGCACCCCGTCGACGCCCCGCAGCGTCCCGCCCAGGTGCTGCCAGCCGATCAGGAAGCGAGCCAGGTCCAGCGGACCAACCGGCTCCACCTCGGCCCGCAACGCAGCAAGGGACCGGCGCCGCAGCAGACGCAGGACGCGCGCATCGCAGTAGTCGAGGGCGTTGGCTGCCTCTCCCTCCCGCAATGGACGCAACTCGCCCTCGACGACCCGGCCGCCGCTGACTAGCCGGGCGAGCGCATCACGGACAACGGCCACCCCGAGGCCGAACCGCGTAGCGACGTCGGCCGCGCCGAACGGTCCGTGGGTGCGGGCGTGGCGAGCAACCAGATCGGCGAGCGGGTCGGGCTCGGGAGCCAGGAAAGTCTGGGGTATGCCGACCGGCAGGGACACGCCGAGCGCGTCGCGCAGCCGGCCGGCATCTTCGACGGCCGCCCACTGGTCGCGGCTGGCGATCCGCACCTGAATGATGCGTCGGGATTGCTCCAGATCGGCCAGCCAGGTCGAGACGAGCGGGCGGGCATCGGAGCGGACCCGTGCGGTCACCTCATCGAGATCAAGGGGGCCGAGCGAGCGGATCAGGTCGGCCAGATCCTCGGCATCGCGGGCGGCTCGCTCGGGGGTGAGATGCCCCATTTCCGCCTCGGTCGTGGCGAGTGCGGTCGGGTCAAGCAGGTCACGCAGCGCGAGGGTCTCACCCTGGCCGAGCAACTCCGACAGCAGGGTGGGGTCCAAGGCCAGCGCGGCCGCGCGCTTCTCAGCCAGCGGGGAGTCACCCTCATAGAGGAACTGGGCGACATAGCCGAACATCAGCGAGCGCGCGAACGGCGACGGAGTCGCCGACTCGACCGAGACCGTCGTGATCTCTCGCGAACGGACCCGGCGGAGCAGGTCGACCAAGCCGGGCACGTCGAAGACGTCCTGGACACACTCGCGCACGGCCTCGAGGACGATGGGGAACGACGGGTACTGGCTGGCCACTTCCAGCAGGGCAGCGGCGCGCTGGCGCTGCTGCCACAGGGCCTGACGTCGGTCGGGACGCCGGCGGGGGAGCAGCAGGGCGCGGGCTGCGCACTCGCGGAATCGCGCAGCGAACAACGCCGACCCCCCCACTTGGGCGGTGACCAGCTCGGCGATCTCGTCGGGGTCGAGGAAGATCAGGCCGAGGAGTTCCGCGCTCAAGTCGGTGCCGATCGGAACAGCTGGTGCGACCTCGTCGCCCCACCCGTCGGAGCCGAGCAGGTCCATGTCGGGCAGGCGCAGCACGATGCCGTCATCGCCATGCATGGCCTGCACGTCCAGCCCATAGCGCTCCCGCATCCGGGCCGCGATAGCCAAGGCCCACGGTGCGTGGACCTGGCCGCCGTACGGCGAGTGCACGATGACCCGCCAATCGCCGAGTTCGTCGCGGAACCGCTCGACGACGATCGTGCGGTCGGACGGCAGATGGCCGGCGGCCTCGCGTTGCTCAGCGAGGTAGCCGAGCAGGTTGTCGGTGGCCCACTCGTCCAACCCGGCGGCGGCGACACGCTCGCGGGCTGCGGTCGGGCCAAGGCTGGCGACCTCGCGGACGAACGCCCCGACGGCGGCCCCGAGCTCGGGTGGGCGACCTATCGTGTCGCCCTTCCAGAACGGCAACTTGCCCGGCTGACCGGGAGCGGGAGTCACCAGCACGCGGTCGTGGGTGATGTCCTCGATTCGCCAGGTCGACGTGCCGAGGGTGAAGGTGTCGCCCACGCGGGACTCGTAGACCATCTCCTCGTCGAGCTCACCCACCCGTCGGCCGGGACCGTCGCCGGAGGCGAGGAACACGGCATACAGGCCGCGGTCGGGGATGGTGCCTCCGGACGTGACCGCGAGGCGCTGGGCCCCTCGTCGGCCGGACAGCGTCCCCGCGACGCGATCCCACACGATGCGGGGGCGCAATTCGGCGAACTCGTCCGATGGATAGCGGCCGGACAGCATGTCGAGGACGGAGTCGAGGACCAGCCGCGACAAGCCGGCGAAGGGTGCCGCACGCCGCACCAGCGCGTGCAACGCGTCGACGTCCCAGTCCTGCAGGGCGCACATGGCGACGATCTGTTGGGCGAGCACGTCGAGGGGATTGGCCGGCACCCGCAGCGACTCAATGGCTCCCGCGCGCATCCGCTCGACGACGACGGCCGTCTGGACGAGGTCGCCGCGGAACTTGGGGAAGAGCACCCCCCTGGAGACCGCACCCACCTGGTGACCGGCGCGGCCCACCCGTTGCAGGCCGCTGGCGACCGACGGGGGCGACTCGACTTGGACGACGAGGTCGACGGCGCCCATGTCGATGCCGAGTTCGAGGCTGCTCGTCGCCACCACGGCCGGCAGCCGTCCCGCCTTGAGGTCCTCCTCGATGATGGTGCGCTGCTCGCGGCTGACCGAGCCGTGGTGGGCTCGGGCGAGTAGCGCCGGCGCCCCCCGCGCCGCGCCCGCTTGGGCCATCACCTGCGCCGGTATGCCGTTCGCGCCAGGCTTTGTCGCGGGGGATCGTGGTGCGGCTGGGATGGTCGCCTCGGGATTCGAGGTGCTGTCGCCGCTCACCTCGGCGTCGGTGCGGTCTTCCCAGATTTCGTTGAGCCGGGTGGTGAGTCGCTCGGCTAGGCGGCGCGAGTTGGCGAAGACCAGGGTGGACCGGTGCTCGGCGACGAGGTCGACGATGCGCTCCTCGACGTGCGGCCAGATCGAGGTGCGTCGGGGGTCGCCGGCAGCCGGGCCGGATAGGTCGCCGGTGGGTTCGCCGAGCGACCCGAGATCGGGCACGGGGACGACCACCCGAAGGTCCCACTCCTTGGTCGAGGGGGGCGCCACGACGTCGACCGGCCGTCCTCCAGCCAGGAAGCGGGCCACCTCCTCGACCGGGCGCACCGTGGCGGACAACCCGATGCGCTGGGCAGGAGCAGGCAACAGCGCGTCGAGCCGTTCCAAGGTGAGCGCCAGATGGGCACCGCGCTTGGTGCCGGCGACCGCGTGGACCTCGTCGAGGATGATCGTCTCGACCCCGCCGAGCGACTCGCGGGCCGCCGAGGTCAGCAGCAGGAAGAGCGACTCTGGCGTCGTGATGAGGATGTCGGCCGGGGTCTTGGCGAACACCCGCCGCTCGGCTGCCGGGGTGTCGCCTGAACGTACGGCGACGGTGACGTCGGGTGCGGGCAGACCGAGGCGCTGTGCCGCGTGTCCGATGCCGACGAGGGGGGAGCGCAGGTTGCGTTCGACGTCCACGGCCAGGGCCTTGAGGGGCGAGACGTAGACCACTCGGCAGCGCGCCTTGGCCTCGGGTGGCGCGGGACTGGTGGCGAGCCGGTCGAGGGCCCAGAGGAAGGCCGAGAGGGTCTTGCCGGATCCGGTCGGAGCGACGACGAGGGCGTGGCGCCCGGAGGAGATCGCTTCCCAGGCGCCCTGCTGGGCCGCTGTGGGGGTGGCGAAAGCGCCGCGGAACCAGTCGGCCGTCGCGGGGGAGAAGCGGTTCAGGATGTCGTCGGTCATGCTTGGGCCTACCTTGCCACGAAGCACCGACACCCAACCCACCCTCGCGTCGAATGCCGCACGTCGCACGCCAAACGCCTCACGCCTTACGTCTCGCGCCTTGCGCGCGTTTTGGTGCGGTGGAATCGGCGCCCTGACGCAGGTTCCGCCACACCAAAACTGGGAGATGGGTGACAGACTCCCGGGATGCGGCATAGCGAGTTGTGGACCCGGTTACGCGACGAGTTCGGGCCGACGTATGCCGTGACGCTGGCTCAGGACCACTACGTCACCGCGCTGGGCAACCGGACTGCGCAGGAAGCCCTCGCGGACGGCATACCACCGCGGCAGATCTGGGAGGCTCTCTGCGAGGACCTCGGGGTGCCAACGGAACGGCGCCTCGGCCGAGAGCCGAAGCGCCGTTCCTGAGCTGGACTGAGCTGGACTGAAGCTGTCCCGAGCTGAACCGAACGGGTCAGCGCTCTTCGCGCGGAGCCCAGTGCTCGCCGGTCTGACCGATGTAGACCTGGCGCGGCCGGTAGATGCGGCCCTTGGGGTCGTCGTGGATCTCTTTCCAGTTGGCGATCCAGCCGGGCATTCGACCGATGGCGAACATGACCGTGAACATGTCCAGCGGGATGCCCATCGCGCGCAGGATGATGCCGCTGTAGAAGTCGACGTTGGGATAGAGCTTGCGCTCCACGAAGTAGTCGTCGGTGAGAGCGGCCTCTGCGAGTTCGACCGAGAGATCCAGCAGCGGGTCCTCGATCTTCATCGAGGCCAGCATGTCGTCGGCCGCCTTCTTGAGGATCTTGGAGCGGGGGTCGAAGTTGCGGTAGACCCGGTGCCCGAAGCCCATCAACTTGATGTTGGACTGCTTGTCCTTGACCTTCGCGACGTACTCCTTGACCGGCATACCGGAGGCCTTGATGAACTCCAGCATCTCGATGACCGCGACGTTGGCGCCGCCGTGCAGCGGACCCCACAGGGCACACACGCCGGCCGCGCACGAGGCGAACATGTTGGCCTGGCTGGAGGCGACCATGCGCACCGTGGAGGTCGAGCAGTTCTGCTCGTGGTCGGCGTGCAGCGCGAGGAAGAGGTTGAGCGCGCGGGTGACCTCGGGCGTCGGCTCGTACTCGCGGTAGGGCACCGAGAACATCATGTGCAGGAAATTCTCGACGTACTTGAGGTCATAACGCGGGTAGACGATCGGCTCGCCCACGCTGGCCTTGTAGGAGGCGGCGGCGATAGTGCGGACCTTGGAGATGAGGGTGGCGGCCAGGGCTTCGACCTGGGCCTCGGTGTTGGCCTCTTGGCGCTCGTGGGTCGAGAGGGTGTTGATCATCGCCGAGAGGATCGCCATCGGGTGGCCATTGGGCGGGAACCCGGCGAACTGCTTGAGCATGCTCTCGTCCAGGCGGCTGTTATCGGTGAGCAGCTGCGAGAAGCGCTCCCGGTCCTCGATCGTGGGCAGGCGGCCGAAGATGACCAGCCACGCGGTTTCGACGAACGAGGACTTGCCGGCGATCTCCTCGATCGGAATGCCGCGGTAACGCAGGATGCCGGCGTCGCCGTCGATGAAGGTCACGGCCGACTTGCACGAGCCGGTGTTGCCATAGCCGTCATCGAGGGTGATGTAGCCGGTCTGGGACCGCAGGGTGCTGATGTCGATCGCGAGTTCCTTCTCCGTGCCCTCCACGATGGGCAGTTCGTAGACCTTGCCGTCGAGTTCGAGCTTGGCCATGCGGGACATCAGGTGACCTCCGTCAGGGGATGGGGGATGGCGCTCTTGGCATCCTATTCAGGTCCGCGCCTGAGTGACATGTGAGTTGCGTCAGGTGAATTGCGGGTGAGCGGGACGTGGCAGCCGGTCGTAGGTGATCGGCGCAAACAGACGATCCGGCGGCGTGTCGGACTGGTTTCGAACGTCTGTTCGTGACAGGCTCTGTCCACAACGTCTCCACCCACGTCCCACTGTCCACAGCCGGTATGCCGTGCTGCCAGGGGTGTCGGTGGGGGCGCCTAACGTCCGACTCGACAACATCGGTCGTGCTTCACCGCAGCGGGTTCGCCCGGGGGAGTGCGCTCAGGCCGATCGCGCGGGTCGCCTATGGACGGCAGACTCTCGAACAGGAAGACGGTGGAGCATGGCAATCACACAGGACCGCGACAAGGCTCTTGCGCAGGTCATGGGGCAGATCGAGAAGCACCACGGCAAGGGGGCCGTGATGCGCCTGGGCGACGACGTGCGTCCGCCGATCGAGGTGATCCCGACCGGGTCGATCGCCCTTGATGTCGCGCTGGGCATCGGCGGGTTGCCGCGCGGGCGAGTCGTGGAGATCTACGGTCCGGAGAGCAGCGGCAAGACGACGGTCGCTCTCCACGCCGTGGCGAGCGCCCAGCGCGCCGGCGGCATCGCGGCGTTCATCGATGCCGAGCACGCCCTCGACCCTGACTACGCCAAGAAGCTCGGCGTCGACACCGATGCGCTGCTGGTCAGCCAGCCCGACACGGGCGAGCAGGCGCTGGAAATCGCCGACATGCTGATCCGCTCCGGCGCCATCGACATCATCGTCATCGACTCGGTCGCCGCCCTCGTGCCGCGGGCCGAGATCGAGGGCGAGATGGGTGACAGTCACGTGGGTCTGCAGGCGCGGCTGATGTCGCAGGCGCTGCGCAAGATCACCGGTGCGCTCAACTCCACCGGCACGACGGCGATCTTCATCAACCAGCTGCGCGAAAAGATCGGCGTGATGTTCGGCAGCCCCGAGACGACTACCGGCGGCAAGGCGCTGAAGTTCTACGCCTCGGTGCGGCTGGACGTTCGGCGCATCGAGACCCTCAAGGACGGGTCCGAGGCCGTGGGCAACCGCACCCGGGTCAAGGTCGTCAAGAACAAGGTGAGCCCGCCGTTCAAGCAGGCCGAGTTCGACATCATCTACGGCCAGGGCATCTCCCGCGAGGGCGGCCTCATCGACATGGGCGTGGAGCACGGCTTCGTCCGCAAGGCCGGCGCTTGGTACACCTACGACGGCGACCAGCTCGGCCAGGGCAAGGAAAACGCCCGCTCGTTCCTGCGGGACAACCCCGACCTTGCCGATGAGTTGGAGAAGAAGATCAAGGAGAAGCTCGGCGTCGGGCCGCGGGTCGACAAGCCCGCCATTGCCGACGTGCCGGTCGACTTCTGAGCGGGAGCCTCAGCGTGACCGCCGATCACGACCGGTTGGCCGCCGCACGCCAGGCGTTGGCGGCGGCCACCGGATCGGTCGCTGCGGCTCGACCGAAGGGTGATCCTCACCAGGCCGAGGTCCCGGCCGCTGGGCGGTTCTGGCCGACCGAGGCTGCCGAGCGTGCGTCGGACCGGGATGGCGATCCATCAGTGGGTCGGGAAGCTGACCGGGAAGCCGACCGGGACGCTGACCCGGCGACGGTGGCTCGCGCGATCGTGCTGCGTCAACTGGCCATGGGGCCGCGATCCCGGGCGCAATTGGAACGCAAACTCGCTCAGCGGGGCTGCGATCCCCAGATCGCTGCCACTGTCCTCGATCGGTTGAGTGAGATCGGTTTGGTCGATGACGCGGCGTTCGCCGACCAACTCGTGCACTCTCGCCGACGCACCAAGGGGCTGGCCGGAGCGGCCCTGATTGCCGAGTTGCGCGAGAAGGGCATCGACCCAGAGGTCGCTCGCGACGCTATCGGAGGGGTGGACCCACAGAGCGAACGAGCTCGCGCCGAAGACCTAGCGGTCCGCAAGCTCGCGTCGATGGCCGGCTTGGCGCCTCAGGTGCAGGCCAGGCGGTTGGGCGCCATGCTGGCGCGGAAGGGCTACGGCTCGGGCACCGTGTATTCCGTCGTCCGCGATGTCATCGAGAACGCGCCCGAACACCAGCGAGATTGACTCCCCATATACCCATGGGGGTATTATTCTCGACGACATGTTCCGCTCGGCACACGCGCTGAGCCCCTTCCCCTGGAGGAGACCCAAACCCGATGTGTAGCCGAGTGAAGTGCCGCCGCTGCGGCAAGACGACCTGGTCCGGCTGCGGCCAGCACGTCCAGCAGGTCATGGCCGGCGTTCCCAAGTCCGACCAGTGCTCCTGCCCGCCGCCCGAGCCGGGTGGACTGATGAAGAAGCTCTTCGGCCGCTGACCTGTCGCTGCGGACGCGAAGACGCGAAGCCGCCGCCGGATTCCGGCGGCGGCTTCGCGATGTTTGCGCCGGCCACCCGAGGGGCTGGACAGCATCAAGCCGCTCGCCCGCCAGCCAGTGCTTCCCGAGCGACGTACCCTTGTCGGTGCCATGACGACACCTATTGCTCACCCGCCGACGGCCGCCTCCGATCGGCCACGCACCTATGACGTGCGCACCCACGGCTGCCAGATGAACGTCCACGACTCCGAGCGCTTGGCTGGACTGTTGGAAACGGCTGGCTATGTCGATCTCGCCGCGGTGCCCGAGGCGCAGCGCCCAGAGGTCGCCGACATCGTCGTCTTCAACACCTGTGCGGTGCGTGAGAACGCCGACAACAAGCTCTACGGCAACCTCGGCCAACTCCGACCGGCCAAACTGGCCAACCCAGACCTGCAGATTGCCGTCGGTGGCTGCATGGCACAGAAGGACCGCGACACCATCGTGCGAAAGGCGCCGTGGGTCGATGTCGTCTTCGGCACCCACAACATCGGCTCGCTCCCGGCCCTGCTGGACCGGGCGCGCCATAACCGCAAGGCCCAGGTCGAGATCCTCGAAAGCCTGGAGGTCTTCCCCTCCACGCTCCCGACCCGCCGTGACTCGGCATACAGCGCCTGGGTGTCGATCTCGGTGGGCTGCAACAACACCTGCACCTTCTGCATCGTTCCGAGCCTGCGCGGCAAGGAGCAGGACCGGCGGCCGGAGGAGATTCTCGCCGAGGTGCGTGCCCTGGTCGCCCAAGGCGTCGTCGAGATCACCCTGCTCGGGCAGAACGTCAACACCTACGGTGTCGAGTTCGGCGACCGCCTGGCTTTCGGCAAGCTGCTCCGCGCGTGTGGCGAAATCGAGGGACTGGAGCGGGTGCGCTTCACCAGCCCCCACCCCGCGGCGTTCACCACCGATGTCATTGAGGCAATGGCGCAGACGCCCAATGTCATGCCCAGCCTGCACATGCCCTTGCAGTCGGGGTCGGATGCCGTCCTCAAGGCGATGCGCCGGTCCTATCGCAGCGACCGGTTCTTGCGCATCCTCGACGAGGTCCGCTCGCTCATTCCGGACGCCGCGATCACCACCGACCTCATCGTGGGCTTCCCGGGCGAGACCGAGGCGGACTTCCAAGCCACCCTCGATGTCGTCGCCGCGGCCCGCTTCTCCAGTGCGTTCACCTTCCAGTACTCCATTCGCCCCGGCACACCCGCCGCCACCATGCCCGACCAGATCCCCAAGGCGGTCGTCCAGGAGCGCTTCGATCGGCTCATCGGGCTGCAGGAGGAGATCTCCTGGGCCGGGCATCGGGCTTGGGAGGGGCGTGAGGTCGAGGTTCTCGTCGCGCCCTTCGAGGGCCGCAAGGATGCCGAGACCCGACGCCTATCCGGGCGTGCGCGTGACAACCGCCTCGTGCACTTCGCCCTGCCGGCCGACCGTCCCGACGCCGATCGGCCGCGCCCGGGTGACCTGGTGACGGTGGGCGTCACCTACGGCGCCCCGCACCACCTGGTGGCTGACTCCGCGGTTGCCGGCGGTAGCTTCGCGGTCCGCCGCACGGCCGGCGGCGCGGCGTGGGCTGCGCTGCAGGAGACGGGCGCGGCGGCCAAACCAGCCGTCTCCCTCGGTATGCCGTCCATCGGCCGGCCCGCAGCCGGCCAGGCTGCACCTGGGTCACCATCCGGCGCTGGGGGATGTGGCTGATCGTGCTTGACTTCTCCGCATGAGTGTCCGTCCTGTCGTCATCTCCGGAGAGCCCGTGCTACATCGGGTCGCGGCGCGGGTGGAGCACTTCGACGAAGAGTTGGCCGCGCTGGTACAGGACATGTTCGACACCATGGACGCCGCCCACGGGGTTGGCCTGGCCGCACCCCAGATCGGCGTCGGGCTGCGGATCTACGTCTACGACATGGCCAACGAGGATGGCGTCGCCCCGCGCGGGGTCGTGGTCAACCCGATCCTCACCGTGTCTCGCATCCCCGAGGGCCGCGCCGACAAGGACTCCGAGTCCGAGGGATGCCTGTCCTTCCCGGGCGAACACTTTCCCCTGAAACGCGCCGATTTCGTCCACGTCTCCGGCTTCGACGTGACCGGGAAGCCGCTGGAGTTCGACGCCACCGGCTGGTTCGCGCGCTGCATGCAGCACGAGTTCGACCACCTCAACGGCCGGCTGTATGTCGACCGTCTCGAGGACCGCTATCACCGCAAGGCCCGCAAGGTCGCGAAGGCCAACGGCTGGGGGATCGCCGGCCTCACCTGGATGCCGGGAGTCGACCCCGACCCCTTCGGTCACGACTCCAGCGAGGGCGAGTGCGACTGCGGTGAGGATCACGGCGACCCGGGGCATCGCCACCCCGAGCCGTGACCGGCTCGCCGCCCGAGTCGACACCAGCCGCTGGGCGCGTCCTGGCCATCGTCGGCCCGACGGCCACGGGCAAGTCTGACCTGGCCGTTGCGCTGGCCGAGAAGCTCGGCGGAGAGATCGTCAATGCCGACGCCATGCAGCTCTATCGCGGCATGGACATCGGCACGGCCAAGCTCTCCGTGGCGCAACGGCACGGCATACCTCACCATCAGCTCGACGTCCTGGACGTCACCGCGGAAGCCAGCGTCGCGGCATACCAGCAGGCCTCGCGCGGCGACATCGCCGCAATCCTGGCCCGCGGCGGGGTGCCGATTCTCGTCGGCGGGTCGGGGCTCTACGTGCGCGCGGCACTGGACCACCTCGACATCCCTCCGACCGACCCAGCCGTCCGTGCCCGCTGGGAGGAGCGGCTCACCTCCGAGGGTGTCGAGGCCCTGTATGCCGTTCTCGGACAACGCGATCCGGTGGCGGCCGCGCGGATCGAGCCGCGCAACGGGCGCCGGATCGTCCGGGCGCTGGAGGTCATCGAGCTGACCGGCGCACCGTTCAGCGCCACGCTGCCCACGAGGCAGACGGTGCGACCCACGACGGTGATCGGGCTGACCCTGGACCGCCCGGCGCTTGATGCCCGCATCAACGCCCGCAGCGCCGCGATGTTCGCCCACGGCTTGCTCGACGAGGTCACGTTCCTGCTTACGCAGGGGCTGGCCGACGGGCGCACCGCCCGCACCGCGATCGGCTATGCCCAGGCCATCGCCTGCCTTCGCGGAGATCTCACGGAGGCCCAGGCCGTCGCCGACACCGCGACGCTCACCCGCAAGTTCGCCCGACGACAGCAGTCCTGGTTTGGTCCCGACCCCCGAATCTCCTGGGTCCCCGCCGATGCCCCTGACCTGCTCGACCGGGCGATGGCGATCTGGCGAGCCGCACACCAGGGAGAATGACGCTATGACGACGCGCGCGGGCGGGGCTGGCTTGCCCTTCATCAAGGGCCACGGGACTCAGAACGACTTCGTGCTCGTCCCCGACCTTGACGGCACCCTCGACCTCACACCCGCTCTGGTATCTCGGCTGGCTGACCGGCGGGCCGGCATCGGCGGCGACGGCGTGATCCGGATCGGCCCCACCGTCCACGCCATCGAGCCCGAGGTGCGCGCCCTGGCTGACCAGGCTCGCTGGTTCATGGACTACCGCAATGCCGACGGTTCGGTGGCCCAGATGTGCGGCAACGGCACCCGGGTCTTCGCGGCCTATCTCACCCGCGAGGGGCTGGAAGCCGGACCCGATTTCGCGATCGCGACCCGTGCCGGGCTCAAGCACGTGCGCACCACGGCCACTGGGTATGCCGTCAACCTCGGCCCTTGGCGCCTGGAAGACCCCGAACAAGCCGCCGCCGAAGGCTTCACCGCCGTCGTGTCCGCTGCTGGTGCCCCTGACCTGCCGGGCTTGCGCATCGACCTTGGTAACCCGCACACCGTCGTCGTGCTGCCCCCCGAGATCGATCTCGCCGACCTCGACCTCACGGTCGCACCGGCCGTCGCCCCCATCCCGCCCGAAGGGACGAACGTCGAATTCGTCCGAGCCGTTGGCCCGGGCCACCTCGCGATGCGCGTGCACGAGCGCGGGGTGGGGGAGACCCGATCGTGCGGCACCGGCGCGGTGGCCGCTGCCCTCGCCGTGCGTTGGTGGGAGGGCTCGGCTCACGACACGCGGGTCTGGACCGTCGATGTCCCGGGAGGGCGGCTGACCGTCACGGTCGAGGCGGACGAGACCGTGGAGCTCGCCGGGCCCGCGGCCCTGGTGGCCGACGGCGTTTTCACCGACTGACGGCGAGCACCCGGAAGCCGCGCGCGATCGCGAGCCGGCGGCACGGCATACCGAGTTCGTGCTCGATCCAGCGCGCGAGCGAGTCGGCCCCCAACTTCTTCGCGACCACGAGGTATGCCGTGCCGTCCGGTTCCAGCCTCGGCAGCCAAGTCGTGAGCATCTCGTGCAGGACGGCCTTGCCCACGCGGATCGGGGGGTTGGACCAGATCGTCGCGAAACGCAACGTCGGATCGACCATCTCGGGTCGGCAGGCAACGACCCGGTCCAGGCCCAGCTCGGCGGCGTTCTCGCGGGTGAGCGCCAGGGCGCGCTCGTTGACGTCCACGGCATACACGTCAGCGGTGGGAGAGAGCAGGCCGAGGGTGAGGGCGATCGCGCCCCAGCCGCACCCGAGATCCAGCAGGGCGCCAGTTGCGGGCGGGTCGGGCACTTCGTCGAGCAGCACGCGGGTGCCGGTGTCGAGATGGTCGGGGGAGAAGGTGCCCGCGGCCGTGACGACCCGCACATCGCGGTCGGCCAGCCGCACGGTGATGGTTCGGCGATCCTCCGGGCCGGCGGGATCGGCGGAGAAGTAGTGCTCGGTCGTCACGGCAGCCGACTCTAGGCGATCTGCGCCCTCGGACCGCTCCGTGAGCGGCTGGCTGGCTAGGCTTCCGCGCATGAGACGTGCGCTGGCAGCCGCGCTGATGGCGGTCAGTGTCGTCCTTGGCGCCTCGGGATGCCTGGTGGCGCCGCTCTTGAGCACGGCGGACCCGTCTGGATCGATCGGGACGGGCGAGCAGCCCAACGGACAGGTGCGATCGCTGGGGCTGCTGCAGCAGGCACTGCTGCAGGTGCCTGATCTCCCCGCTGGCACGACGCGCGCCCGACCGTCGCTCCTGCCCAGCGCCGTCAAGGTGGAACTCTCCTCCGACGACCGGGCGTGCGCTCCCGTTGTGCTGCGCACCGGACCGAACTTCGACGCCAAACTCGCCGACGTGACGTTGCTGCTCTCGCCGGATCGCAAGGGGGTGCTGGGCGAATGGCTGCGGACTGCGCCTTCCAGTGACTCCGCAGCGACCGCTGTCGCGCAGTGGGGCGCGGCTGCCGGGTCGGCTTGTCCGATGGTGCGCGTGGCCATTGGCGGCCTCACCCAGGTGGACGGGTCCCTGACCCCCGGACCGGCGCTGCCGGCCTCGCCGGGGGCGCGCTCGGTGCGGCTGAGCTACACCCTCGAAGGCGGCAGCCGGAGCCAGACCTGGGTGGCGGCCCAGGTGACCGATGTGCTGCTGGTTCTCATCTTTGACGGCCTTCCGGACGAGCTCCTTCCCGACGTGACAGCCAAGGCCATCATCCGGGCGAGGGCCGCGCTGGCGCTCTGACGGCGGATATCCGGTTGGGCGACGCGCGGGGTTCGTGCGACCCTGGGAGGACCATGACCCGACGCAATACCGTGCTCACCGGCAAAGCCGCCGCCCTCGCCGACCCCGATAACCTGCTGGACGGAGTCGAGCCCACCGCCGACTACGACGGCGAGCAGTTCGACCGCGAAGAGCGGGCCGCGCTGCGCCGGGTGTCGGGACTGTCCACCGAACTCACCGATGTCACCGAGGTCGAATACCGGCAACTGCGCCTCGAGCGGGTCGTGCTCGCCGCGGTGTGGACCGACGGCACCGTGACCGACGCCGAGAACTCGCTGCGCGAGCTCGCGGCCCTCGCCGAAACGGCCGGCTCCACGGTGCTTGACGGGGTGATCCAGCGTCGGCAGAGCCCCGATCCGGCGACCTTCCTCGGCAAGGGCAAGGCCCAGGAGTTGCGGGACATCGTCGCCTCCGAGGGAGCGGACACCGTCATCTGCGACGGGGAGCTCGCACCCGGCCAGCGGCGCGCGCTGGAGGACGTCGTCAAGGTCAAGGTCATCGACCGCACCGCGCTCATCCTCGACATCTTCGCCCAGCACGCCAAGAGCCGGGAGGGCAAGGCCCAGGTCGAGCTGGCCCAACTTCAGTACCTCCTCCCGCGGCTGCGCGGGTGGGGTGAGTCGATGTCCCGGCAGGCCGGTGGCCGGGTCGCCGGCGGTGAGGGCATCGGGTCGCGCGGCCCCGGTGAGACGAAGATCGAACTCGACCGACGCCGGATCAACACCCGGATGGCCAAGCTGCGCCGCGAGATCTCCTTGATGAAGACCGGCCGCGACACCAAACGGCATTCCCGCAAGGCCGGACACGTCCCGAGCGTGGCCATCGCGGGCTACACCAACGCCGGAAAGTCCTCGATCCTCAACCGGATCACCGGTGCCGGGGTGCTGGTCGAGAACCAGCTCTTCGCCACCCTCGACCCGACCGTCCGCAGAGCCGAGACCGCCGATGGCCGGGAGTACACGCTCGTCGACACGGTGGGGTTCGTGCGGGCGTTGCCCCATCAACTGGTCGAGGCATTCCGGTCCACTCTGGAGGAGGTCGGCGACTGCGACTTGCTGCTGCACGTTGTCGACGGCTCGCACCCCGACCCCGAGGGTCAGATCAGCGCGGTGCGCGAAGTGCTCGCGCAGGTCGAGGGGGCGGGTGATCTCAAGGAGATCATCGTCATCAACAAGGCCGACGCGTCCGACCCCGAGGTGCTCGACCGGCTGACCCGACGGCACAAACACTCGGTCGTCGTGTCGGCTCGGACCGGGCAGGGGATCGATGCTCTCCTGACGCTCATTGCCGACGAATTGCCCAAACCTGACGTCGAGATCGACGTGCTCATCCCCTATGAGCGGGGTGACGTGCTCAATCGGTTGCACGAGAACGGCGAGATCCTCGCCAGCGAGCACACTCCCGAGGGGACCCGAGTCCACGCGAAGGTGCACGCGCACCGCATCGGTGACTACACGGCATACCGGGTCTGAGTCGTTCCGGGCCATGGCACCCGAGCGACGCGAGGAACTGCGCCGGACTTACCTGAGCCTCGGGGTGGGTGAACTCGCGTCGGCGGGGGTGTTCACACTCGCGGCTCCCTCCGTGGGTAACCACCTGTCAGGTCCGGGTCGGTGGGCGCTCTGGGCCGCGGTGGTTCCCCTCGTGGTCGTCCTGCTCCAGGGCGGCTGCTACTGGCTGGCCGCCCGATCCTGGGTTGGCGTGTCGCCGATGCCGCCGCGGTTGGTGAGCACCTACCGGGCTTTCGCGGCGATCAATCCGGTGCTCTTCGCCGCGGCTGGCGCCGCAGTGGTCGCCTGGTGGCCCGAAGACGTCTTGGGGCGGACCGTCGTGGTCTTGGCGTGGCTCTTTGGCGTCGCGGAGTACCTCAACTACTACGTCGTCCGGCTGGCCTATCCGGCGCGCACGTGGCTGAGGCTGGTGCGCCAGTGGCGGGTGCCGCGCCTCGTCGCCGACCTGCGTGCCCACCGGTCCAGCGATCCCCGCGTGCCCTAGCCTGGCCTCGCAGCCCGACCCCGCGCGGCACACCCGGACCGAGGAGCACCCTGTGGCCATCTCCGACTTCGAGCGTTACCCGTTGACCTTCGGTCCGAGCCCGCTGCAGCGGCTGGACCGACTCACCGCGCACCTGGGTGGGGCCCAGATTTGGGCCAAGCGCGAGGACGTGAGCTCGGGGCTCGCCTTCGGTGGCAACAAGGTGCGCAAGCTGGAGTACATCGTCCCCGACATCCTCGCCTCGGGCGCCGACACGTTGGTGTCGATCGGTGGCTACCAGAGCAACCACACTCGGCAGGTCGCCGCGGTGGCCGCCCACCTCGGGCTCAAGGCGGTGCTCGTGCAGGAGACCTGGGTGGACTGGCCCGACCCGCTCAACGACCGCGTGGGCAACATCCAGCTCTCTCGAATCATGGGCGCCGAGGTGCGGATCGACCCGCACGGCTTCGACATCGGCATCCGCGAGAGCTGGCAAGACGCGCTCAACGACGTGGAGGCCAGGGGCGGCAAGCCCTATCCCATCCCGGCGGGCGCGTCCGAACACCGGCTCGGGGGGCTGGGATTCGCCAACTGGGCCTACGAGGTCGCCGAGCAGGAGAAGGCCCTGGGCGTCTTCTTCGACACGATCATCGTGTGCACAGTCACGGGCTCGACCCACGCCGGCATGATCGCCGGATTCGCCGCGCTGGAGCAGGCCGGTGGCCGTCCCCGACGGGTCATTGGTATTGACGCGTCGGCGACCATCGACCAGACCCGCGACCAGGTCGGCCGGATTGCACGGCATACGGCCGACCTCATCGGGCTGGGACGCGAGCTGCGTGACGACGAGATCACCGTGCTGGAGGGCTGGGCCGGCGATAAGTACGGCATCCCGGTCGAGTCGACCTTGGAGGCGATCCGGCTGTCCGGTCGGATGGAGGCGATGATCATCGACCCCGTCTACGAAGGGAAGTCGATGGCCGGCCTGGTCGACCTGGTGACCAGCCGCGCCATCCCGGCCGACAGCACGGTCCTCTATGCCCACTTGGGCGGGCAGCTGGCGCTCAACGCCTACACCGGCATTGTGCCCTGACCCTGGCACCGTGCGCGAGAGCGCGACAGGGTTCCCCAACCGACGTGGCAAGCTGAACCGTGGCCAAGACCTCCAGTAAGCACGCTCGCACGGCCGAACATGTGCGGTTGGCCGAGTCGCCCGACGACTCGGACCCCTGGCGCCAATGGGGTCCATACGTCAGTGCGCGCCAGTGGGGGACGGTGCGCGAGGACTACTCGGCTGATGGCGACGCGTGGGAGTCGTTCCCCTTTGACCAGGCTCACCAGCGCACCTATCGGTGGGGCGAGGACGGCCTGGCGGGGCTGTGCGACCGCTGGGGCTTCCTCAACCTCGGGATCGCGCTATGGAACGGCCAGGACGACCGGCTCAAGGAGCGGCTCTTCGGCCTGACCAACGAGCAGGGCAACCACGGCGAGGACGTCAAGGAGTACTGGTGGCACCTCGACGCCACCCCGACGCACTCGTATGCCGAGTGGCTCTACCGCTACCCCCAACGGGCCTTCCCGTATGCCGACCTCGTCGCCACCAACGCCGCGCGCACCCGCTACGAGGACGAATACGAGCTCTCGGACACCGGTGTCCTGGACGACAACCGCTTCTTCGACGTCACGGTCACCCACGCCAAGGCAGCACCCGAGGACATCTGCATCCGGATCGAGGCCACCAATCACGGCCCGGATCCGGCGCCGCTGGATCTCGTCCCACAGCTCTGGTTTCGCAACACCTGGCGGTGGGGACGCGATGGACGCATCCCCACGATTCGGGTCATGGGCGCGGACGACCTCGACGACGCCGACCTGGTGGCCGTCGAAGCCAGGCATGGGTACCTCGGGATCTATCGCCTCTTCGCCGAGGGTCGGCCCGAGGTCATGGTCTGCGACAACGAGACCAACGCGATCGCGCTCTGGGGAGCGGAAGCCAACGCCACGGCATACCCGAAGGACGGCATCGACCGGGCCATCGTGCACGGGGTCCGCACCGGCCTCAACCCCGAGCAGACCGGCACCAAGGTGGGGTTGCGCTACCACGTGGATGCGGTCGCGCCGGGCGCCACGGTGACGGTCAACCTCCGGCTGAGGTCGGGGGCGGTGCCCGATCGTCCCTTCGGCAAGGCCTTCCGCGCCACGCTGCGCGAGCGCAAGGCCGAGGCCGACGCCTTCTACCGCGCCGTGATCCCGGCTGGCGTCGACCCCGAGGACCGACACGTCGCGCGTCGGGCCTTCGCCGGGCTGCTGTGGGGCAAACAGCTCTACCGCTACAACGTCGCCCAGTGGCTCGACGGCGACCCGGCGACCCCGCCGCCCCCTCAGTCACGACGGGCGCCGGAGCCCTTCGGACGCAACACCTCGTGGCGACATCTGGCCCTGGCCGACGTCATCTCGATGCCCGACGAGTGGGAGTACCCGTGGTTCGCCTCGTGGGACCTGGCTTTCCACTGCGTGGCGCTGGCTCACATCGACCCGGCCTTCGCCAAGGACCAGTTGCGGCTGATCTGCCGGGAATGGGCGCAACATCCCAGCGGTCAACTGCCGGCTTACGAGTGGGCCTTCTCCGACGTCAACCCGCCCGTGCACGCCTGGGCCGCCTGGCAGGTCTACGAGCTCGACGGCGGCTGGGACGTCGACTTCCTCATCAGGATCACGACCAAGCTGCTGCTCAACCTCGGCTGGTGGGTCAACCGCAAGGACGCCGACGATTCCAACCTCTTCGAGGGTGGCTTCCTCGGGATGGACAACATCGGGGTCTTCGATCGCTCGCACGGGGTGCCCGAGGGCTGGCGACTGGAGCAGTCCGACGCCACCAGCTGGGTCGCCTTCCACTGCCTGACCATGCTCCGGATGGCGCTGGAGCTCTCCCGAGGCGACACCGCCTGGGACGACCTGGCCACGACCTTCCTCGAGCGCTTTCTCGCGATCTCGACGGCCGTCGAGACCTTCGGCACGGACAGCGTGTCGCTCTGGGACGAGGAGGACGGCTTCTATTACGACGTCCTGCTGCCCCTGCTGTCCGACGACGTCTACGGCAACGCCCGTCGGCTGCGGGTGCGCTCGCTGGTCGGGCTGCTGCCGCTACTGGCCGTCGCGGTCGTGCCGGACTGGGTCGCTCGTGAACTGCCCGACTTCATGGAGCGGCTGCGGTGGCTGCAACGCAACCGCCCGGAGGAGACCGACGCGGTGCTGCAGGGCGAGGGCCCCTACGGCCCAGCGACCCTCATGCTCATCGACCCGACACGGCATACCCGGTTGTTATCCGTCATGCTCGATCAAGCGGAATTCCTTGCACCACACGGGATTCGGTCGTTGTCCGCGGCCTATCGGGGTGGTGTGCGGGTCGAATTGCCCAATGGCTTCGTCGAGATCGAATACGTTGCGGGGGAGTCGGATTCGCCGATGTTCGGGGGAAACTCCAACTGGCGTGGCCCGATTTGGTTCCCCGTCAACGTGCTGCTCGCAGACGCACTACGAGGGTATGCCGTGGGCGCAGGTTCCGAGGTCCGCGTCGAGTACCCGACGGGGTCTGGTCACCTGGTCGGCCTCACCGAGGTCGCTGCCGATCTGGAACGTCGTCTGGTGAGCTTGTTTCGCCCGGGCCCCGACGGTCGACGGCCTAGCGACCCGCGCGACCACCTCAGCGGACCCCTGTGGAGCGACCATCCGGTGTTCAGTGAGTACTTCCACGGCGACACCGGTCGGGGGCTGGGAGCCGCCCACCAGACGGGCTGGACGGCGCTGGTCGCCCATCTCATCTGCCAACAGGGCGCCGGGGTCCAACCCCTGCCAGGGTGAGCGCACTGAGCACGACACACCGGACGGCGTGTCTTGCGAGGCCAGAGTGGTGCTTGTGCCTATGGTGCAATTGGTTACATCTGGCTACCGTGGGGGCAACGTTCCACGGTGGAGGATGGATGTTGTCGCGTTCGCAGCGGTCCGGCCGAGCAGTTGGCCGCGCCCGCGCGACCCTGTCCGGCCTGGTGGCCGCGCTCGTGCTGGTGAGTTACGCCGGTCTCGCGCATGCTGATACGTCACCGAACACGCCGTCCCAAGCCCAGGTCGATGCCGCGAAAGCCGCCGTCACCGACCAGCAGGCGCGCATCGCGGCCCTCGATTCCGAGTATCAGCAGGGAGCTGCGCAGCTAGCAACCGTGCAACGAGCGGTGAGCAATGCTGCGAAGGCCTACGCGATCGCGCAGGCCGCCGAAGAAGACGCCACCGCCGCGGCCGCTACCGCGCAACTGGCAGCGGACGGCGCCGCCGAGGCGGCCCAGCAAGCCGGCGACGCCGTGGGCCGCCTGGCCGCGGCGGCCTACGAACAGGGTGGCGGCACTGGTCAGCAGGAACTGCTCCGCATCCTGGCGGCCGGCCCGGACAAAGTCCTGGACATGGCCCAATTCCTCGACGACTCGGCCGACTTGGTCGATCGGCAGCTTCGGGACGCCCGGTTGTTGGCCGGTGTGGCTGACTCGACCCGGGCCATCGCCCAGGATCGGGCCCAGCGGCTGACCCAAGTGGCGCAAGAGTCCGCTCAGGCGAAGGCGCAGCTCGATGCTGAACTCAGTACTGCCTCGGATCAGGTCGCCAGTCTCTCGGCTCGACAGCAGGCACTCACCGCCCAACTCGCCGTACTCGTCGGAACCTCGCAGGAGATTCAGCAACAGCGGCTGGACGGCTTGGCGCGGGAGGCGGCCGCGCGGGCCGAACAGCAGCGTCTGGAACAGCAGCGTCTGGAACAGCAGCGTCTGGAACAGCAGCGGGCCGAGCAGCAACGCGCCGCTGCGGCTGCAGCAGCTGCGGCAGCCGCCGCGAAGTCGCTGATGCAGCGTCCCGCGGCGGCGTCCACACCGGCGGCACCGTCCTCGACGGGATCCGGCACCGCCGGCACATCCTCGAGCACGTCAAGCTCGTCGTCGGGATCCACCGGATCGAGCCTGGCCTGGATGCAGCGCAACCCGCGGACCGTCGCCCAGCAACTCATGCCCAACTTCGGGTTCGGCACCGATCAGTGGTCCTGCCTGGATTCCTTGTGGCTCAACGAGAGCAGCTGGTCATGGTCGGCCGACAATCCGACTTCCGATGCCTATGGCATCCCGCAATCTCTGCCTGGCAGCAAGATGGCCAGCGCCGGGGCCGACTGGCTGGTCAACCCGTCGACCCAGATCACCTGGGGGCTGGGCTACATCAAGGGCCGCTATGGCACGCCCTGTCAGGCCTGGGCGGCCTGGCAGGCGCGGTCCCCGCACTGGTACTGAGCGCGCGCCGGTACGAAGGCCCCCACCGGCACCAAAACCCGCCAATGTCAGGGTGCCGGAGTGTCGGCAGCAGGATCCGGAGCATGGGCAATGGCTGGCAACTGCCGCCAGATGAGCGCGAGGATCACCGCAGACCCGCCGAAGGCGAACCAGAACGGCCCGATGAGCCCGAAAGTGCTGGCGATCGGCCCGCCCAACGCCTGACCCACGACCAAGCCGCCCATCATCCCCAGCATGTAGACGCTGCCGACCCGGCCCTGGATGTGTTCGGGCACCGCGCGTTGGCGCACCGTTCGAGCCGTCGTACCCCAGATGAAGGCATGCGCCCCGAAGCAGAAGAAGATCACCATCGCGACCAGCGGTGAGGTCGTGAGGGCCAGGCCCAAATGGGTGAGCGTCTCGATGATGAGCCCGCCGCGCATGATGGTGCCGAGTGCCACGCGTTGCTCCAGCCAGCCGTAGGACGCCGTGCCGAGCAACCCCCCGACCGCACTGATCGTCGTCAGTAGCCCGAAGCCCACCTCGCCCATCCCGAGGTGGTCGGTGGCGTAGAGCACGAGCACCGACCAGGCCGCCCCGAAGGTGATGTTGAAGGTGAGGATCGTCAGCGCCAGGGTCCGCACCGCGGCATGCCCCCACAGCCAGCGGAACCCGGTGGCGATGTCCTCCCGCACCCGCCGCGGCGGCTCCTGGCTGAGCACCCGCGGCCGCCCGACCGACATCTTGCCCACCATTAGCGCCCCCGCGGCGACACACACCGCTTGCGCGACAAAGGGCACGGCGGCACCGAGAGCGAACAGCGCCGCCCCGATCGGCGGACCGGCGAGTTGGTTCATGGTGAGGAAGCCGGTCTGCAGCCGGGCATTGGCGATCCCGAGGTCGGCCCGCTCGACGACCATCGGCAGCAAGGTCGATGACGTGGTGTCGGCGAAGGTCTCGGCTACCCCGAGCAGGAAGATCGCGACGAGGACGATCCACACCTGCACGTGTCCGGTGAGGATCGTCGCACTGAGGATGGCGAGGATCACCGCGCGGGTGAGGTCGACGCCCATGACGATGCGACGCCGGTCGTAGCGGTCGGCGAGCGCGCCGGCATACAGGCCGAAAAGCACCCACGGCAGCCGTTGGAGCAGCGCCGCCATCGCGACGAGCACGGGATCGCGGGTCACCGACGCGACAAGCAGCGGCCCAGCGGCCAGCTCGAAACCGTCGCCGATATTGCTCACCCAGGAGGATGAGACCAGGAAGCTGAAATCGCGGCCGAGGCGTCGCGGCAGGATGCGTTCGCGAAGTCGGCTCACAAGCGCGACAGGCTACCTGTCCCGGTATGCCGGGTGCCTCCGATTTCCCGCGGCTCACCCGGGGACTGCTGCCCGGCCGGTGCGGCAGCACGGCATACAGTGGCGCGGTGGCCACCCTCGATGCCCTGCTGCGCGCTGCCGTCGCGGGAGTGGGAGGCGTGGAGCGTCCGGGTCAGGTGCGCATGGTGGAGGCAGTCGCCGAGGCCCTCGAACGCAAACGGCACTTGCTCGTGCAGGCTGGAACAGGCACCGGCAAGTCGCTGGGCTATCTCGTGCCCGCCGTGCGCCATGCCATGGACACCGGCCGTCCCGCGATCGTCGCCACCGCAACCCTCGCACTGCAGGCCCAGATCATCGACCGCGACCTGCCACGCCTGGCGACCGCGCTGACCCCACTGCTCGGGCGACGCCCGACCTTTGCCATGGTCAAGGGGCGGCGCAATTACCTGTGCCTGCACAAACTCGACGGCGGCTTCCCCGACGACGATGACGTGCTCATCTCGGTGGGCGAGGTGGATCAGGCGACCTCCCGGTTGGGTCATGAGGTGGTGCGGCTGCGCGCCTGGGCCGAGCTGACCGAGTCCGGCGATCGCGACGAGTTGGTGCCGGGGGTGAGCGAGCGAGCCTGGCGACAGGTCTCGGTGTCGGCCCATGAATGTCTCGGGAGCAAGTGCCCGATGGCCGCCGAGTGCTTCGTCGAGCGGTCTCGGGCGGCTGCCGAGGACGTCGATGTCGTCGTGACCAACCACTCGTTCATGGCGATCGACTCGTTCGAGGGCCGGCAGATGCTGCCCGAGCACGACCTGCTCATCGTCGACGAGGCCCACGAACTCGTCGATCGGGTCACCTCGACGATCACTGATGAGCTGACCTC
Source organism: Actinomycetales bacterium (assembly GCA_016710645.1). GTDB lineage: Bacteria > Actinomycetota > Actinomycetes > Actinomycetales > Dermatophilaceae > Phosphoribacter. The sequence continues at coordinate 47,063 of JADJVI010000031.1, read as the reverse complement.
GGGACTGGTCGTCGCCGCGGCTCGACGAGTGGGCAAACGCAGTGAGCGAGGGCCTGACCTGGAGGACGCCGCCGCGCTGCTGGACGGAGTGCTTGAGCAGGCGCCCGAGGGGCGGGTCATGGCGCTGCCGGACAACCTGGTGCTGGCCGTCACGCGGATCCGCGACGTCGCGCGCACTATGCAGAGCGAGCTCAAGCCCGAGCAGGGCGAGCCGGTCGACGGGGCGCTGCAGGTCGCGCGGGCCGCGGTCGACGATCTCTTCGACACCTGTGCCCGCTTGCTGGAAGAGCGCGAACTCGACGTCGTCTGGCTCTCCCAGGAACCCCGTCGGGGGTCGGTGCTGCGCGTCGCGCCGATGAGCGTGGCCCTACTGGTCCGCGACAAGGTGCTCGCCGAACGAGTGGTCGTCATGACGTCGGCGACCCTGGAGTTGGGTGGCTCTTTCGACGCGGTCGCGGGGACGCTGGGGATGCGCGGGGAGGGCGCTCCGGAGTGGGAGGGTCTCGACGTCGGCAGCCCCTTCGACTACCCCCGCCAAGCCATTGCCTATGTCGCCGCACACCTGCCGGCCCCCGGCCGAGACGGTGGCTCCCCAGCGGCGATGGACGAGCTGGACGCCCTGGTGCGCGCCGCAGGAGGCCGCACGCTGGGTCTGTTCTCCTCGATGCGGGCAGCGCAGGCGGCGACCGAGGAGCTGCGCGCGCGGTTCGAGCGGGACGGCATACCGATCACCATCCGATGCCAGGGCGAGGACCAACTCGGCACTCTGGTGCGGGAATTCGCGCGGGAGGCGAGCACCTGCCTGTTCGGCACGCTCAGCCTGTGGCAGGGCGTCGATGTGCCCGGCTCGGCGTGCCAACTCGTCGTCATCGACCGGATCCCCTTCCCGCGGCCCGACGACCCGCTCGCCTCAGCGCGCACCCAGGCGATCGCCCGGATGGGCGGCAATGGCTTCATGGCGGTGTCGGCGACGCACGCCGCGCTGCGCCTGGCCCAGGGGGCCGGGCGGCTGGTGCGGCGCTCGGACGACCGCGGGGTGGTCGCCTTCCTGGACTCCCGGCTCATGACGGCTCGGTATGCCGGGTTCCTCCAGCGCTCGCTGCCGCCGTTCTGGCCGACGACGAATCGGGAGCTGGTGCTCGGGGCGCTGGCTCGGCTGGACGAGTCGGCGCCGGATCCGTTGCCGGTGCTGGAGCCGGGAGCACGAGCCCTCGGTGGTGGTCCGCTGGTCGACCCCTCGGCCGACGTCGACCCGCGCCCGGTGGCCGGCCCGCCACCATCCCCACCGTCGGTGCGCACCGCCGTCGTCTCCGGTCACGCGTGGACGGCCGCCGAGGACAAGGAACTGCACGACGGGGTGCGGATCGGGGTCGACATCGACGATCTCGTCGAGCAGCTCGAGCTCGACGAAGAGGTGATCCGCGCCCGGCTGGCCGCGCTCGGTCTCGAACTCGGCGACCCGCAGCTCGGCTTCTGATCCGAGCTGCCGGCTTTGCCTCGGCGCGAGACCAGGGCTAGACGCGAGGGAGTGTCGCGAGCGCCTCGTCGAAGACCTCGTGGTGCCGCTCGACATCCGCCGACGTCGTCGTCGGACACATGAGCGCCATGTTGTGGAACGGCGTGAGCAGGATGCCCCGGTTGGCGAGGTAGAGGTGCAGGTAGTCCTCCAGCTCGCCGTCAGCCGAGGCCGCGGCCTCGGTGCCGTTGCGGGGATACGGCGTCGCGAAGCGGTACTCCGAGCGGGCGCCGAGTTGGTTGATCGCCCACGGCAACTCGTAGTGGTCGATGAGCTTCTGAACGCCCGCCGTGAACCCGGTCGCCACATCGATCATCCCGACGAATGCCTCGTCGGTGAGGACGTGCTCCAGGGTGGCGCGCATGGCTGCCACCGACAACGGGTTGCCGGCGAGCGTGCCGCCGACGCCGCCCATGTCGACGAGGTCGAGATCACGCCGCGCGAGCACTCGGGCGGCAAGCTCGGCCGACAGGCCATAGGAACCCGTGGGGATGCCGCCGCCGATGGCCTTGCCGATGACGACGACGTCCGGCTCCAGCCCGTCACGCTGGGTCATCCCACCCGGGCCGGCCGAGAAGGTGTGCGTTTCGTCGATGATGAGCAGGCTGCCGCAGCGCCGAGTCAGATCGCGAACCGCGGCGAGGTAGCCCGGGTCGGGCAGCACGATGCCGATATTGGTCAGCGCAGGCTCCATGAGCACGGCCGCGACATCGCCATGGGCGAGCTGGCGCTCCAGCCCCTCGATGTCGTTGAACTCGGCCACCCGGCTGGTCATCGTGACGTCGACCGGGGAGCCGACATTGCCAGGGCGGCTGGTGCCCTCACCGTCCGGGCCGACGACGATCAGGGACTCGTCGACAGAGCCGTGGTAGCAGTAGCTGTTGACGAGGATCTTGGGCCGACCGGTGATCGCGCGGACCAATCGGATCGCCCACCGATTGGCGTCGGTCGCGGTGAGCGAGAAGCTCCACACGTCCATCCCGAACCGGCGCGACAACTCTGCGCCGACCCATTCGGCATCCTCGGTCGGCAGCATGGTCGTCAGGCCGCCGAGTTCTTCCACGCGACGGCGCACTGCGGCGACAACGGGAGGGGCGGAGTGGCCGGCCATCGCGCCGGTGTCACCGAGGGCGAAGTCGAGGTACTCGTTGCCGTCGATGTCGCGCACTCGGTTGCCCCGGCCCGACTCGAAGTAGATCGGGACGCCGCCGGCGATCTTGTTCATCCACGTCATCGGCACTCGGCCGAACAGGTGGGTGGCCTTCCCGTATGCCGCCGCGGAGCGCGGGTGGGATGCGGCGAAGCGGGCTTGTTCGGAGGTCATGAGGGCTGCGAGCCGGGCGCGGTCGATCATGGCGGACATCATGCCGTGTCACCGGTCCGTGGCAAGGTAGGGCCCGTGACCCTGATCATGCCGCCGCTCGTGCTCATCACCGGGCCCGAAGGCGTGCTGGCCGAGCGAGCGTTGGCGTCCATGGTCGCCTTGGCGCGCGAAGCCGACCCGGAGGCCGAGAAGATCACGGTGCGGGCGACGGCATACGAGCCGGGGGTCTTGGCGATGCACGCGAGTCCGTCGCTCTTCGGAGGAAGCAAGGTCATCGTCGCCGAAGACGTCGATGAGGCCTCCGACGATCTCGTCACCGACCTGCTGCACTACATCGCGGCGCCTGCGCCGGATCTCATGCTCGTCGTCATGCACAAGTCGGGGATGCGCGGCAAGAAGGTGCTCGACGCGATGAAGGGCGCGGGCGCCAGGGTGATCGAGTGCCCCGCCATCAAGAACGACCGCGACAAGACGGATTTCGTCACCCACGAGTTCCGTCGGCAGGGGCGCCGCGCGACGCCGGAGGCAGTGCACGCGCTCGTCGAGGCGCTCGGCAAGGACATCCGCGAGCTGGCCTCGGCGTGCAGCCAGTTGGTGGCCGACACCGAGGGCGTCATCGACGACCGGGTGGTCGAGACCTATCACGGGGGCAAGGTCGAGGCGACCGGCTTCCGGGTCGCCGACGCGGCGATCGGCGGCCAAACCGGCGAGGCGCTGCGGTTGCTTCGACACGCCATTGCCAGCGGGGTCGACCCGGTGCCGATCGTCGCCGTCCTCGCCTCGCAACTACGCACCCTGGTCAAGGTGGGGTCGGCCGGTCGCGGGTCCTCGGCCGCGGTCGCCAAGCAGGTGGGGCTGGCGCCCTGGCAGGTCGACAAGGCCCGGCGTTCGCTCGGAGGGTGGGACGGTCCGAGCCTGGGGGTCGCGATCCAGGCGGTCGCTGCGGCCGATGTCGAGGTCAAGGGCGGAGGTCGCGATCCGGTTTTTGCTGTTGAGCGGGCGGTTCTCGCGATCACCGGCGCGCGCTCGGCGGCCCGACGCGCCTGATTAAGCGGCTGGCGAGCGGAGGAACAGCGCTGGCAGATGCTGAGGTCCTCGGTCGCGCCGACCTGCGGACTGTCAGCGCACCAGGTCGGTCAGCGCAGGTGGCGATGCAGCCAGGGGTCGACGACGGCGTAGAAGCCCTCCGGCCGGGTGCGTCGCACACAGTGGTCGGCGCCGTCGACCACGGCGGTCTCGACGACCGGGTTGCCGCACGCCTGCAGGGCCGCCCACTCCTGCGGCTCCCAGATCACCTCGCGAGTGCCGCTCACGACGAGGGTTGGCACCGTGAGCTCGGCAACGGCCTGGCGCCACGGACGCTCTGGCCGGATGCGTCCGCCCGCGGTCATGTCGAGGTCGGTCTGGTGCTTGGCGGCGAGCCACTCGTGCGCCTCCACAGCGGGGGAGGTTCGCACGAACTGCGCCACCTCGGCCGTCGCGAAGGCGGGGTCGACGGCATACCGGGTCAGTTGGGCCACCTGCGCGTCTCCCCATTCCCGCCGCACGGCGCCCTCATGCCCAGCCGTCGTGCCGTCGGAGGGCCCCAGGGCGGGATCTTCCAAGACCACGGCAGCGACCCGGTCCGGGCGAGCCAGGGCCACTTCACACGCGACCCCGCCGCCCATCGAATGGCCGACCAGGGCAACCGGACGCCCGGCAAGCGCTGGCCAGGAGTCCAGCAACTGCACGATGTCCTCGACCATGACCGCCTGCGGGCCACTCGCCAGCTGCGAGGGGGTGAACCGCTCGGACTGCCCGTGTCCGCGCGCATCGACGGTCAGCACGTGAAAGTCAGTCGTCCAGTGGTCCACCGCGTCGACCCAGCACCGTCCCGAGTCCGAGAAACCGTGCAACAGCAGCAGGGCCGGCGCACCCGGCGCGCCGCCCCAGTCGTGGCACCGAAGTCCGCCGATCGTCGTGCTGGTCATGGACGGCAGCCTAGAACGTCGGTTTGGGAGGGTCACGTGGCGACTGCTAATCTCGGCAGTTGCGTGCGCGCCTGGTCGTGCGCGCACGTTGCATCACCCAGCGCGTCTCATCCACGGGTGCCCCACGCCCGGTCCCGAGCCGCGTCTGCCGCCCTCTAACGGCATACCCGCACCGACCGAGAAAGTTCACACGTGGCAAACATTAAGTCCCAGATCAAGCGCATCAAGACCAACGAGAAGCGCACCGAGCGCAACAAGGCGGTCAAGAGCGAGCTGCGCACCGGCGTGCGCAAGTTCCGCGAGGCCGCCGCGAGCGGCGACAAGGATGCCGCGGCCGAGGCCCTCAAGGCCGCGTCCCGCAAGCTCGACAAGGCCGTCTCCAAGGGCGTCATCCACGCCAACCAGGCGGCCAACAAGAAGTCCGCGATGGCCAAGAAGGCCGCCGCTCTCTGAGCGTCCCGGGCTGACGACGAGCGGGGCCGGTTCTCTTCGGAGAACCGGCCCCGCTCGTCATTGCTTGGGAGATCGAGGCCTACTTGACCGAGATCTGCGCGCTGTCCAGGGCCGGGTCACTGCCGTTGCAGACCCCGTAGGACCACCGGGTCCCGCCCTGCGTTTCCCAGGTGCCGGCCTTGGTGTAGTAGTACCCACCGGAATAGTTCCGACAGGTCACGGTGATCCGGAAGTAGGTCAGCGGAGCGGCCTTGCCGCACCACGCACGCATGGTCTGGACGTTATAGCGGCTGACGATGCACTCTTCACTGATCGTTCCCGCAGAGGCCTGGGCCGGGATCGCGACAGCGCTGGAGACAGCCAGTGCGGCTGCGGCGAGCGAACGGACAAGCGTTGATCTCTTCATCTGGGTTCCCCTGTCAACGGTGAATGGAGGCGGACGAGAGGAACCTAGCGCCTCGTCCGGGTCCGCGCGCGTCAAGCGTTGCGGTGGGCCCGAATTCCCGCGGCCACCTCATCGAAGCGCGCGCGGTCGAGCACTGCGCCCTCGCGCCGCACGTCGGCAGGGTCGACCCGGATGATCCGGTCCACCCGGGCTTCGCTCGGTCGGCCGGCGCGGTCCCAGGAGCCCGATCCGACATCGACCCATTCGCGCCCGGCGGCGCGCTCCTGGGCAGCGTCGCGGTCATGGTCCTTGGAGGTCAACGGCACCGCCAGCAGCCAGGGTCCGTCGCGGCCGACGAGCAGCACGGGCCGGTCCTTGCCCTGGGAGGGGTTCTCCTGGAACGGCACCCAGGTCCACACCACCTCGCCCGGGTCGGGGCGCCCATCGGGGCGCGGCCGGTAGTCCAGAGACGGCATACCGCGAAAATCCCCCGGGTATGCCGTGCCGGCACCTGTGCGGGACGGCGCCGGCGCCGGGGCCGGTGTGGGCCTCGGGGGAGTGGGGCCCGGTCGGGTCCCGGGACCGCCGGACGGGCGACTGCCGTCGCGATCGAGCCCCAGCGCGCGGCGCAGCCCCGCGAGGAGCTGGTCCATCGTGCTCATGTCCGGCAACCTATCCCGCCCGCCGGGGCGACTCGAACGCCACGCGCTCGCCGCGCCGTCACGGCATACCGGGGCTCCGTGGGAGACTGTCCCGAACTGTGTTTCCCTGCCCATCCGTCTGAGCCTTCGAGGTCCCCGCACGTGTCACCCATGGCCCGCACCGCGCTGCCTCCGCACGCGACCCCGCCGGACCGCATCCGCAACTTCTGCATCATCGCCCACATCGACCACGGCAAGTCGACGCTGGCCGACCGGATGCTGCAGCTCACCGGGGTGGTCGACAGCCGGCAGATGCGGGCGCAGTACCTCGACCGGATGGACATCGAGCGCGAGCGCGGCATCACCATCAAGAGCCAAGCGGTCCGTATGCCGTGGGATGCTCCCGGCCCCGACGGCGCGCGCACGACCTATGCGCTCAACATGATCGACACGCCCGGGCACGTCGACTTCACCTATGAGGTATCGCGGTCGCTGGCGGCCTGCGAGGGCGCGGTGCTGCTCGTCGACGCCGCCCAGGGCATCGAAGCGCAGACTCTGGCCAACCTCTACCTCGCCATGGAGAACGACCTGGCGATCATCCCGGTGCTCAACAAGATCGACCTCCCGGCGGCGCAACCGGAGAAGTATGCCGCCGAGCTCGCCGGGCTGATCGGCTGCGACCCAGCCGACTGCCTTCAGGTGTCCGGCAAGACCGGGGTGGGCGTCGAGGAACTGCTCGACCAGATCGTGGCCCAGGTGCCGCACCCCGTGGGCGACCCCAACGCACCCGCTCGGGCGATGATCTTCGACTCGGTCTACGACACCTATCGCGGGGTCGTCACCTACGTGCGGGTGGTGGACGGCAACCTCAACCCGCGTGAGCGCATCCTCATGATGTCGACCAAGGCCACCCACGAGCTGCTGGAGATCGGGGTCTCCTCGCCCGAGCCGGAGCCGTCCAAGGGCCTGGGCGTCGGCGAGGTGGGCTACCTCATCACCGGGGTGAAGGACGTGCGCCAGAGTCGTGTCGGCGACACCGTCACCAATGCGTCGAAGCCGGCGCAGTCCGACCTCGGCGGCTATCGCGACCCGAAGCCGATGGTCTTCTCCGGGCTCTATCCGATCGACGGCTCGGACTACCCCGACCTGCGAGACGCCCTCGACAAGCTCAAGCTCAACGACGCGGCCCTGGCCTATGAGCCGGAGACGTCGGCCGCGCTGGGCTTCGGGTTCCGGTGCGGCTTCCTCGGGCTGCTGCATCTGGAGATCGTCCGCGAGCGGCTGGAGCGTGAGTTTGGGCTCGATCTCATCTCGACCCAGCCCAACGTGGTCTACGAGGTGACCCTGGAGGACAAGAAGGTCGTCACGGTCACCAACCCCAGCGAGTACCCCGACGGCAAGATCTCCGAGGTGCGCGAGCCGATCGTGCGGGCGACCGTGCTGGCCCCGAGCGAGTTCATCGGCGCCATCATGGAGCTGTGCCAGTCCAAGCGCGGCACGCTGCGCGGGATGGACTACCTCTCCGAGGACCGCGTCGAGATGCGCTACACGCTGCCGCTGGCCGAGATCGTCTTCGACTTCTTCGACCAGCTCAAGTCGCGCACCCGTGGCTATGCCTCGCTGGACTATGAACCCGACGGCGAGCAGGTCGCCGACCTGGTCAAGGTCGACATCCTCCTGCAGGGCGAGCAGGTCGACGCCTTCTCGGCCATCGTGCACAAGGACCGCGCCTACGGCTATGGCGTCATGATGGCCAGCAAGCTGCGCGAGCTCATCCCGCGCCAGCAGTTCGAGGTGCCGATCCAGGCCGCCATCGGCAGCCGCATCATCGCTCGCGAGACCATCCGCGCGATCCGCAAGGACGTGCTGGCCAAGTGCTACGGCGGTGACATCACCCGCAAGCGCAAGCTGCTGGAGAAGCAGAAGGAGGGCAAGAAGCGGATGAAGATGGTGGGCCGGGTCGAGGTCCCCCAAGAAGCCTTCATCGCGGCCCTTTCCAGCGAGCCGGTCGACAAGGCCAAGAAGTAGGCATCGGGCCTCTGGCGGCGGCCGCACGGCATACCCCGCTCGCTCGGCTGGGTTTCACCGCCTTCGGGTATGCCGTCAGCCGCGCAGTTTGTCGGTCAGCCGCGCCGTGTCGGTGTCGGTCCAGCCCTGGCGGTCCAGCCAGCCGAGGACCCCGCCGTAGTCCTCGTCCAGGGTCTGCAGCAGCAGGCGCATCGTCTCCGGGCGGGGGGACTGCTCCGCGACGGTCTTGCCGGCCATATCCGCTGCGTATGCCGGTCGCCGACGTAGGCGCTCCAGCAACTGCGGCACCCGCTGCGCCGAGGCCGCGAAGTCGGTGACGATGGCCTCGGGCTCGGCTCCCGCGACCATGAGGGCCAGGCTGGTGACGGTGCCGGTGCGGTCCTTCCCGGCAGCGCAGTGCACCACGGTCGCACCCGGCGCGGCCGCGATGGTGCGCAATGCCGCGACGATCGAGTCCGGCCGCTCGCCGAGGTAACCGAGGTAGTGCGTGGACCAGTGCCGGTCGTGGTCGGGGTGCGTCTGGTCCTGGCCCGCGGGGAGCCAGCCGCGTTCACGGGCCATGGTCTGCCAGGGCAACTCGCGCTCACCTGGGGGGAGGGCAGAGTGGTGAGCGTCGGCGGCATACATGGTGAAGTGGGAGATCCGGACCTCGGGGCGGCCGGTGAGCGGGCTGGGCCCCTCGCGCTCCAACTCGACGAAGGAACGCAGGTCGACCACGTCGGTGACTCGCATCGGTCCGAGCAGGGTGCGGACGGAGGCCTCGGTGAGGTCTTGCAGGTTGTCCGAGCGCAGCAGCCGGCCTGGGGCGATGACACCTCCGTCGCGTGTCGGCATCCCGCCGACGTCGCGCATGTTGACCACGCCGTCGAGGTCGATCCACCGGATGTCGTACACGCCTGGCACCCTACGCTGCCTGGTCCGCGTTGCCGGGCGAGTGCGCCGCCCCAGACAGGGAAAGGGCCCCGGAACGTATGAGGTGCCGGGGCCCAACCCTGCCAGACAGCCGAGGCCGCCTGCCAGATCCGCCGAGCCGAAGCCCGGACGGTGCTCCCGACCCGAGGGTCGGCAGCCGCTCGGAAACCCGAAGGACCGAGCTGCCACGGGCCGAAGCCCGGGCCAGCCGAACCGAAGTCCGGCCGCGCATCGCACGTCGAATCCGCCTCTCCCGGAGGAGAATTGGTGCTAGGTGCTGCGCTTCGCTTTGGGCGAACCCGCTGCGTAGGGATATGTCTAATCGGGTTTCGCGGGGGATGCAATACCCCCTCGCGGGCGACTTTCGCGGGAGGTGGAGTGCTCGGCGTGTCGCAGGAGACACGCCGGGTGCAAGCGGTTGCCCGCTGTCTGACAGGCGAGACAGGGTGCTCGCACGGTGGACGGATCGAGAGAGCCCGACGCCCCGGTCGTTACCGTGGCCGCTGATCCACCTCGGTGAGCTCGGAAGGAGCGCCATGCCGACGCTGCCCGATGGCGCTCCAGCCCCCGCCGACGGCTTGCTCCCGTCAGGAGCGCTGGCGGAACTGCCGACGCGACCCTTCGGCGTCTACGTCCACGTCCCCTATTGCCGGGTCCGCTGCGGCTACTGCGACTTCAACACGTATGCCGTGACGCCCGGCCCCGAGGGGAAGGCGACGGTCACGGCATACCCCGATCTCGTCCTGGCCGAACTCGACCTGGCTGCCACCGTGCTCGGTGACCACGCGCCGGAGGTGGCGACGGTCTTCTTCGGCGGAGGGACCCCGACCCTGCTACCGGCCGACGGAATCATCCGGATGCTCGATGGGATTCGCGCCCTTTGGGGCGTGCAGCCGGGCGCCGAGGTGACGACCGAGGCCAACCCTGACACGGTGACGCCGCAGCTGGCCGAGGCCCTCGCCGCCGGTGGGGTGACCAGGGTCAGCCTGGGCATGCAGTCGGCTGTGCCGCACGTGTTGGCGACGCTCGACCGCACCCACGACCCGGCCGGGGTGGCGCGGGCCGTGGCGATGCTCACGGCCGCCGGACTGCGGGTCAGTCTCGACCTCATCTACGGCACGCCGGGGGAGAGCCTGGCCGACTGGCGGACCTCGCTGGAGGCGGCGATCGCGCTGGCACCCGACCACCTGTCGGCCTATGCGCTCACCGTCGAGGAGGGCACCAAGCTTGCCGCTTGGGTGCGTCGCGGCGAGATCCCGCGGCCGACCGATGACGACGAGGCCGACAAGTACGAGCTCGCCGACGCACTGCTCGCCGAGGCGGACTATCACTGGTACGAAGTGAGCAATTGGGCTCGCACGCCAGCCGATCGGTGCCGTCACAACCTCGGGTACTGGGACGGGTCGTCCTGGTGGGGGGCCGGCCCTGGCGCCCACAGTCACGTCGGCGGGGTGCGCTGGTGGAACGTCAAGCACCCCACGGCATACGAGAGCCGAGTGCGCGCGGGGCTGTCACCGGCTGCGGCCCGCGAAACTCTCACCACCGCAGAGCGATACGAGGAAGACGTGCTCCTCGGGGTGCGTCTGGCCGACGGTATGCCGGTCGCTCGCCTCCGCCCAGAAGGCGCTGCCGCCATTCCTGGGCTCATCGCCGACGGCCTGATCGACGCCCGAACTGCGTTGCGGGACAAGAAAATCCGACTGACTTTGCGCGGCCGGCTGCTGGCGGACTCGGTGGTGCGACAGCTCGTCGGTGAGTGACCGCCGGCCCGATGAGTCAGTCCGGCGGCACCGTGACGAAGTCGATGAGCTCCTCGACGCTCGCGAGGAGAGTGGGTTCGAGGTCGGCATACGAGCGCACCGTGCCGAGGATCTGTTTCCACGCGCGGGCGATGTCGGCTTGAGTGGCGTGCGGCCAGCCGAGGGCGGCGCAGATGCCGTGCTTCCAAGGGGTCGAGCGTGGGATCTGCGGCCACTGTGACCACCCCAACCGGGCAGGTTTGACCGACTGCCAGACATCGACGTACGGATGACCGAGGACTGTGACGCAGCGGCCATAGTCCGGTCGACGGCGCACCTGGTCGACGATCGCCGACTCCTTGGTGCCCGGCACCAGATGGTCGACGAGGATCCCCAATCGGCGGTCCGGGGTCGGGCCGAAATCACGGATCGCCGCATCGAGGTCGTCGACCCCGTCGAGCAGCTCCACGACGACCCCCTCGACCCGCAGATCGGCGCCCCAGACCTTTTCCACCAGCTCGGCGTCATGGCGGCCTTCGACCCAGATCCGCGACCCGGAGGCGACCTTGGCGCGTTCTCCGGTGACCGCCACCGAGCCACTCGCGGTGCGCGCCTCGGCCCGGCGCGCCTCGGCGAGCTTGGCATTTGCCGCGGCGACCGGGGGCGTGAGGATGACCGGCATGCCGTCAAGCAGGAACCCCGGCCCCAGCGGGAAGCCGCGCACCCGACCGCGCCGATCCTCCAGGTGCACGACGTGCACCCCACCGGCCTTCTCGACGTGGACGACGGCCCCGACCCAGCCGGTCTCGACTTCCTCGACCACGAGCCCGGGCTCGGCCGCGACCGCCTGGGACCGCCCGCGCGGCGGGCGACGCCAGTCCCCGGACAGCACGTCGCGCCCGTATCGGTCAGCACTCACGGCGGTGAGAGTAACCCGCGCGCGACGTAGACTTGGCACTCGACACAAGAGAGTGCCAAACGGGTATGCCGTGTCCCGGCAGCCAGGGCACCCACGGTCGCGAGACGCACGAGTCTGGAGGTGGACACATGAGCGACGAGCGCAGGCTGGCGGTCTTGCGAGCCATCGTCCAGGACTATGTGCGCACCTGTGAGCCGGTGGGCTCCAAGGCGTTGGTTGATCGGCACCAGTTCGGCGTCTCGGCGGCCACTGTGCGCAACGACATGGCCCTGCTGGAGGAAGAAGGGCTCATCCACGCCCCGCACACCTCGGCCGGCCGGGTGCCGACCGACGCGGGCTATCGGGTCTTTGTCGACCGGCTCAGTGCGATCAAGCCGATGTCACCGGCCGAGCGGGCTGCCATCGGCCGATTCCTGCACGACGCGGTCGACCTCGACGACGTCGTCGACCGCACGGTGCGGTTGCTGGCCTCGCTCACCCACCAGGTCGCCGTCGTGCAGTACCCCTCGCTGAGCCGCTCGACGGTCCGCCACATCGAGCTTGTGCCGATGGGTCGCGACCGGCTCATGGTCATCCTCATCGCCAACACCGGCCGGGTCGAGCAGCGGATCGTCACCGCCGACCGGGTGCTCGATGATCTTGCGGGGCAGGCGCTCGTCGGCCGGATCCGGGGCGAGATCCTCGCGCAGGCCGCCGGGCGGGGCTTTCCGGATGCCACGACGGCGCTGCGCTCGGTGCCTGACGCTTTCGAGCCCGTCGACCGGGATCTCGTGCGGTCGATCGTCCGCTGCCTCGACGAGGTGCTGGAGGGCGAGCGCGAGGAGCGGGTCGTGTTGGCCGGCACCGGCAACCTGGCTCGGTTCGGTGCCGATTTCCCGCGCAGCATCACCCCCGTCCTGGAGGCCCTCGAAGAGCATGTCGTCTTGCTCAAACTCTTCGGCCAGTTGGGGGCGGGTTCGATCGGTGGCGATGCGGTCGCGGTGACGATCGGCCACGAAAACCACCACGAGGGCCTCACCTCGGCCTCGGTCGTCACGACGGGGTACGGTTCGGGGTCGGAGCTCGTGGGCGGGCTCGGCGTGCTCGGCCCGACCAGGATGGACTACCCCTCGACGATGGCTGCCGTGCGGGCCGTCGCGCGCTATGTGTCGGAGCTTCTGGAGGCCTGAGCCGTCACGCTCAGAACCCCCGCGTATGCCGTTGTGAGAGAAGGAAACTCGGTGAACGACTACTACCAGGACCTCGGGGTCGCACGCGACGCGAGCGTCGAGGAGATCAAGCGGGCCTACCGCCGTCTCGCGCGCAAGCTGCACCCCGACGTCAACCCGGGTGCGGAAGCCGAGGAGCAGTTCAAGACGGTCTCGCGGGCCTACGAGGTGCTGTCTGACCCCGACAAGCGACGCTCCTACGACATGGGCGTCGACCCCTTCGCCACCGGTGGCGGGGGCAACGGCTTCGGCGGTGCCGGGTTCTCCTTCAGCGACGTCATGGACGCCTTCTTCGGCGGCGCCGCCGGGGCGTCCCGTGGTCCGCGCTCGCGCGCTCACCGCGGTCAGGACGCACTGGTGCGCCTGCAGATCGACCTGCAGGACGCCGTCTTCGGTTCCGAGAAGGACCTCACCATCGAGACCGCGGTGCGGTGCTCGACCTGCCATGGCGACGGGTGCCAGCCCGGCACTGGCCTGAGCACCTGCACCCTGTGTGGTGGGCGAGGCGAGATCCAGTCGGTGCAGCGATCCTTCCTCGGCCAGGTGATGACCTCACGGCCCTGCCAGAACTGCCACGGCTACGGCTCCACGATCAGCCGCCCGTGTTTCGAGTGCTCGGGGCAGGGCCGGGTCCGCACCCGCCGCACCCTCACCCTCAAGGTCCCCGCGGGCGTCGACTCCGGGACCCGGATCCAGCTCACCGGGGAGGGCGAGGTCGGCGCAGGGGGTGGCCCGGCCGGTGACCTCTACGTCGAGGTCACGGTCACCCCGCATGCGCTCTTCACCCGGCGCGGCGATGACCTGCACTGCCGGATCGAGATTCCCATGACGGCCGCTGCGCTCGGGGCCACCCTGCACCTGACCACCCTCGACGGCGAGCGCAACCTCGACTTCGCCGCCGGCACCCAGCCCGGTGATGTCATTACGCTGCGCGGGCTGGGGGTCACCCATCTGCGCGGCACCGGCCGCGGCGATCTCATCGTCCACGCCGACGTGCGCACCCCGACCAAGCTCACCGACGCCCAGGCTGAGCTGTTGCGTCAGCTCGCGGCCAGCCGCGGCGAGGAACGCCCCGCCGGTCGGGTCGCGCCCACCGACAAGGGCTTCATGGGCAAGCTGCGCGACGCCTTCAAGGGCGTCTGACCTTTCGTCGTCCACCAACCCACCACGCAGGTATGCCGTGACCGCTCACCTCTTCCTCGTGCCCCCGGGCTCGCTCGACGCGGCGACCTCAGGGACGGTCGTCGACGTGACCGGCGCCGAGGGGCACCACGCGGTCTCAGTGCTGCGGCTGCGCCTGGGCGAAAGCGTGTTTGTCGGCGACGGACGAGGGGTGCGAGCCGCGGCCGAGGTGGTTGACGTCGACCGATCCCGGCTGACGGTGCGCGTGTCCGTCGTCGAGCGTGAGAATGTGCCGGCCCTGCGCTGGGTGCTCGTCCAAGCGCTGGCCAAGGGGGACCGGGACACCAGCGCGGTCGAAACTGCCACCGAATTCGGCGTGGATGAGATCGTTCCCTGGCAGGCCGATCGCAGTGTGTCGGTGTGGCGCGCCGACAAGGTCGAGCGCGGCCGACAGCGCTGGGAGGACGTCGCGGTCGCCGCGGCCAAGCAGTCCCGACGGTTCACCGTCCCGACGGTCAGCCCGATGGTCCGCACCCGCGAACTGGCCGCGCGGGTGGGAGGTGGGGGGACGGCATACCTGCTGCATGAAGAGGCGACCGAGCCGCTCAGCCGCGTCGCGCTACCGACGTCGGGGGAGGTGCTGCTCGTGGTGGGGCCGGAAGGCGGGATCGCCCCGGCCGAACTCGAATTGCTCGTCGCGTGCGGGGCAACGCCGGTGCGCCTGGGGGCCGAAGTCCTGCGCACGTCGAGCGCCGGCCCGGCTGCGATCGCCGTGCTCAACGCGATGACCCGCTGGCGTTGAGCGCGGCGACGCTCGGTCCGCCCACCCGGCACGGGCTAATCTCGCGGTATGAGCGCGCCGACCTGTCTGTTCTGCAAGATCGTCGCCGGCACCATCCCGGCTACGCTCGTCGCTGAATCCGATCACTCGGTGGCCTTCCGCGACATCGACCCGCAGGCGCCGAGCCATGTGCTCGTCATCCCGCGTCGCCATGTGCAGAACGTCGGTGAGTTGGCCGAGCACCCGGCCCGGCTGGCCGACCTGTTCCGACTGGCAGCTCGAGTGGCCGACGAGGAGGGCCTGGACCGCGGCTATCGGTTGGTGGCCAACACCGGGTCCGAGGGTGGCCAGGTCGTCTTCCACGCCCATGTGCATGTGCTGGGCGGCCGGCGGATGGGTTGGCCCCCGGGCTGACCGGCCGACTGGGCGGCCCGGTACCTGGCCCGGGAATGGCGTCGTGGTCCGTCACCCCTGCGACCTAGACTGAACCCGACATGACAGACCACCATCTCGCACCGCAGCCCGCTGCCGCCGGCGACTCGCACGACGCCGGCGCTGCCACTCCCGCCGTTCCTGCCGCTCCGAGCGCCCCCGCGTCCACCCGCCCGACGTATGCCGTGACCATCCCGGCAAGCGTGCCGATGGTGACCCTGCTCGGCCCTCGGGACGAGTTGCTCACGACCATCGAGCGGCAGTTCCCGACGGTCGACGTCCACGTGCGGGGCAATGAGTTGACCATGCAAGGGCCCAGCGCCGAGGTGGCCCTCATCGAGCGGCTCATCGACGAGTTGCTCATCGTGCTCGACAACGGGCAGTCGCTCAACCGCGACGCTGTGGAGCGCTCGATTGCCATGCTGCGGGCGCAGACCGCCGAACGTCCGGCCGACGTGCTGACCCTCAACATCATCAGCAACCGCGGCCGCACGATCCGGCCCAAGACCCTTGGCCAGAAGCGCTATGTCGATGCCATCGACACCCACACGGTGATCTTCGGGATCGGGCCGGCCGGCACGGGCAAGACCTATCTCGCCATGGCCAAGGCGGTCGCAGCGCTGCAGGCCAAGCGGGTCAACCGGATCATCCTCACCCGTCCCGCGGTCGAGGCGGGCGAGCGGCTCGGCTTCCTCCCCGGCACCCTCAACGACAAGATCGACCCCTACCTGCGCCCGCTCTACGACGCGCTGCACGACATGGTCGACCCCGAGACGATTCCCCGGCTCATGGCGTCGGGCACCATCGAGGTCGCGCCGCTGGCCTATATGCGCGGGCGCACCCTTAACGACGCGTTCATCATCCTCGACGAGGCCCAGAACACCTCCTCCGAGCAGATGAAGATGTTCCTCACCCGCCTCGGTTTCGGCTCCAAGATGGTCGTCACCGGTGACGTCACCCAGGTCGACCTGCCCGGCGGCACCCGCTCGGGGCTGCGGCACGTCCGGGACGTGCTGCAGGACATCGAGGACATTCACTTCGCCGAGCTGACGGCGGTCGACGTCGTGCGGCACCGGTTGGTCAGCTCGATCGTCGAGGCCTACGACCGCTCCGAGGCAGCATCCGAGGCGGCCGCCGAGCTGCGGGCACGGGATGGGCAGCGCCACGACCGTGAGGGTGACCTCACGGCACAGCGCCGGGCCCATCGGGGCGGCCCCCGATGAGCGTCGAGGTCCTCAACGAGTGCGGGTATGTCGTCGACGAGCTCGAGCTCGTCGCGTGCGCTCGCTATGTCATGGAGCAACTCAAGGTCCACCCCGAAGCCGAGCTGTGCATCACGCTCGTCGACGAGGCCGCCATGGAGACCCTGCACGTCCAGTGGATGGACCTGCCCGGCCCGACCGATGTCATGAGCTTCCCCATGGACGAGCTGCGTCCGGGGCGGGACGGCATACCTCCCGAGGAAGGGGTGCTGGGCGACATCGTCCTGTGCCCGTCGGTGGCCGAACGCCAGGCTGCCGAGGCGGGTCATGCTCCGATCGAGGAGTTGCTCCTGCTGACGACGCATGGCGTCTTGCACTTGCTCGGATTCGACCACGGGGAGCCGGAAGAGCACCGGGAGATGTTCGAGCTGCAGCGCCAGTTGCTGCTCACCTTCCTGGCGGGTCGCGGCCGCTCCGCGTGAGGCGTCGATGACCACCGCCGCCGTCATCATTGCCGTCCTCGGCACCCTGCTCGCTGCTGCCTTGACGGCGGCCGAGGCCGCGATCAACCGGATGAGCCGGGTGCGCGCCGAGGAGCTTGCTGCTGAGGGTCGCGTCGGGGCGTCGTCCCTCAGCACGATCATGGCTGACCCGGCGCCCCACCTCGCGACGCTCGCGTTTCTGCGCATCATCGCCGAGACGGCCGTCGCCGTGCTCATCACGGTGCTCGTCATGGGGATGACTGAGACCACCGAGGCCGCGGTGCTCATCTCGATCGCGGTGTTGGCGGTCATCACCTTTGTCGTCGTTGGAGTGTCACCGCGCACCCTGGGCCGTCAGCACTTCGACACCACTGCCCGGCTGGCGGCACCGACCACCCGGGTATTGCGGATCGTCCTCGGTCCGATCGCGCGTGGGCTGGTGGCGCTCGGCAATGCCGTCACCCCCGGCCGGGGCTATCGCGAGGGCCCATTCCAGAGCGAGTCCGAGCTGCGCGACCTGCTCGACCAAGCCTCTGAGCGCCAGATGATCGAGGACGACGAGCGCGAGATGCTCGACTCGGTCTTCGAGCTCGGCGACACGGTCGCCCGCGAGGTCATGGTGCCGCGCATCGACATGGTCACCCTCGATGCGGACGAGCCCCTGCGCAAGGCGATGTCGCTCTTCTTGCGCACCGGCATCTCGCGGATGCCGGTCGTGGGCGAGGACAGCGACGACGTGCGCGGGTTGCTCTATTTCAAGGACGTCGTCGAGCGGGTGACCGCCGATCCCGAGGGCGCAGCTCTACCGGTCACGGTGTTGATGAGACCGATGACGTTCGTCCCGGAGTCCAAGCCGGTCGACGACCTGCTGCGCGAGATGCAGCGCCAGCAGCAGCACTTCGCGATTGTCGTCGACGAATACGGTGGGACCGCTGGCTTGGTGACGATCGAAGACATTCTCGAGGAGATCGTCGGCGAGATCGCCGACGAGCACGACCGCGACGAGCCCGGCATCGAGCCGATGCCGGGAGGTGGCTATCGGGTGCCGGCGAGCCTCAACGTGCATGACATGGGGGATTTGTTCGATATCGACTTAGAGGAGACCGAGGTCGACACCGTCGGCGGTCTGCTCACCAAGGCGCTCGGGCGCATCCCGTTTGCCGGTGACGTCGCCTCCGTGGCGGGCTTAAACCTCACCGCCGAGCGGATGTCCGGACGTCGGCACCGGGTCGCCACCGTCCTGGTCACCCCTCACCTGCCGGATCCGGTGGTCGAGGAGGCCGCCCCGATCGTGACACCCGCAGCCGTGGTGGCCGCACTGAGCGACGCGGTGATCGGCCCGGCCGCCTCATCCGGCGGCACGATGACGATCAGCGATGGCGTCGATGAGGAGAGCTGATGACTGACCGAGCCGACGCCACGGCATACCGGGCGGGTTTTGCCTGTCTGGTGGGGCGGCCCAATGCCGGGAAGTCGACGCTGACCAATGCGCTGGTCGGCGAGAAGGTAGCTATCACGTCCAGCAAGCCACAAACCACCCGGCATACCATCCGTGGCATCTGCACGACCGACGCTTTCCAACTCGTGCTTGTCGACACCCCGGGCCTGCACCGGCCGCGCACCCTGCTCGGGGAACGGCTC
Source organism: Actinomycetales bacterium (assembly GCA_016710645.1). GTDB lineage: Bacteria > Actinomycetota > Actinomycetes > Actinomycetales > Dermatophilaceae > Phosphoribacter. The sequence goes on along the minus strand of JADJVI010000031.1, from coordinate 28,308 downwards.
AACGACCTGGTCCGCGAGACCCTGCTGGAGGTCGACGTCGTGGGCTTCTGCTTACCGGCCGATCAGCGGGTAGGGCCGGGGGACGAGTTCATCGCAGCCGAGCTGGTCGAGCTCAAGCGCGCCAAGCGCACGCCCGTCGTCGCCCTGGCCACCAAGTCCGACCTCGTGACGCGCGATCGGCTGGCGCAGCACCTGATGGCCATCGACGGGGTGGGGGAGTGGGACGCGATCGTGCCGTGCTCGGCGACCCAGGGGACCCAGGTCGATGACGTGCGCGGGGTGCTCGCGAGCTACCTTCCGCTCTCTCCGGCGCTCTACCCGGACGAAGCGAGAAGCGACGAGCCGGTCGACGTGATGATCGCCGAGCTGGTGCGTGAAGCGGCGCTGGAGGGCGTGCGTGACGAGCTACCGCACTCGTTGGCCGTTGTTGTCGACGAGATCGTGCCGCGGGCCGACCGGCCCGAGGGTCGGCCGATGAGCGATGTGCGGGTCACGGTCTACGTCGAGCGGGACAGCCAGAAGGCGATCATCATCGGTCGGGGTGGTGCACGGCTGCGGTCGATCGGCAGCACCTCGCGGGCGGCGATCGAGCGGATCCTCGGGGTGAAGGTCTTCCTCGACCTGCACGTCAAGGTGGCCAAGGACTGGCAGCGTGATCCCAAGCAACTGCAGCGGTTGGGGTTCTGAGCTCGGCCGTGGCCGGGCTGGTGCTGGTCGCCCAGCGACTGTCAGGAGGGCTGCGGCAGCCGGGCGACCAGGTTGGTCTCGTTGTAGATGAACGCCTTGCCCGCCGCGCGCGGGAAGGGGAAGCTCCACGGCATACCGGGCTCGAGTCCGAGCTCTTGCGCGAAGGAACGCAGGTCCTCGCCGTCGTAGAAGAGCACGTGGGTGTGGTCGGAGCGGAAGCCGACCTCCTGGGGGACGATGAACATCACCCGACCGCCGGGCTTGAGATAGGGCAGGTACATCCGCACGACGTCCAAGCCCTCCTCGCGGGTCATGTGCTCGACGACGTGGGCCAGCAGAAGAGCGTCGAAAGACCCAGGCTCGCAGTGCTCGGACGCCAGGAACTCCTCGACCGTGTATGCCGGTAGGCCGGCCGCGCGCGCGACCTCGATCGAGTGGGGGTTGTGGTCGACTCCGACCGATCCCATTGCCAGCCAAGCCAATTGGCGCCCGATGCCGCAGCCCACATCGAGCGTGCGGCCGAGCTCCTGCGCCTGCAGGTTGTGGCGGTAGGGACGCTGCACGTCGAGAGCCTTCTTCCAGCGCGCGTTCTGCTTGGCGTGCAGGCGCTCGGCGTAATCGCGGCCTTCGGTGCTCATGGACGGCAACGTTAGTCGCACCGGGCATGATGTCCCGATGCAGACTCTCGTGTTCGTCCATGCCCACCCTGACGACGAGGCTTCGCAAACGGGCGGCAGCATCGCACGAGCGGCGGCGTCCGGCTATCGCGTGGTGTTGGTCGTTGCGACGGGTGGCGAGCACGGTGAGTCGCCGGAGGACCTCGCCCCGGGGGAGTCACTCGCGGATCGGCGCCGTCGTGAGTTGGAGGCGTCGGCGGCTGTGCTCGGCGTCAGCCGGGTGGCGTGGCTGGGCTATCACGACTCGGGGATGACCGGCTGGGCGCAGAACGACGACCCCGCTGCCTTTGCGCGGGCCGATCTCGACGAGGCCGGCGGTCGACTCGCTCAGATCGTCGACGAGGAAGACGCGCAGGTGCTGGTCGGCTATGACTGGCACGGCGGCTATGGACACCCCGACCATGTGCAGGTGCACCGAGTGGTGCATCGCGCGGCGTCGCTGGTGGCGCGGCCGGTGCGGCTGCTGGAGGCGACGATGAACCGCGACCGGATGCGGGCGCTCATGGCCGCCGGTCCGCCGCCGGGGATGCCCGAGGGTGAGGCGAGCGACTTCGACCCCGACCAGCAGATGGACGACGGCAACCCGCTGGGTATGCCGGAGGCAGAGATCCACTGGGCGGTTGACGTGACGGCTCAGATCGCGACCAAGCGGGCAGCGCTGGCCTGCCACGCGAGCCAGGTGAGCGATGTGTCGATGTTCCTCGCCGTGCCGATGGAGGCGTTCACGGTGATGTTCGGTGCCGAGTTCTTCATCGAGCCGGGCCGGGAGCCCGGCATGGAGTGGGGTTGGCCATTCTGAGGCCCGCCCGGGTCTAGCGGGTCTAGTGGGTCGAGCGCTTCGGCGTCACCTTGACCTGCTCCCAGGCTCCGCGCACCGCTGTGGCCTGGTCACTCTTCGCGCCGAACCGCTTGGTCGCTGCGGCGATTGTGCGCGCCGCGAAGGTCGCGAAGTCGCAGTCCTTGGGCATGCCCTTGCTGGTCAGCGCGTCGAACCACACCCGACCCGCGCCCTCCCACGACGGGCCGCCGATCGCGGTGGCGGCGAGGTAGAAGGCGTGGTTGGGGATGCCGCTGTTGGTATGCACCCCACCGTTGTCGTGGTCACCGTCGTGCGGGAGGTCGACATAGCCGTCCATCGTCGCCGGCTGCGGGTCACGGCCCAGGTCAGGATCGTCGTATGCCGTGCCCGGCGCCTTCATCGACCGCAAAGCCACCCCCTTGACCCGGTCGGTGAACAGGCCCTCGCCGATGAGCCAGTCGGCCTCCGTCGCGGTCTGCCCGAGGTGCAACTGCTTGACCATCGACCCGAACACATCGGAGACCGACTCGTTGAGTGCGCCCGACTGGGCGACATAGGTGAACCCGGCGGTGTATTGGGTGAGCCCGTGGGCAAGCTCGTGCCCGATCACATCCAGGCTCGAGGTGAAGCTGTCGAAATAGACCCCGTCCCCGTCTCCGAAGACCATCTGGGCGCCGTCCCAGAAGGCGTTGTCGTAGTCACGGTCAAAGTGCACCGTCGCGACGAGGGACAGGCCCTTGCCGTCGAGGGAATCGCGCTGGAAGGCATCCCACAGCAGCTGCCAGGTCGCGCCAAGGCCGTCGTAGGCCTCGTTGACCGACACATCCGTGACCGCCGCATCGCCCTCAGTCCGGACGAGAGCCCCAGGCAGGCGAGTGCCGTGCTTGGCGTCGTGGATCTGGCGGTGCGGCGCAGCCGGCAGGGTGACCGTCACCTGTGCGCGGCGTCCGGTGTCGAGCGCTCGCACCCGCTCGCGCAGGTCCGGAGGGACCAGTCCGGCGCTACCTGCGCTGCCGGCCCCGTCCGTGTCGCGAGGGCGGCGTTGGCTGCGCTCGGCCAACACGACCCGGCGCTCGCGGACCGTGCCGTCGTGCGCCAAGGTCCGCTGCGCGACCTCGGCGACCCGGGGGTCGGCGTCGACGGCCAGTCGTCGCAACAGGTACGGCGGCACGATCGTGCAGCGCGGCAAGCCCCTGGCTGGCGAGGTGGCGCTAGTGGGGAGAGGTGAGGTGGACGGCATACCCGTCATCCTGCCTCTCCCCACGGACACCCGCTCGCTGAGAGCGGTATCTCACCATCCGGGCGGTTCAGCAGGAGAGGTTGGACGGCAGGTGAGGGGACGGCATACCCTGTCGCTCGTGCTGGCGCTGGTGCTCCTCCTTCCTCGCCGCGACGAGGCCTGATCTGACGGCCCCCCTCGTCGCGGAGACTGCCGTGCGGCCGCATCACCGCTCCTGACAGACGAGGACACCATGCATCACCCCCAGACCCCTTCCGGTATGCCGTTCGGCAAGTACCAGCCCTTCCACGAGCAGATCGCCGTCGAGCTGCCCGACCGGACCTGGCCAACCCGCCGGCTCACCACGGCCCCGCGCTGGGCGGCCGTCGATCTGCGGGACGGCAACCAGGCCCTCATCGACCCGATGAACGCCGACCGCAAGATGCGGATGTTCGACCTGCTGGTGCGGATGGGTTACAAGGAGATCGAGGTCGGCTTCCCGAGCGCGAGCCAGACCGACTACGACTTCTGCCGCAAGCTCATCGAGGGCGGGCACATCCCCGATGACGTGACCATCCAGGTGCTGACCCAGTGCCGCGACCACCTCATCGAGCGCACCTTCGACGCCATCCGCGGCTCCAAGCAGGCGATCGTGCACTTCTACAACTCGACCTCCTCGCTGCAGCGGCGAGTCGTCTTCGGCCTGGAGCGCGAGGGCATCATCGACATCGCGGTGCAGGGCGCGCGGCTGATCAAGAAGCTGCAGGAGACCATCCCGGACACCGACATCTACTACGAGTACTCGCCGGAGTCCTTCACCGGCACCGAACTCGACTTCGCGATGGAGATCTGCAACGCGGTCATCGATGTCATCGATCCGAGTCCCGACCACAAGATGGTCATCAACCTGCCGGCGACCGTCGAGATGATCACCCCCAATGTCTACGCCGACTCGATCGAGTGGATGATCCGCCAGCTCGACCGGCGCGACTCCCTGGTGATCAGCCTGCACCCGCACAACGACCGCGGCACGGCTGTCGCGGCGGCCGAGCTCGGCCTGCTGGCCGGCGCCGACCGTATCGAGGGGTGCCTGTTCGGCAATGGCGAGCGCACCGGCAATGTCGACCTGGTGACCATGGGGATGAACCTGTTCACCCAGGGCATCGACCCCCAGATCGACTTCTCCAATATTGACGAGATCCGCCGCACCGTCGAGCACTGCAACCAACTGCCGGTGCACGAGCGTCACCCCTATGGCGGTGACCTGGTCTTCACGGCGTTCTCCGGCTCGCACCAGGACGCCATCAAGAAGGGCTTCGAGTCGATGGAGCGCGACGCCAAGGACGCCGGCGCCGAGACCATCGACGACATCCCGTGGGGCGTTCCCTACCTGCCGGTCGATCCGCACGACCTGGGCCGCTCCTACGAGGCGGTCGTGCGCGTCAACAGCCAGTCCGGCAAGGGTGGCGTCGCCTACATCATGAAGACCGAGCGGGGGATGGACCTGCCGCGCCGGCTGCAGATCGAGTTCTCCGCGGTGGTCCAGCGGGGCGTCGACCAGGACGGCGGCGAGGTCACCCCGGCCGAGCTGTGGCGGCGCTTCGAGGACGAATACCTCCCGACCCCCGAGCACCCGTGGGGCCGGTTCCGCCTGGCGACCGCGCGGGTCGAGGCCGAGGAGGACGGCGACACCGTGCTTCTTGCCGGCATTCGCGACCGCTCGGCGTCGGCGTCTGAGGTGACGACCCTGGAGGGCCACGGGAATGGTCCGATCGCGGCGTTCTGTTCGGTGCTGAGCCAGCTCGGTGTCGACGTGCGGGTGCTCGACTACGCCGAGCACGCGATGTCGGCCGGTGGCGACGCAAAGGCCGCGGCCTACGTCGAATGCGCGGTCGGTGAGCGAGTGCTGTGGGGCGTCGGCATCGACTCCTCGATCGTCACTGCCTCGCTCAAGGCCATCGTGTCGGCGGTCAACCGCGCGCTGCGCGAGGTGACAGTCCCGGCCTGAGGGCCTGCGGCTCGCTCGTCACCGGACGCCGCGGGGACGGAACTGGATGGAGATGCGCGGGCCGACCGGCTTGGCGGTCTTGGGGATGGCGTGCTCCCAGGTGCGTTGGCAGGACCCGCCCATGACGGCCAGGTCGCCATGGCCCAGGGCGACTCGGTATGCCGTCTGCCCACCTCCCCGCGGCCGGAAGGTGAGCATCCGGGCCGAACCCAGCGACAGGATCGCGACCATGGTGTCGTGGGTGGAGCCTCGCCCGATGGTGTCGCCATGCCAGGCGACGCTGTCGCGGCCGTCGCGATAAAGACAGCACCCTGCGCTGGTGAACGGCTCGCCCAACTCGTCGCGATAGTGCGCGCTGAGCCGGTCACGAGCCTGGGTGAGCAGCGGGTGGGGCAACGGCATACCGGTCTGGTAGAACGCCGTGAGGCGAGGGACGGCGACCACGTTGTCCCACATCACCCGCGTGTCGGCCTGCCAGGGGATGGCGGCGCGGACCTCGTCGAAGGCCGCGTCCGCGCCGGTCAGCCAGCCCGGGCGCACGTCGACCCAGGCGCCGAGGCCGAGGTGGATGCGTTCGAGGCCGTCGGCCACCCCGCCGAAGTGGGGCTCGTCGTGTTGATCGAGCAGCGAGGCTTGCCATGCGAACGACATGTCCTCATGGTATCGCAAATGTGTTCTAATGCTGCGCAGTGTCGGGGCAGTGTCGGGGGAGCGAGGCACAATGGCGGGGTGCCGCTCTACCGTGACGAGGCGGTCGTGCTGCGCACCCACAAGTTGGGGGAGGCCGACCGGATCATCACGGTGCTCTCGCGCACTCGCGGCAAGGTGCGCACCGTGGCCAAGGGCGTGCGGCGCACCAAATCACGCTTCGGCTCCCGGCTGGAGCCCTTCATGGTGGTGGACCTGCAGTGCTACGAGGGGCGCAACCTCGACACGGTCACCCAGGTCGAGATCCTCGCGGCCCATGGGGAGGCGATCTGTCGCGACTACACGGCATACACGGCGGCGACCGCGGTGGTGGAGACGTGCGACCGGGTGACCGAGGAGCACCTGCCGGCGACCCAGCAGTACCTCCTCGTGGCCGGTGCGCTCGCGGCGCTCGCGGCCGGCGACCACGACCCGGGTCTGGTGCTCGACGCCTATCTGCTGCGGGCGCTCGCCGTGGCCGGCTGGGCGCCGAGCTTCCACGACTGCGCGAAGTGCGGCTCGCCAGGCCCGTTCCGTTCCTTCAACGTCGCCGCCGGGGGCGTGGTCTGCCCGGTATGCCGTCCGCCCGGCTCTGCAGCGCCCGCCCCGGAGACGCTGCGGCTGCTCTCGGCGCTGCTCACCGGCGACTGGGTGCTCGCCGATGCGGCCACGCCGGTGCACCAACGGGAGGGGAGCGGCCTGGTCGCGGCGTTCCTGCAGTGGCACCTCGAGCGCGGGGTGCGCAGCCTCAACCACGTCGAACGTGGCCCCTCGCCCGATCGTGACCTCGGCCTGATGCTCCCAACTGACTTGTCTGATCCGGCGGTCGTGGTTCCGGCCCCTCCCGCTCGCACCTGACGGTCGATCGCTGCGCCCGCGGGGATGGTCGGGAGCGGGCGTCGCCCGGCCATAGGGTGGTGAGCGTGACGGCATACGAGCGGCCCTTCGCGCACCCGAGCGGAGCCACCGCCCCGCTCATCCCCGCCGAAGCCTTGCCGCGCCACGTGGCCGTCGTCATGGACGGCAACGGCCGCTGGGCCAACCAACGTGGCCTTCCCCGCACCCGTGGGCACGAAGCAGGTGAGGCCGCACTGCTGGATGTGGTCGCGGGCGCCATCGAGGTCGGCGTGACGCACCTGTCGGCCTATGCCTTCTCAACCGAGAACTGGCGGCGCTCACCGGAGGAAGTGCGCTTCCTCATGGGGTTCAACCGCGAGGTGATCCGGCGGCGCCGCGACCAACTCCATCAATGGGGGGTGCGGATGCGCTGGGTCGGTCGGCGTCCGCGGCTCTGGCGCTCGGTGATCAGCGAGTTGGAGACAGCGCAGGAGCTGACCAAGCACAACACCGGCCTCACGCTGTATTTCTGCGTCAACTACGGCGGACGGGCCGAGATCGCCGATGCCGTCGCGCGGATCGCACAGGACGCCAAGGACGGACGGCTCAAGCCCTCGTCGATCGACGAGCGGACCATCGGACGCTATCTGCAGGAGCCGACGATGCCGGACGTCGACCTCTTCGTGCGGTCATCGGGGGAGCAACGCACCTCCAATTTCCTTCTCTGGCAATCGGCTTACGCGGAGCTGTTCTTCACTGACACGCTGTGGCCGGATTTCGACCGGCGGCACTTGTGGGCGGCCGTGCAGTCGTATGCCGCGCGCGACCGGCGCTACGGGGGAGCGATCGACCTGGCGTCGCTTCCTGAGCTGCCGGACGACGAGCGTGGTCAGGCGACCAACGGCGGCCACGGGTCCTGAGGGCCGCCCGCCTCGGCGGTCGAAGCCCAAGCCAGAGCCATGCGCTCGACGGCCTCGATCAGCCGATCGGGCGGCAGTGTGTAGGGCAGCCGCAGATGCGACTCGAAACCCCCGTCCACGGCAAACCGACCCCCGGCGGCCAGCCGCAATCCCAGGCCCGTCCCCGCAGCCGCAAGTGCTGACGAGCGCGCCTTGGGCAAAGTGACCCAAAGGTTGACGCCACCGGACGGCATGCGAAACTGCCACTCCGGCAAGCGATTTCGCAGGGCATCCACCAGGGCCGAGCGCTGTGCGCGCAGGATCTCGACGCGCCGTGGCACCAGCGTGGCGGCGTCGTCGAGCAGCGTGGCAGCGACGAGTTGTTCCAACACCGGGGTTCCGAGGTCGAGGTTGTGCCGCGCCCGCACGACGCGATCCACCAGGTCAGGGTCCTGCGGCAGTCGCGCCCAGCCGACCCGCAATCCACCCCAGAACGCCTTGCTGGTCCCGCCGATCGAGATCACTCGACCGGCCCCGTGCAGGGCCGTCGGACCGGTCTGCTGTTGGCCGTCGAGTGCGAGGTCGGCGAACGTCTCGTCGACCACCAGCCAGGCGCCGGCCCGGTCGTAGATGTCCGCCAACTCGGCCCGCCCCGTCTCGGACAGCAAGGCGCCGGTGGGGTTGTGGAAATCCGGTAGGGCATAGCCGACCACCGCGCGACTCCGCGCAAGAGTGCGGCGGATCGAGGTCAGATCCCAGTCGTCACCCGCGAGCGGCACGCCGATCGGTCGGGTACCGGCAGCGCGCAGCGTGTGAATGGCATTGGGATAGGTCGGGGTCTCCATGACGGCGTGCTGCCCAGGCTTGGCGAGCGCCGCGGTGACTGCGGCCAGCGCGGCATTGGCTCCGTTGGTCACGACGATCTGATCCGGGTCCGTCGGGAGGCCACGCCGCTCGAACCAACGCGCTACTGCGGCACGGGTTTCCGACAGCCCAACCGGGTGATAGCCGGGCACGGCGAGGTGTCGCGGGAGCTCGGTCAAGGCCCGTTCGTAGGCCTCCAATACCCCCGGAGTGGCCGGTAGGGCGGCATACGTGAGGTCGATGACGTCTTCACCCGCCGGGCGGGAGAGCAGCGGACCATGCGTCGGTATCGGATCGCCGGGCACCCGCGCGACGCTCCCCGATCCAGCGCGGGAGGTGAGGTAGCCCGAGTCGCGCAACACGGCATACGCGCGGGTGACGGTCGTGCGGGAGACGGCGAGCGCGTCGGTGAGTTGCCGCTCGCTGGGCAGCCGCGCACCGGATGGCACCCGCCCGTCGCCGATGAGAGTGCGCAGCCGGGTGGCCAGCAGCCGGTATGCCGGTCCGTCGCCTCCCGTGGGATCGGGCCCGAGCAGCGCGGCCAGGCCGGCGGCGGTGAGGGTGGCATGCGACATGAGAACCAGTGGATCAGAAGTGGCTATCGATTTCCAGTCCAGTTTGCCGCAAGATGAGCGAGTGAATCGCCGACATGTGCCCCTGGCCAATCTCAGCCCTCGGGCGCAACTGTCCGCGGGTCGGATGGCCCACCGCCTGGGACAACTGCTCGTCGGCCTGGTCCTCTATGGCGTCTCGATGGCGATGATGGTGCGCGCGGGGCTCGGCCTCAACCCCTGGGATGTCTTCCACGCCGGCGTCTCCGGCCGAGTGGGGTGGACCTTCGGTCAGGTGACGATCGTCGTCGGCGCGTTGGTGCTGCTGCTCTGGATTCCGTTGCGGCAGTGGCCCGGACTGGGCACGGTCTGCAATGTCTTCGTCATCGGTCTGGCCGTGGACGCGACGCTGAGCCTGCTGTCGGCTCCGGAGGGTCTGGCTGCGCGGGTGGCGATGCTCGTGGCTGGGGTGGTGCTCAACGGGCTTGCGGGCGGGCTCTACATCGGCAGCCAACTCGGCCCCGGTCCTCGCGACGGCTTGATGACCGGGCTATCCGCGCGCACCGGATGGTCACTTCGGTTGGTGCGCACCGGGATTGAGGTGACCGTGCTCGTCGTGGGGTGGCTGCTCGGCGGCACGGTCGGGCTCGGGACGGTCCTGTATGCCGTGGCGATCGGCCCGCTCGTGCATCTGTTCCTGCCGATGTGCACGGTGCGGCTGTCGCCGCGGGTGTCACACCGCGTGTGACAGCAGGAACGCGAGGATGAAACCGGCGACGATGAGCAGTCCGACGAGCTTGCCGGCGTGTTCGGTGGCTTCGGGGACCATGGTGTCGCCCAGCATCGTGATGATCGCGCCGGCCGCGAAACACTGCACGAACGCCAGGGCCTCCGGGGATGCCGAGCCGAGCACGGCATACCCGATTGCAGCGGCGATGGAGGACACGACCGCGACCCCACCCCAGAGGCTGAGGATGTAGCGGGTGCTGCGGTCGGCGGCCTTGAGGCCCGCGGACGCCGACATCGACTCGGGGACGTTGGAGAGGAAGACGGCGGCGACCATCGCGACGCCGACTTCGCCGCCGCCCAACAGGCTCGATCCGATCGCCGCAGACTCCGGTATGCCGTCCAGCAGCGCGCCGAGCACCAGCGCCATCGCGCCGCCTTGGCTGGCGTGGGTCTGGGCGACGGGGCTCTTGCGCCGGTGGCCGCCGCGGTTGTCGACCAGCCAGTCGCCGATGAAGAAGGTGAGCGCTCCTGCGACGAGGCCCAGGATGACGGCCTTGCTGCCGCCGCCTTCAAAGGCTTCCAAGGTGAGTTCGAAGGAGACCGCGCTGAGCAGCACGCCCGCGCCGAAGGCCATGACCAGGCCGATGGTGCGCGTGGAGGCCTTGGCGTAGAGCCCGAGCAGCGCGCCGACGACCAGGGCGCCTCCGGCGACCAGTCCCCACCACGCAGCTTCAAGCATGACCGGCAGTGTAGGGGGCGTCGTGTGAAGGCGTGAGGCTGTGGATGACGGCGCGCGGGATGGGCGGTGGGTTGCCATACTGCTGGACGAGGCACGGGCTTCTCTCTCCCGTGGCGAGCTGAGACAGGGGCAGCACATGGGTGTGGCGGGCGTGCGGTTGATCGTCGGGGCGGCGATGGCTGGCGTGGTGTTGGTGGGTTGCACGACTAACGGGTCGTCTGGTCCGACCACCGGGTCGAGTGCGTCGACGTCGCAGGTGACGGTTGCCGTGACCGCGCTGCCGACGACTTCCTCGCCGCCGAGTTCGGATCCGAGTGTGTCGGCGACGGGTACCGCGATGCCGTTGCCGGTCGATCTGCCGGTGGCTGCGCGAGAGCACTCTGCAGCCGGTGCCGAAGCCTTTGTGCGCTTCTTCTACCAACAGATGAATCGGGCTTGGACACAGCCCGCGGCGGGATTGATCCCGCCTTTGTGCCTTAGCTCATCGAAGAGTTGTGCTGGCATCGAGCGAAAGCCGCGGCGGCTGGTCAGGATCGGCAGCGCTACGACGGCGACCCCATCTCCCTTTCCGTCGTCGTGGCCATGGGCGCGGGGGGTCCAACGGATGTATCTGTGGACGTTAGCAGGCAGGAGAAGGAGGCGTCGTGGAGTGCTCAACCCAGAGGGCCAAGATGCTCACCGACCTGCAGAAGCCGACGCACTTCGAGGTTGACCTGGTCCGTGGCTCGGACGGCTGGCGGGTCGCCAACATCATGGGTGTGGACTGGATGCCCCACGCTCTAGTCGTGGGGTTGATGGCGATTTGCCCTACTTGGATTGTTCGTTGGCGCCACCGGGGATGTCGGTTTGAGGGAACCATTCGGATGGTGGGGCAGGTCAGGATCAGCGGAAGAGAGGCCGCCAACTTGCCGGCGGCTCCGGCGGCGGCGGGGGGTGCTGGTGCTGTCGCGGCGAGTAGTGGGCCGCAGCCGCGGTATGAGTATCGGTTCGCGAGTGCGTGTGAGCGGGCTGCGGGGACGATGGGGGACAGCAACTGCGCCTGGGCGTTGTTGGCGTGCCCGGTGGGTGGCGGTCCGGGGCCGTTGACGGATATTTTCCGGCGCACTGTGGTGGGGACGACGCCGGTCACGGGGTGGAGTCAGGTCGGGAGCACCTGTTATCCGCCGGCGACGGCGAGGCCGGCGGTGACGATGGCGATGATTTTGGAGGCGTTCCATCTGACGAGGTGGGCGACGCCAGCGATTGCGACGCAGCCGGAGGGGAATGTGACGCTGGTGGGGTTGAAGACGTTCTATCGGGTCGGCTGGTCGGCGGAGGGGTTCGAGCCGGGTGAGGTTGATGTGATCGATCCGGCGCGGATGCTCGGGCATCAGGTGCAGATCCGGCCACGGGTGCAGTCGTTCACGTATGTGTTCGGTGATGGTCAGTCCTCGCCGCCGACGACCTCGGCGGGTGGCACCTACCCCAACGGTGACGTGGTCCATTCCTATGCCACGGCTGGTCGGTATGCCGCCCGGGTCGATGTCACGTGGACGGCCGACTTCCGGGTCGACGGGGGAGCGTGGGCGCCGATTCCGGATCAGGTGGTCGTTCCCGGGCCAGCGACGGAGGTGACCGTCAAGACCGCTAAAGCCGTGCTCGTCAACTGACTCGCAGGCTGTGGATGACCGCGCGCGGGATCGGCTGTGGGTTGCGATACTGCTGGACGAGGCACGGGCTTCTCTCTCCCGTGGCGAGCTGAGACAGGGGCAGCACATGGGTGTGGCGGGCGTGCGGTTGATCGTCGGGGTGGCGATGGCTGGCGTGGTGTTGGTGGGTTGCACGACTAACGGGTCGTCTGGTCCGACCACCGGGGTCGAGTGCGTCGACGTCGCTGGTGACGGTTGCCGTGACCGCGCTGCCGACGACGTCCTCGCCGCCGAGTTCGGATCCGAGTGCGTCGGCGACGGGCACGGCGATGCCGTTGCCGGTCGATCTTCCGGTGGCTGCGCGAGAGCAATCTGCAGCCGGTGCCGAAGCCTTTGTGCGCTTCTTCTACCAACAGATGAATCGCGCTTGGACACAGCCCGCGGCGGGATTGATCCCGCCTTTGTGCCTTAGCTCATCGAAGAGTTGCGCAGCCATTGAGCGAACGGCAGCCCAACTGGTTCGTGATCGGCAGCGTTATGCAGGCGACCCGCTCACCATCTCGCTGGTCGTGCCCATGGGCTCGGGGAGTCCGTCGTCGATAGCAGTGGACGTTCAGGGTCGACAGGAGCGGCGGGACGTCATTGACCCCCAAGGCAAGGTCGCACTCACGGATCTGCAGAAGCCCGCGCATATGGAAGTCCAACTCGTCTGGCTTTCGGATGGATGGCGTGTTGCGACGATCAAAGGGGTGGACTAGTGGGACCACTCCGAGGGGTCCCTGGTGAGAGCCCTTGTACTCACGAGTTTGGTCGGGCTGGTCGTTGGGCAAGCCAGCGGGGACGCAGACGCCGACACGCGTTCCGATGGGGCGACGACCAGGATTTCCGAGAAGGAATCCGCCAACCTGCCGGAGGCTCCGGCGGGGGCGGGCGGTGCTGGTGCTGTCGCGGCGAGTGGTGGGCCGCAGCCGCGGTATGAGTATCGGTTCGCGAGTGCGTGTGAGCGGGCTGCGGGGACGATGGGGGATAGCAACTGCGCCTGGGCGTTGTTGGCCTGCCCGGTGGGTGGCGGTCCGGGGCCGTTGACGGATATTTTCCGGCGGACGGTGCTGGGGACGACGCCGGTCACGGGGTGGAGTCAGGTCGGGAGCACCTGTTATCCGCCGGCGACGGCGAGGCCGGCGGTGACGATGGCGATGATTCTGGAGGCGTTCCATCTGACGAGGTGGGCGACGCCGGCGGTTGCGACGCAGCCGGAGGGGAATGTCACGTTGGTCGGGTTGAAGACCTTCTACCGGATCGGCTGGTCGGCGGAGGGGTTCGAACCGGGTGAGGTAGATGTGATCGATCCGGCGCGGATGCTCGGGCATCAGGTGCAGATCCGGCCACGGGTGCAGTCGTTCACGTATGTGTTCGGTGATGGTCAGTCCTCGCCGCCGACGACCTCGGCGGGTGGCACCTACCCCAGCGGTGACGTCGTGCATTCCTATGCCACGGCTGGTCGGTATGCCGCCCGGGTCGATGTCACGTGGACGGCTGACTTCCGGGTCGACGGGGGAGCGTGGGCTCCGATTCCGGATCAGGTGGTGGTTCCCGGGCCAGCGACGGAGGTGACCGTCAAGACCGCCAAGGCCGTGCTCGTCAACTGAGGTCCGGATGCGCAGGGTCGAGTTCAAACTCCCTAGTTCCTATCGTTGCAAGTCTTGAATTCGAACACATGTAGTAGTACTATGGATGCATGACGATCACTCACCTCGACCGACAGCCGGCGGCGGTAGGCGGCGGTATGCCGTCCGGCCGGGTCCCGGGTGCGGCGCCGGTGGGTGGGGTCCCGGGTGAGGAGCGGGTGCAGCCGGGGGTTGTGGGGCTTTCGACGGCGGTGCTGCATGCAACGTTCGATGGGATCCATGCCAAGCTGGCCGCCGCCGAGGGCGGGGTGCTGGTCTCGTCTTCCGACATCCACGAGGCCGACCGGATCGCGCGCCGGGCCGAGGCGCTGCGGTTAGCGCTGGTAGCCAAGGCCGATCAACAGCAGGCGCACCGGCGGTTCGGGCATTCCTCGACGTCGGCGTGGGTCGCTGCGACGACCCGTAGTGGGGGTGCCAGCGCGCAACGTGATGTTGTGCTGGCGACCGCGTTGGCGGACGGGTTGGACCTCACCCGTGAGGCGTTCCAGGCTGGTGAGGTCTCGGTGTCGAATGTCGGGATCGTCGTGCGAACCATGAACAAGCTGCCCACGACCCTGTCGCCGGTGGAGCGGGAGAAGGTCCACACCTCCCTGGTCCGCGATGCGAAGCATCTGAACCCGGGGAAGTTCGACCGGGCCGCGAAGGTCGCGTTGGCTGCTGCGGAGAAGACCGCCGCTGAAGTCGCTGATCATCTTGAGGCGCAGTTGTTGGATGAGGAACGTCGCGCGTATCGATCCTCGACGGTGACCCTGCGTGACCTGGGCAACGGCACCACCGAGTTGCGGGCCCTGCTGCCGACCACAGTCGCGGGGGTGCTGCGGAAGGTGTTGCAGTCGATGACCGCACCCCGCCGCGATCACCTGCGCCAGGCTGCCGAGAAGGCCCTGGCCGACGGGCAGACACCGGCCGGGTGTTTCACCGATGGTTCGGTCGCCGCTGACCTGCTGCGCGCCACGAGCACCAGCAGCCACGGCTGCCCCGGCATCAGCGGGCCAGCAGCGGGCGGGACAGCCGCGGGAACGTCGTTCGGGGCCGGCGCCGCTGGGACGACGGGCACTACCGGGACGACGGGCGCGAGCGGACACCGGATCGAGGGTCGGAACGCGGACTGGGCCGACATCGACTGGGCCCAGCGTCGTGGGCGGGCGTTGACCGAGTTGATCGAACACCTAGACACCGAGAAGCTCACCGGGAAAGTCGCCTCCACCGTCATCGTCACCATGACCGCCGAACAAGTGGTGGGCGCAGCGAAAGCCGCCCAACTCCAACAGTCGATCCGCGACGCCACCGGGGCCCTGATCGAGCTGACCCCGAGTTCCGGGGCTGCGACCACCGACACCGGACACCTCCTGTCCGTCAGCAACGCGAGGCGGATCGCCTGCGCCGCCGACATCCTCCCCGCCGTCCTCGGGGGGCCGAGTCAGATCCTCGACCTCGGCAGACAGAACCGGTTCTTCAACGAGCACCAACGGACGGCGCTGGCCACCATCTACGAGACCTGCGCCGCGGAAGACTGCGACCGACCGTACGCATGGTCCGAGCTGCACCACGAAGACCCATGGTCACGAGGCGGATTGACCGACCTCGACAAAGCCGTGCCCCTCTGCGGATACCACCACCGGAAGATGCACGACCCCAGCTACCTGCACCAGCTCACCCGACTCGAACACGCACCAGGGGCGAAGACCGTCCACTTTCAGTTGCGCTAGGGCTGTCCTGGCCTTGCCGACGCACGGTGTCAGGTGCCGGCGCGCCTACCGCGACGAGCTAGCTGTGCGCCTATCCGGGCCGGGAGGAGCGTCACGTCCTCGTTGCTGGCCAAGACGCGGGACTGCCGCTCCAACGGTGTAAGAGGCGTTCATTCTTGTTGCTGGTTATCCGCCGCTGGCATGCGGTCGGTGAAGGTGAGGACGTGGCTGGCGGCGCGGGGTAGCTGGCTAGCAGCGATCGCAGGTGCCGAAGATCTCCAGGGTGTGGCGCACGTCCCGGAACCCGTGGGCAGCGCTCACCCGAGCCGCCCAATCTTCGACCGCAGGCCCGTCGACTTCGACCGCGCGGCCACAGGCACGGCATACCAGGTGGTGGTGGTGGTCTTCTGACGCGCAGCGGCGATAGACCGACTCACCCTCATCGGTGCGCAACACGTCGACCTCGTCGTCGGCTGCCAGCGCCGTGAGCGTCCGATAGACCGTGGCCAGCCCGACCGAGGCCCCTTGCTCCCGCAATCTCGAGTGCAACTGCTGGGCCGACATGAACTCCTGCACCTCGTCGAGGGCCGCGAGCACGGCGGCCTGCTGGCGAGTCGGCCGACGCACCGTCTCGGTCATCGCCGGCCTCCGGCGTCGAGGTCACCAACAGCGTGGACATGGCTCGGGTCATGCTCGTCGTAGTGCCCGAGATGCGGCGCGTGCAGGTGGCCGTCGTGGAGATAGTCGACGTGGTCATCATGCGGAACAGCTTCGTGACCGCAGCCGGGGCCGTGTTCATGGCCGTGCTTCTCGGCCTCCAGGTGCGCCGCCCGACGGGCGCGCCCCACGAGCGCTGACCCCACCGCAGCGACCAGATAGGCCGCGATCGCGAGCAGCACGATGGTGCCGCCCGAGGGGGTGTTGGCGGCATACGAGACGACGACGCCACCGACAGCGGAGAGGACCCCTATCCCTACGGCCCAGAACAGTGCCGACCGGAAGCTGCGCCCGAGCACCTGAGCAGCCGCGTTGGGCACGATCATCAGCGCGCTGATGAGCAGCAGGCCGACGACCCGCATCGACACGACGACGGTCACCGCCGTCAACGCGGCCAGCGCGAGATTGAGCGGCAACACCGGCAGTCCGGCCGAGCGGGCGTACTCCTCGTCCGACGCGACCGCAAAGAGTCGCCAGCGCAGCAGCGCAAAGGTCACGAGGATCAGTGCCGTGAGAGCGCCGAAGATCCACAGATCGCTCTGCGTCACCGTCGTGATGGCTCCGAAGAGGTATGCCGTGAGGGTCCCCGGAGTGCCCTTGGGGGAGGCCGAGATGATGACGACGCTGGCCGCGATGCCACCGTAGAAGATGATCGCGAGGGCGACGTCACCCTGGCTGTGGCCGCTGGTGCGGATAAGTTCGACGACAACCGCCGCGACCAGAGCAGCGACAAGCGCGGCCCAGACCGGCGAGCTGCCGGTGAGCACCCCGACCGCGACGCCAGCCAGCGCAACGTGACCCATGCCGTCGCCGATGAGCGCGAGCCGACGCTGGACGAGGAAGACCCCGACGAGCGGCGCGAGCGCCCCGACGAGCAGGGCAGCGACCAGCGCACGCTGCATGAAATCCAACGCGAGCATCTCAGCCATGACGCCTCCCGGGTCGAGGGACCTCCACCGACCGAGGCACGACCTGCCGGGGCTGCGCAGGCGCAGACAACTCATCATCGTGGTGGTGAGAGTCGTGGTCGTGGAGTACATCATCGCGTCGAGCAGCGAAATCCGTTGCCGCGCCGTCGAATTGGACGTGACCGTTGTCCACCACGATCACCCGCGTCACAAGATCGGCAAAGGCTGCGAGCTCATGCGTGACGACGAGGATGGTCAGGCCTTCGGCGACCAGGCGGGCGAGCACCTCGGCCAGGACGTGTTGATTGGCCGCATCCACCCCGGCCGTCGGCTCGTCCATGACCAGCACCTCGGGTTCGCCAGCCAAGGCCCGAGCGATGAGCACCCGACGTTGTTGCCCGCCGGATAGGTCGGCGACGTCGACCCGCTCCCGATCAGCCAGACCGACCAGCATGAGCGCGCGCTCGACATGGGCTGCGTCGGCCGCCGAATAGCGCCCATACCAGGGCTGCCGCGACAGCCGTCCGGTCGCGACCACCTCACTCACCGTGGCTCGTACAGTGCCGGAGAGGGTATGCCGTTGCGGCACGTAGCCGAGTCGCGGATGCTCCCGGAACTCCTGACGAGGCACGTCGAACAAGTGGACCTGCCCGGCGAACTGATCGGCCAATCCGAGGATTCCCTTGACCAGGGTGGACTTGCCCGAACCGTTCGGGCCGAGCACCGCGACGACCTCACCGGGCGTGATGGTGAGGGTCACCCCAGAGACGACCGGACGTTCGCCATAGCCGAAAGCAGCGTCCTGCAATGCGATAACCGGGCCGGCTGTGCCGCCAGCGGAGGCGCTCATGAGCATTCCTGTCCCTTGCGCAGGGCAGCCAGGTTGGCGCGCATGACCTCGAGGTAGTCCTTGCCGGGCGAAGCGTCGGTGATCCCTTCGACCGGGTCGAGCACCGCCAGTGTCGCTCCCGTCGAGGAGGCGACGGTCTGGGCAAACTTGGGCTCGACCAGCGTCTCGGTGTAGATCGTGTGCACCCCGGCCGAGCGCACTGTCTCGGCGACGGCCGCGAGGTCCTTGGCGGAGGGCTCCTGCTCCGGGTTGACTCCGGCGATCCCGACTTGGGTCAGCCCATATCGCGCGGCGAGATAGCCGAACGCCTGATGTCCGGTCACCATGGTGCGCGACGTGCAGGTCTTCAAGCCGGTCGCGTATGCCGTGTCGAGAGCGACCAGGTCGGCGACGAAGGCGGCGACGTTGGTGCGATAGGTGCCGGCATTCGCCGGGTCGACCGCGGCAAGGGTGGTCCCCACCGCATCGACGAACGCCGCATAGTTTGTGGGATCCAGCCAGAAATGCAGATCCACGCCGACGCTGGAGTGGACGTTGCCCAGGGCGCCGGTCGTCTTGGCCGCGTCGAGGACGCGTTGATCGCTGGTCGCCTGGGCGACGAGGGCGTCAACGGATGGTTGGAAACCGCCGAGAGTGACCAGGACGCGCGCCTTCTTGACGGCGCCGACATCGGCGGTGGTGGGCTCCGCGTCGTGGGGTTCGGCGCCGGGCTTGGTGAGGTTGGTGACGCTGACGTGGGCACCGCCGACCCGCTGCACGGCATACGCGAGGGGGTAGAAGCCCGCCGCGACTGCGATCTGACCGGCTGCTCCGTCCGGCCCGGTCGACCCAGATCCGCTCGCACCAGTTCCCGCCGAACCGGACGTCCCCGAGGAACATCCGCCGACCAGAGCGAGGGTGGTGAGGCCGGCCACCCAAGCGGAAGCGAGGCGGGGGAGTTGTGAAGAGGGAAGGGCCATGCCGAGATCATGACGGAAATGAGAATCATTGTCAAGTTTGCGTCACGACCGACCCAAGGCCTGCGGTGGCTTCTTGACATGGTGTGATGGGAGCGTGAGGGCAGCGCATCGGCGAGTCCTCGCAGTCAGGAGCGCGACATGGCCGTACTCGACTGGAGCCCGCTGACGGAGGCGGACCTGCCCGCCCTCATGGCTCTCGCCCAGGACTGCCTGGACGCCGACGGCGGTCTGCCTCAGCTGGCAGCCGGTCCGTACCTGCGGGACCTGTTCCTCGCGGATGTCGGCATCGCCGGCCGGGACGACACCACGGAACTGCTGGCCGCTGCCGCGTTGGGGCACAGTGGCGGCCGGCGCACGGCGACCGGTCTGGTGCACCCGTCGGCACGAAGGCAAGGACACGGCGACCACCTCGTCGAGTGGTGTCAGGCTCAAGCGGGCGCAGACTCCCCGCTCGTCATCGCCGAAACGATGTCCATCGAGGCCGAATCCCTTTTCGCGGCACACGGATTCCACCGGGTCTTCGCAGAGTCGGTGATGCGGCACAAGCTCAAGGCGGTGCCCCGGGTGCGGCGCCCGGAGGGCATCTCCACGCGCCGCTTCGGCCCGGACACTGCAACCGACTTCTTCGCGGCTTTCGCCGCGAGCTTCGCCGATCGACCGGCATACCGGCCGGTGCCAGAGCAGCAGTGGTTGGCGGAGTTGCTCGGTGACTCGACTTTCCGACCGCGGGACTCGCGGGTCGCCTACGACGAGGCTGGTATGCCGGTGGCTTTCGTCGTCGTGTGCGATGGCTGGATCGACCAGGTCGGAGTCGTGCCCGCGTGGCGGGGGAGAGCCCTAGGGGCGCACCTCGTCGCGCGCTCGCTCACCGCGCTGCGCAAGGCCGGGGCGGAACGGGTCTATCTGTGCGTCAACGTCGACAACCCGTCGCGGGTCCTCTACGAACGGTTGGGCTTCCGGGTCTACGGCACTCGGGCGCGCTATGAGTCCCGGCCGTCATTTCCGAGCCAATCCACCACCAGCGTGAGCGAGGTCAGCGCGGAAACGCCTGCATGATCGCGACGGCCCCGACCAGGGCCAACACTGCGATCCGCATGAGCTTCTCGACTCCGACCAAACGCGGCCAGGTGAGGAAGACCAGCCAGCCCAGGAAGGCCGCCACGACGAGCGTGAAGAGGAATCCCACCTTCGGCACGAACGTCCCGGCCGCCATCAAGGCCAGCACGATGAGGAAGGCCGCCACGCGGGGCAGCGCGTTGAGGCGCTCGATGAACGGCGCGGATGCGTGCTCGACCTTGGAGCGGAAGGGCAGACTCACGAGGCCCAAGGGTAGACGCACGGCATACCTTCGTCTTCGCACGGCATACCCTCGCGTTTCGGACCCAGGGCGGGAGGGCCGATAACCTGTCCCTTATGGCTTCCAGCACCTCCACCGTCGACACCGTTGTCAGCCTCTGCAAGCGCAGGGGCTTCGTCTTCCCGTGTGGGGAGATTTACGGCGGCACGCGGTCGGCATGGGACTACGGGCCGCTCGGTGTGGAGCTCAAGGAGAACATCAAGCGGCAGTGGTGGAAGTCGATGGTCCATGCGCGCGAGGACGTCGTCGGCCTGGACTCCTCGATCATCCTGCCGCGCGAGACCTGGGTCGCCTCGGGTCACGTCGGCACCTTCTCCGACCCGCTGGTGGAGTGCCTGTCCTGCCACAAGCGGCTACGCGCCGACCACCTCCAGGAGGCGGCCGCCGCGAAGAAGTCCGGCAACGTCAACCCCGACGACATTCCGCTGGCTGAGATCGCGTGTCCGCACTGCGGCAACCGTGGCCAGTGGACCGAGCCGCGGGCCTTCAACATGATGCTCAAGACCTACCTCGGCGTGGTCGACGACGAGAGCGGGCTGCACTACCTGCGCCCGGAGACCGCCCAGGGCATCTTCATCAACTTCAAGAACGTCGAGCAGGCCGCCCGCAAGAAGCCGCCGTTCGGCATCGCCCAGACCGGTAAGAGCTTCCGCAACGAGATCACGCCCGGCAACTTCATCTTCCGCACCCGCGAGTTCGAGCAGATGGAGATGGAGTTCTTCGTCAAGCCGGGTGAGGACGAAGAGTGGCACCAATATTGGATCGACGAGCGCACCCGCTGGTACGTCGAGCTGGGCATCAAGGCCGACAACCTGCGCCACTACGAGCACCCGAAGGAGAAGCTGTCGCACTACTCGAAGCGCACCGTCGACATCGAGTACCGCTTCAACTTCACCGGCTCGGAGTGGGGCGAGCTGGAGGGCATCGCCAACCGCACCGACTTCGATCTCTCGTCGCACTCCTCGCACTCCGGCACCGACCTGTCCTACTTCGACCAGGCCACCGGTGAGCGTTACACGCCCTATGTCATCGAGCCCGCAGCCGGTCTATCGCGCAGCCTGATGACCTTCCTCGTCGACGCCTACGCCGAGGACGAGGCCCCCAACACCAAGGGTGGCGTCGACAAGCGGGTCGTGCTGCGCCTGGACCCGCGGCTCTCGCCGGTCAAGGCCGCGGTGCTGCCGCTCTCGCGCAATGCCGACCTGTCGCCCAAGGCCCGCGACCTCGCGGCCACGCTGCGGCGCAACTGGAACGTCGAGTTCGACGACGCCGGCGCGATCGGGAAGCGTTACCGTCGCCAGGACGAGATCGGCACGCCGTTCTGCATCACCGTCGACTTCGACACCCTTGACGACCACGCGGTGACGATTCGCGAGCGCGACACCATGGCCCAGCAGCGCATTGCCCTGGACCAGGTCGAGGGTTACCTCGCCGCTCGCCTCATCGGAGCCTGAACCGTCTCGTCCCGCAGTCCTCAGTCGGAAAAGCTGAGGCGACGAACCGGCATACCAGTCTTGAGCGCGTCGGACAGGGTCACCGTGCGCAACCCCCGTTCTGACCACGCGTCGAGCAAGGCGCTCAGCAACGCGAACTTGTCGACCTCTGGCGGCTTCGGCTCGGCGGCGAGGTCCGTCGCGTCCGCGGTCCCGTCGTGCGCCAAGAGGATCGCGCCCGGTCGTGAGTCCGCGAGGGCCTTGGTCATCCGGTCTGCCTCGGAGACGTCCTTCCAGTCCCAGGTGGTTCCGGACCAGAGAACGGTCGTGAGGCCCGCGCGCTGCGCCTGAAGGCGGGTCCTCGGGTTCTGGGCCCCATGGGGGGGCCGGAACCAGCGCACCTCCTGGCCGATGAGGTCCTCGAGTTCGGCTTTACCGTCCTGCACCCAGAGCTGGGCGGCCGATCGGGTCAACGTCGGCAGCCGTCGATGGTCCAGGCCGTGCAGGGCAATCTCGTGTCCTGCAGCCGCGAGATCGCGAAGCAGGCCGGGCTCCTGACGGGCCCGGGTCAGCAGGACGAAGAAAACGGCCGACCCTCCAGCGTCCACCACGAGTTGAGCCAAGCCTTCGGTGACCCCGGGCGCTGGACCGTCGTCGAAGGTAAGGACGAGGATCGGATCGGGTGATGCCACGCTGATGATCGACCCGAGCAGCGGGCCGGTGACGGCATCGACCGGCTTTCGCACCCGACGCACCACGGCTCGTGCCCCGGCAGAGATCATGCCGTCGTCCTGACAACGGCCCCCGGCTGGGCGGCATCCGTGGTGGCGAGGTTGCCGGGTCGCAGGACTTCAGGTGCCCGAGCGAGCCGGCGCAGCCCGCTGCGATCCCTGGCGTACTCGTTGTAGGTCAAGCCCAGCGCTGCCAACGTCATCCCCACGCCGCGCATCGCCGTCCGGGCGCCGAGGGCACGTGCCCGCTGGGAACCTCCGAGCACACCCACGGCGGCGCGGGCAGCGCCGCCCCCGATCCTGGCCAGTCCGCCGAGACCCGCTGTCAATCGCGCGGCCGGCGAGTCTGACAGGCACATGTCGAGCAGGCCGCCCTGATTGCCGTGGCTCAGAGACCGGATCAACACCCAGCGCCGAGTGACTCGCTCTGTCGAGACGATATCGACGACGACGGCGTCGCGACAGAAGACGATCCGTCCTCCTCGCGCCACGAGCTGGCGGGTGAGGAGGGTGTCCTCGCCGCCAGCCAGGCCCAAACCCGTGAGGAAGCGCAGCGTGCCGAGTTGGTCGAGGTCGATGAGCAGGTTGCCACAGGCCGCCGCATCCAGGAGCTGACCGTCCTCCCATCGGCGCCGCTCGAAGAAGCCGCCGGCCTGGATCCACGCGTCGACTGGTCCCTCGTGCTGGGTATCCACCCATCCGGCGACAGCGGCCGGGCGGCTACGCAGCCACGCCTCGAGCATGAGCTCGAGCCAGCGGGGGCCCGGGCGACCGTCGTCGTCGAGGAAGAGGACGACGTGCGACCCGGCTGCCTCGGCGAGGGCCCGGTTGCGCCCGGCGGCGATGCCCGGGGTCGGCTCGATGACATACCGCACCCGACTCAGGCCGAGGCCCAGGACTGGCTCGCTGGCGCTGCCCCCTGGGTCGTTGTCGACGACGACCAACTGCGCGTCGAACCGGGATGGATCGAGGGCGAGGATCTGATCGTGAACCGCGCGGACGACCTCAGTGATGTGGTGGGGTCGGTGGAAGGTCAAGACTCCGACTGTCACGCGGGTCGGCCTCGCCGCATCGCCAAGCCTGGATTCCCCCTGAGTGCCCAGCATGTTCCGACCCCCGTCTTCCCCCGAGGCCATCCCCCGGCAGCCATCGCAAAATGTAGCGATGCTGGGGCCCGCTGCGCATCCCCGCTGGGCGCGGTGGGACATTCTGCGGGCCGCACCTGGTTCGTCGCTGACCTGCCGACCGCCGACCTGGGCCGGGGGATGACACTGGGAGTCGGCCTGCGGGCGACAGCAGAACAGCCGTGATGAGGGCGATCGGCAGCAAGCCGCAGTTCTAGGCTGGTGCTTGTGAAAGCTCCTCGCGCCCGGTTGGTCCTCGTGCACGGCACCCGCGTGAGCGGGGTCCAGTGGGCCGCCCATCGCCGCTGGCTGGAGCCTGAGTTCGAGGTGGTCACGCCCGATCTGCCGCGGCACGGCCAGTCCGTCGACATCCCGTTCACCATGGGCGCTGCGGTCGAGATCGTCGCGCGTGCCGTGGAGTCCGCGCCGGACGGCATACCGGTCGTGCTGGCGGGGCACTCACTGGGCGGCTATGTCGCGATGACCTACGCGTCCCAACACAGCGACCGTCTCGCCGGGCTGGTGCTCATGGGGTCCACAGCAGTGCCGTCGGGGCCGGGCGCCGCGGTCTATCGGGCGCTCGGCTGGGCGACCGAGACGGCCGGTCCAGAACGGATGACCCGCTTCAACGACCGGATCCTGTCGCGGATCTCGCCGCCGGAGGTCGCAGGTCCCATCCTGCGCGAGGGCTACTACTTCACCGACATCCCGACGATGTGGGCCGAGGTCATGGCGGGCGGCCGGCCCGATCTGCTCGACACCGTCACCTGCCCGGTGCTCATCGTGCACGGCACTCTCGACCAGGTGGCGGTCAACACCCGGCAGTATGCCGCCCACGCGCGAGACTGCCGGGTGCGCACCATCCGTGGGGGGAGTCACCTGATGCCGCTCACCCATCCCTGGAAGACGAGCGCGATCATCGCCGAGTTCGCCCGCGAGGTGACCTGAGAGGCACGTGAGGGCGACCGCCTCGCCGCTCCGGCCGGCCGATAGGGTCGATTCGTGAGCGCGACGCTGAGCGTGTATGCCGTGGCCGCAGCCGATCTGATCGGTCCCGATCTCGACACGGTGCTCGCGGCTGCGGACGCACACAGTCGGCGTCGGGCCCAGTGCTCGCCGTGGACCAGCGGCCACGAGGCGGTCGTCATCCTGCAGCGGCGCGGTATCCCCGAGGAAGACACCCCCGACGGGTGGTGGGGGACGGTGCCGGACGGGTTTCCGTCGGTGCCGGACGGCATACTCATCGGGTGGCGTAGCCCCGAGGAAGCCTTGGCTTTGGCCGACCGGTATGCCGTCGTGCTGGCTCGGCTGCGCGGTCAGGAGTCGGATGCCGTCACGGAGTATCTGGAGGGCATCGACGCGGTCTTGGCGGCCTTCTCGTGGCTGCAACCGAAGGCTCGTGCTGCTGGGCGCCCGGAGCCCGGCCTGCTGGCCATCCTGCGCTGACCAAGCGAGCCGGCCGCTGGCCAGAGGCCGCCTTGGTTGGTGACGGCGCGATGTGACCGCAGCGGCGCTCGCTGAGACAATGGGCGGATGCCGACTGCCCTTGTTCCGACGCTGCCGCCCCTGCAGCTTGGACGGCATGCCATCGCGACCCCCGTCGTCCTCGCGCCGATGGCGGGCATCACCAACCGGGCCTTCCGGCGGTTGTGTCGCGAGTTCGGGGGCGACTGCCTCTACGTCTCGGAGATGATCACCTCGCGCGCGCTGGTCGAGCGCAACGCCGAGACGATGCGCCTCATCGAGCACGACGCTGACGAGCAGCCGCGCTCGGTGCAGCTCTACTCCGTCGACCCCGTGACCGCCCGCGCCGCTGCGCGGATCCTGGTGCAGGAGGACCGCGCCGACCACATCGACCTCAACTTCGGGTGTCCGGTGCCCAAGGTGACCCGCAAGGGGGGCGGCTCGGCGCTGCCCTGGAAGCGCGACCTCTTCCGGTCGATCGTCGCGGCCGTCGTCCAAGAGGGCGCCCGGCGCGACGTCCCGGTGACGGTCAAGATGCGGATCGGCATCGACGAGGACCACCAGACCTACCTTGACGCCGGACGGATTGCGGCGGCCGAGGGGGTGGCTGCCGTCGCATTGCATGGCCGGACTGCCTCCCAGCACTACTCCGGCCAGGCCGACTGGAGCGCGATCGCCCGGCTCAAGGAGGCGCTGCCCGACATCCCGGTGCTCGGCAACGGCGATATCTGGTCGGCTGACGACGCGCTGTGGATGGTTGCCGAGACCGGCTGTGACGGAGTCGTGGTCGGGCGCGGGTGCCTCGGTCGACCGTGGCTGTTCGCCGATCTATCCGCGGCCTTCGCCGGTCGCCCTGAGCGGGTGCAGCCCACTCTCGGTGAGGTGGCCGCCACGCTGGCCCGCCACGCGGCATACCTGGTGGACTTCTATGGCGACGAGCGGCGCGGCTGCCGAGACATCCGCAAGCACATCGCGTGGTATCTCAAGGGCTTTCCCGCCGGGCCCACGTTGCGCAACCAGCTCGCGCTCGTCGACTCGCTCGCCGCGCTCGACGAGCTGCTGGCAGGGCTCGACCCGGCTGCGCCCTGGCCGGGCGCCGACGCCGAGGGCCAACGCGGTCGGGCCGGCACCCCCAAGAAGGTCGTCCTCCCGGAGGGCTGGCTCGACTCGCCCGACCTCACCGAGGCCCAGCGTGCGCTCGTGGCCGAGGCCGAACTCGACGTCTCGGGAGGGTGATTCGGTATGCCGTCCGCCTCCTCCCAGCCCGAGGTCACCTTCTTCGAGTCGTCCAGTGAGTTTCGCGATTGGCTTGCAGCGCATCACGATTCGGCGAGCGAGTTGTGGATGGGTCTGCGTAAGAAGCACATTGAGCCGCGCGGCCTCACCTGGGAGGACGCCGTGCCCGAGGCGCTGTGTTTCGGGTGGATCGACTCAGTGGTGCACAGCATGGGCCCTGACGCGGTGCGGCAGCGCTGGTCCCCGCGACGTCGGGGGAGCACCTGGAGCAAGGTCAACATCGCACTCATCGAGCAGCTGACCGCGGAAGGCCGGATGCATCCTGCCGGACTGGCCGCCTACGCGGCTCGCAGCGAGGACAAACAGGGCATCTACGCCTACGAGCAGGCCGAGGCGGGGCAGTTGCCGCCCGACTATGCGGCGTTGTTGGCAGCCGATGATCGGGCGTCAGCGTTCTGGGCGTTGGCCGCACCGAGCTATCGCAAGTCGTGCATCTGGTGGGTCGTGTCGGCCAAGCAGGAGACCACCCGAACGCGCCGGATGCAGACCCTCGTCGAGTGCTGCGCGGCATACGAGCCCATCCCGTCGCAGCGCTATGGCGAGGTGCCTGCCTGGGTGACCCGGGCCCGAGCCCAACTCGCAGGGCTGTGAGCGCCGGGGATCGTTAGGCTGGCCCCATGGGCTGGTTCTCCAAGGGTGACCGGCGCGAGCCGGACTCGGCCGCTGCCCCCGCCGCCGACGGCGCTGCGGACGGCATGCCTGATGACGATGCCCTGCCCGGACGGCCGCGTTGGCGCGCCCTATCCGAGGAGCAACGGGCAGCCCTCGACACCGACCTGGCGGCGCTGCGCGCGGCCGACGTCGACGTCACCGACTTGCCGGCGCTCGGCTCCGCGCTCGATGCCGCGATGGACGGCTGGTATGCCGTGAAAGAGCGCGACCGGGAGGACTACGCCGTCGTCACCCACCGGTGGGGAGTGGGCCTGGGCGCCTTCCTGGAGAGCGCGACTGACCTGCGGTGGGGGATGGTCACCGACGTCTATGGCACCGACCTCGGACTCATGGGGTCCGAGGACGACATGGTCATCGTGCCGCAGAACCTCGTCAGCGCCAGGTGGCTCAACCACCAAACTGGTTGGGTGCCAGGCGTATTGGGCCATATCGTGCGGCTCAGGACCCGGTGAGGGCATGACCTATGCCGCTCGCGACCGGCAGCGGTGGGTGGCCGAAGACCCGGCTCACAAGCGGGCTGACCGCGACGACTTTGCCCGGGACCGCGCCAGATTGCTGCACTCGGCAGCGTTGCGGCGACTGTCGGCCAAGACTCAGGTGGTGCAGCCGGGGTCCGACGACTTCATCCGCACCCGGCTGACCCACTCGCTGGAGGTGGCCCAGATCGGGCGGGAGTTCGGTGCGGCCCTCGGGTGTGACGCTGACGTCGTCGACACGGCGTGCCTCGCCCACGATCTCGGCCACCCGCCGTTCGGACACCATGGCGAGTCGGTGCTCAATGAATTGGCTTCTGGGATCGGTGGATTCGAGGGCAACGCGCAGACACTGCGGATCCTCACCCGCCTGGAGGCCAAGCGCGTCCACCCCGACGGCCGGCCGGCCGGTCTCAACCTCACCCGGGCCAGCCTCGACGCGGCGACGAAATACCCATGGGGCCGCGGTGAGGGCCCCGGCGACACCGCCAAATTCGGTGTCTACGAGGACGATCGGCCAGTCTTCGACTGGTTCCGCGAGGGTGCCGAGCCGGACGATCGCTGCCTGGAAGCCGAGGTTATGGACTGGTCTGACGATGTGGCCTACTCGGTCCACGACGTCGA
>JADJVI010000030.1 GCA_016710645.1 Actinomycetales bacterium | reverse complement strand
GGACGAGAGTCTGCGCACGGCATACCGGCGCCCTCATGGCGTGCGGCGCGAGTCGGTCGCCTTGCGTCGCGGCGGGATGCGCTGGCTGTGTGCCGGTCGCGATGTCCTGAATCCCTTCCTGCGGGAGGCGCCGGGGAGACCGCGCTGGTGCGCTCGCCCGCGATGCCCATGCGCCGATAGACCTCGATCTGCGGCTACTTCCGGGTAGCGAGCAGGCCCTGGCACGATTGGGTGGCGCCGCTCGGCAGGTCGCAGGTGCGCTGCGTTTGGAGGCGTCCGAACCGACCGTCAGCATCCACACCTGGTGCCGACCGGCGGCGGCTGAGGATTCGGGAGGGATCTGCGATGGTGCGGGCGCGCCGTCGGATCGCGGCTTATGCCGGGGTGAGTGAGGCGACCGTGTCCCGGGTGCTCAACAACCACCCGGGGGCAGGAGGCGACTCGCCAGACGGTGCTGACCTCTCTGGACGTGCTGGGTTTCGAACGACCGACCTATTTGCGGCGCAAGAGCGCCGCCTGGTCGGGCTTATCCTGCCGAGCTCACCAACCCGATCTTCCCGCGCGTTTGCCCAGATCATCGAGTCAGCTTTGGCGCGGCAGGGCTATACGCCGATCCTGTGCACCCAGACCGCCGGGGAGTGCACGAGACGAAGACGTCACGAGTCTGCTGCTCGACCACGGCGTCTGCGGCATCATCAACATCTCGGGCTGCACGCCGACACCGAAGCCGATCTCGCGCGCTACTTCCGGCTGCGCGAGCTGGGATTGCCGCTCGTGCTGGTCAACGGCGAGGTCCGGGCTCGCGGTGCCCGCGATCATCAACGACGACGTGGCCGCCGTCGAGCTCGCGGTCGCTCACCTCGTGGAACTCCGCCACCGGCGGATCGGCCTGGCCGCGGGTCCGGTGCGCTTCGTGCCGGTGGTGCGCAAGACGGCGGGCTTCCGGCGGCCATGACCCGGCTCACCAGGCCACGCCACGCACCCTCGACGATCTGTCGACAACCAACTCTTCACGGTGGAAGGCGGGGCGACGGCGGCGCGGTTGCTCGACCGGGGCGTCACGGCGATCGTCGCGGCATCCGACCTCATGGCGCTCGGGGCGGTGCGCGCGGTGCGCTCGCGTGGCCTGCGGGTGCCCGAGGACGTGTCGATCGTCGGCCATGACGACTCGCAACTGGTGGCCTTCACGGACCCACCACTGACGACGATCCGCCAGAACGTCATGGCCATGGCTGAGGCGGCTGTCGTCGCGCTGCTCGATGAGATCCGTGGGTCGGATGCCTCCCGCGCGGAGTACGTCTACACCCCCGAGCTCGTCGTGCGCGGCTCGACGGCAGCCAGCCCGGTGCGGGTGGTGCGTACCCCGGTAGTGACGGCTCGGCGACGCACCCCACGGGTGGTCCAAGGCCGCTGATCGCGGGCCGCCCCGCGCTTGTGACGGCTCCGGGGCGCGCTCGGATCGCTGGCGCGAGAGGCCGATTGGCTCTACGGTCGACCCATGAGGATCTCCGACGTGTTGCGTAACAAGGGTGGCGGCGTCGTGACCATCCGCCCCGACGACACCGTGGCCCACCTGCTCTCGGTGCTCTCCGAGCACGGCATCGGCGCGCTCGTGGTCAGCGAGGACGGCAAGGCCGTAGCCGGCATCGTCAGTGGGCGCGATGTGGTGCGCCACCTGCACCGCTCGGGCGCCGACGTGCTCGGGTCGGCGGTCAGCGCGATCATGACCAGCGAGGTGCACACCTGCGAGGGCGGCGACGAGGTCGAGGGCCTGGCCCAGATGATGACCGACCGGCGCATCCGCCACGTGCCCGTGGTCCAGGACGGCGAACTCACCGCGATCGTCAGCATCGGCGACGTCGTCAAGCACCGCATCAACGCGCTGCAGTCCGAGCGCGACCATCTCAAGGACTACATCCAGCAGTAGTCCCTTACCGTTGTCTCCATGACGACATCGGCACGGCCCCCTGCGGGGCATGGGTATGCCGGTGCGTCGCCTTCCGGTGCCGGTTCACCAGGTGTTCGTGGGGGCTCGGTGGCAGGCGCTGGTATGCCGGGTGGCGCTATGCCGGGCGGCGCGGTTCCCGCCGCCCCGACCGAGCGGCTCGCCGAGCGACTAGGTCCATATCGGTTGATCCAGCGCATCGGTCAAGGCGGGATGGGCGTGGTCCACCTCGCGCTGGACCCGTCCGGCCGGGCGGTCGCGATCAAGGTGCTCCGCCCGCACATTGCCGAGGACCCGGAGGCCCGCGACCGGCTGCAGCGTGAACTCGACACCCTGGCCCGCGTCGATCATCCCCGGGTGGCTCCGGTCTTCGACGCGGACATCTCCGGTCCGTTGCCCTATCTCGTCACCCGCTACATCGGTGGCGACCCACTCGACGACGTCGTCACGGCATACGGGCCGTTGTCCGGACCGGCCCTGCTCACCCTCGCACAGGGGTTGGCCGACGCTCTCGACGCGATCCATGCCGCGGGCATCGTGCACCGCGATCTCAAGCCCGGCAATGTCATGCTCGACGACGACGGGCTGCCGGTGCTCATCGACTTCGGCATCGCTCACGTGGCCGATGACGTGCGGCTCACCTCCTCGGGGCTGGTCATGGGGACGCCGGGGTATCTGGCGCCGGAAATCATCGAGGGCGCCGAAGTGACCGGCGCGACCGACTGGTGGGGATGGGCGGCGACGCTCGCGTATGCCGCGACCGGCCGGCCGCCGTTCGGGTCGGGGGGCATGGACGTCGTCCTCGCGCGGGTGCGGTCCGGGCAGTTCGACCTGGGCGGGGTTGATCCTCGGCTGGCGCCCTTGCTCGCCGCCGCGTTGTCACCGGATCCGGCTCAGCGTCCGCCGGTGGACGCTGTCCTTGCGGGACTGCGTCGGTATGCCGATGGCGATGTCGCCACGACTGTGTTGCCGATCTATCCCGATCCCAGCTCGCCACCCGCTTCGCCTCCCCATTCCCCTCCCTACGTGGGCTATTCGCCGCCCTACGGCGTTGCTCCCGCTGCGGTTGACCAGGGGGCACCACGGCATACTCGGGCCTTGCCGCAGCAGCAGGTCTGGGGTCCGGGCGGCGCGGTGCCGCAGGCGTGGCAGGGCCAGGATGTCGAGCCGCACTCCCAGGAGTGGGACGGAGAGGTCTCGACCTGGGACGAGGAGTGGAGTGTCGAGCCTGGGCAGACCGACCCGCGGATCGGACGTCCGGACCGCTCCGGGACGTTGCTCGCGGGGGTGGCCCTCACCGGGGCGCTCGCGGCCAATGCGCCGATGGCGGCGCTGCTGCTGGCGCTGGTGTGGGCGTGGATGGCGCGGTTCGCCGACAAGGCGATGACCTCCTTGCTGCTGCGACGGCATGAGTTCGGGCATCGGCGGCGCGATGTGCCGCTGTCGATCGCGCTGTCTCCCGTGCATGTCGTCACGGCGGCCCTGGCTGCGGTGCTCGGGGCAGTGCTGCCGGTGCTGGTCGGCGTGGCGATGGTGTTCTGCGTGGCCCTGGCTTTGGCTGCGGCGACGGGTGGGGCGCCGACACCGGTCCATCCGCTGGGGCTCGGGGTGGGTGCGGTGGCGTCGCTGCTCATGGCGTGGTGGGGGCCGGGCGGGGCGTCCTTGCGGCGCGGGTCGCGGTCGATGGTGCGCGGCGTGGTGCGGGCCGGGCTGATGACCGACGTCGTCGTCGGGATGCTCGTCGCCGCGTCGCTGGCCTTAGCGGTGTGGGCCTTCGTGCGGGGCGGAGCGGTGCTCTGGTGGCCGCTCAGCTCGGCGCCGGGATTCCTCGGCCCATTGCCGACCGGCCGCTAGGCGAGGTGCTGACCGGCGGTGAGGCGAGGTGCTGACCGGCGGTGAAGCGAGTGTCGATTGGCCGCTAGGCAAGGAGTGCGCCAACGGGCACGTTCTGCCTAGCCGGAGCCGGGTGGCCAGGCTTCGCCCGTGGGTGGCTCGGTGCGCAGCTGGAAGTTGGCAGTCTTCGCCCCCGACGCAGCGCTGTCCGGCCGGTCAGCGAGTTTGATGACGAGGACGCGCGGCGGCGCTATGCCCGCAGGGTGAAGTGGACGGTCTTCGCCCCCGCGCCGTTTCCGTGTGCCTGGGCATCTCGGGTGATCTCGTGGTGGTAGCCGGGGTCGTGCATCTTGCGGTGGTGGAAACCGCACAGTGGGATGGCGCGGTCGAGATCGGTCAACCCGCCTTTGGACCACGGGTCCTCGTGATGCAACTCGGACCACGCATACGGTCGGTCGCAATCTTGCGCGGCGCAGGTTTCGTAGATGGTCGCCAGGGCGGTGCGTTGGTGCTCGGTGAAGAACCGTTCCTGTCTACCGACATCCAGGACATGTCCGGGTCCACCCAACACCACCGGCAAGATCCCGGCATTGCAGGCGATCCGCCTCGCGGCACTCGCGGAGATCAACTGTCCGGTGTCGGTGGTCGCTGCCCCGGAACTCGGAGCCATGTCGATGAGCGTCCCGGTCGCCTCGTGGATCGCCTGCTGGAGTTGGGCTGCTTTCGCGGCGCCCATCACTTGCTCGGCGGTCATCGTGACGATGACGGTGGAGGCGACCTTCCCGGTCAGCTTCTCGGTGTCCAGGTGCTCGATCAACTCGGTCAACGCCCGGCCACGACGGTGGGCCCAGTCAATGTCGGCCCAGTCCGCGTTCCGACCCTCACGATGTCCCGGCCCTGGCAGGCATCGCGGCCGGACGGCGCCCGGCTGTCGGTGCCTGCCCCCTTCGCCCTGGCCGTGCCCCTCACGCCGGCGCCGAACTGCGGGTGGGCACCAGTGCCAGACGTGCCATGCGAACCGGCACCGAACGCCGGGTGCTCGTGCGTGCCCGTGGCGCTCAACAAGTCAGCAGCGACCGAGCCGTCGTCCAGGCACCCGGCAGGGGCTTGCCCGTCCGCCAACGCGGCCTCGGCAGCTTTCCGGAGGTGGTCGCGTCGGGGCGCGGTCATCGTCTGCAACACCTTGCCCAGCGCCTTCGCTGCCGGCGTCGGCAACGTCGCCGCCAACTTCGTCGTCCCATCGCCCAAGTCCTGCATGGTCACCGTCGCCAACCGGTAGGCCCGACGCTCCTCATCCACCAACTGCGCCTCGACATGATCGGCCACCTCAGCCGCCGTCTTCTCCGCCGCAGCCAACGCCATCCTGGCCGCCCGATCCAACCGGCCCGGGTCCAACCGGCGAGCATCCCGCACCAACGCCGACTCGACCCGCTCCCGATCCACCACCGTGATCGTCTCGGGCAACTTGCCCATGGTCCTGGCGATGATCCCCGCGTTCGAGCGAGAGACCTCACCAGCCTCGAACGCCACCCGGGTGCGGTCCAACCCATCAGCCAACGCCGTCGCCAACGCCACATCCCGAGCCGCCGCAGCACCCCCAGAACGCGTCGCGCTAGCCACCCACGCCGACGTCGACGAATGCCCACACCGACGATGAACCTGCTGCCGATCCGCAGCAGCGACCAACGCCAACCGCACCGCCTCCACCCGACGAGCGAGCCGATCCACTTCCTGCACGTCCACGCTCGACACGACCACACCGGCTTCAGGAGACGACAGTCGGGCCAGGATCTGATCGCAGGTCGCATGCACCACCGTGGTCGAAACCCCCACCACCGCCGGCTTCGCTGCCGCGCCACGGCCCTCCCACCGACCACCACACGGCATACCGCCGAGTGGTTGCGGGTCGAGAGCGAGCGTCGTCATAGAACAAGTGTATGACGTACAGGTGTTCTAGCACAAGAGGTAGGAGCCCCTATTTCAGGAGATCTTGTGGCCAAAGCAGCGGTCCCTAGTCGGTGCGACCGGTCAACGCGGCGGCGACCCCCAGGGCAATCATCAGCGAGCCGCCAGCAGCGCCGACCGTTCCCAAACGCTGCGGCGATCGGGCGAACCAGTCGCGAGCCGTGCCGGCACCGAGCGCCCAGATCGAGTCGCCGATTGCCGCCAGGACTGCGAAAAGCGTTCCGAGCGTGACCATTTGCAGACTCGCCGGTCCTGTCGGGTCGACGAATGAGCAAGAGCGACGACAGGAACACCAGCGTCTTGGGGTTGGTCAGCCCGACCATGAGTCCTGCCCGAGGCGCGCAGTGAGGGGTGACGGGCACGGCATACCCGGCCGTCTCGGTGGTGCGCAGCGCGGTGGCGAGGTCGGCGCGGTGGCGAATCGCCTGGACGCCGAGGTAGACGAGGTAGGCGGCGCCGAGGAGTTTGACGGCCGTGTATGCCGTGGCCGAGGCCGCGAGGACCGCGCCCAAGCCGACCGCGACCAGCACGCTCTGGACGAACAGGCCGACGGCGTTGCCGGCGACGGTGAGCAGGGCGTCGCGGCGGCCCACGGTTAGCGCGCGGCCGATGGTGAACAGCAGGCTCGGGCCGGGGATCGCGACGATGATTGCGGCGGCGGCGAGGAAGGCCAGGAGGTGACCGGCGCTGGGCATGACGGCGAGTATGCCGTGCCCGGGTAGGCTTGTGCGGCCCGTTCCGGCGGGTGTGCCGGCGTGGCGCAATTGGCAGCGCACCTGTCTTGTAAACAGGGGGTTGGGGGTTCGAGTCCCCCCGTCGGCTCCGCGAATCACGCTCTCTCAGAGCGCAGGATGTCACTCCGGCACCTGCCCAGCACTCCTAAGTGTGCCCTATGGTGTGCCCTAAGCTCGGGTCAGTCACCCGCCCTGACCACGGCCAGCCCTCGCGCGACGGCGTACGCCCCGCAGAGTGGGGCCAGAGTTGCACTAGTGGGAGGGTGACGAGGGTCACTGTTGACACTACCGTATCGGATACGGTAGTGTAGTCCTCAGGAGGGCAGGACGGACCGGCCCGAGAGAGGCAGCGATGACGAAGTGCGCGGACTACGAGATCGAGGCTGACGAATGAGCAGCAACCTCCTCCCTATGCGGGTGCTCATCAAGCAGATCACTGCCGACTGGTGCGACCTCGCGGGCATCGAGACCGACCTGCGCACCATCCCGGTGACCGACCTCGACGGCCGCAGGGCCGACCCGATGCGGCGTGCCCTGCGGGAGGCGGAGACGCGCGCCCGAGCGGCATGGGCCGCGGAGCCCGTGCCCCCTTCCACCCCGGCCGAATGGCGGGATCTGTACGACCGTGGGGTCGAGGCCCTCGTAGACGCCGTGCGCGCGGCCGCGCTGATCTACAGCGAGGCCGCGCTGATCTACGGGGGCCACCGGGTCCCCCGGCAGATCGATGCCATCGTCAGGATGGCGATGAATATTGCCGCGGTCCGGCGGCACGAGAGGTTCGCCGACCTCGTCTCCTCTACGGAGGACGCCGCCGAGGCATTCCGGGCGATGCGCCCGAGAGCAACGGCAAGGACCGCCTCACGGTGCCGCAGGTCGCGCAGCGCCTGGGTCTATCCGTCAGGACGGTGCAGGACTACCGTCTGGATGGTCGACTCCCGGAGCCGACCATGATCGGCCGCACCCGACGTGGACGCGGGAGCAGATCGACGAATGGCAGGACAACCGGCCCGGGTCCGGACGATGGGGCAAGCGGGGCCGCGAAGAAGGAGACGGATCATGAGTACTCGCCCGACGCAGAAGACCCTCCGTGAGATCGCGCGGGAGTGTAATCGTCTCGACGGCAG
The DNA here is from genome assembly GCA_016710645.1 of Actinomycetales bacterium. Lineage (GTDB taxonomy): Bacteria > Actinomycetota > Actinomycetes > Actinomycetales > Dermatophilaceae > Phosphoribacter. The sequence goes on along the minus strand of JADJVI010000030.1, from coordinate 611 downwards.
CGCAGGCGGGAACTACCTCCTGGTGGACACCACCACCCTGGCGGGTAGGCGACGAAATCGGCACGGAGGGCACGCTGTGGCCGAGCCACATCTGGCCGGTCAAGATCCGGAAGACCGACGCCGATCTTGTCGCGGAGGCATATGACCGGTGGCTGGGCAAGGACTGACTCAGGAGTGTGACGAGGGTCACACGGATTCCCTCTCACAGGACTTGCGGTGTCCTACCGTAGGACATAGAATAGAGCTATCAGGACAGGGCAAGAGGCCCAGACCTAGACCCGGAAGGGGAGCCGAAATGGCCACCATCGCCACCATCGCCCGCGAGTACAACGCGCAGCCCTACGAGATCGCCGCCTTCTTCGCCCTCGGCACCGACTACGACGAGAACGCCGAGATCGACGAAGCGACCGAAACCGAGATGCGCGAGGCCCTTGCCATCCAGGCCGACTTGAGCGCCGAGTGAACGCAACCCACACCGCGCACTCCGCGGCCATGACGGCCGCGGAGTTCCGCTCGCTGACCGAATCCCTCGGCCTGGATCAGCGGGCGGCTGCACGGCTGCTGCGGGTCGAAGAGCGCACGGTGCGCCGCTGGATCGCCGGGTCCCACCC